>DAIRFN010000095.1:0-16591 GCA_036795065.1 Vicinamibacterales bacterium
TCGTCGATGTTCGAGGGCCTGGGCTACGTGTACAGCACGAACGTCAAGGGCCTGGTTCGCGCCTACGACGTCCGCACCGGCAAGCAGATCTGGCGCTTCGACACGATGCCCGGCCCCGGCCAGCCCGGTCATGAGACCTGGGAGGGCGGCTCCTGGGAGTGGACCGGCAACACCGGCGTGTGGACCCAGATCACGGCTGACCCCGAAGCGGGCCTCGTGTACCTGCCCGTCGAGTCGCCGACGATTGACGAGTACGGCGGCAACCGCCTGGGCGCCAACCTCTACGCGGAAAGCCTCGTGGCGGTGGATCTGAAGACCGGCAAGTACAAGTGGCACTTCCAGTTCGTGCACCACCCGATCTGGGACCACGACATGTCGTCGGCGCCGCTGCTCATCGACACGACGGTCGAGGGCAAGCCCCGCAAGCTCGTGGCGGTGCCCTCGAAGCAGGGCTGGCTCTACACCTTCGACCGCATCACGGGTCAGCCCATCTGGCCGATCGAAGAGCGCCCGGTGCCGCAGTCGACGATACACGGCGAGAAGACCTGGCCGACGCAACCCTTCGTGACCAAGCCGCCCGCCTATTCGCGGACGCACATCGCGGAAGACGATCTCATCGACTTCACGCCGGCGCTGCGCGCCCAGGCGCTGAAGAACCTGGCGCTCTTCCGCTGGGAGCCGACGCCGTACGTGCCGCCCACGGGCCCCGAATCGAAGCTGCTCGGCGGCATCAACATCGCCAACACCAGCGGCGGCACCAACTGGCCGGGCGCGGGCTTCGACCTGGAGACGGGTCACTTCTACACGCAGGCGGGCAACGCGGCCGTCTCGGTGGGTCACTACGATGCAGAGGAGTTCGAGAAGGTCAACCCGGAAAACTTCAAGAACAAGCCGCGCCTCCCGCGCTGGGAAGCCGAGCCGGACTACGGCCTGCGCCGTGAACGTCCTGCGGCGGGTCCTGGCGGCGCGCCTGCATTCAACTTCCCGGGCATGGCCGGCCGCCGCGCGCTGGTCCAGGGTCTCGACGGCCTGCCGATCGTGAAGCCGCCCTACGGCGTGATGGCCTCCATCGACCTCTCGAACGGCACGCTCCGCTGGCAGGTGCCGCACGGCGACACGCCGGACGCGGTGCGCAACCACCCGCTGCTGAAGGGAATGAACATCCCGAAGACCGGTCAGAGCGGCAGCGTCGGCGTGCTCATCACGAAGACGCTCGTCATCGCGGGCGACCCGCAGCCCACGGCGCCTCCGGGCCGCGCGCGCGGCGCGATGCTCCGCGCCTACAACAAGGACACCGGCGCCCAGGTGGGCGAGGTGCTGCTGCCGGCGCCCATCGTCGGCCACCCGATGACCTACTCGCTCGACGGCCGCCAGTACATCGTGGTGGGCGTGAGCGGTGGCAACTACACGGGTGAGTACATCTCGCTGCGCCTGCCGCAGACCGAGACGACCACGACCGCGCCGCGGCAGTAACGGCAAGGGTCGGGAGTCAGGACCAGAGGGGGGGCGGGAGAAGATCCTGCCCCCCTCGTTCTTTGTACGGTCCTGCCGTTCACTTGGGTTCTAGAACACGAGCCTCGCCGCGAGCTGAACCACCCGCGGGTCGCCGGCCGAGGTGATGGTGCCAAAGGCCGGTGAGCCCAGCAGCCCATTTGGCGCACCCAGGGCCGGGGTGTTCGTCACGTTGAACACCTCGACCCGCAGATCGAGCCCAGTCCCGCGCGGGAGGCCCAGGCTGCGAATCAGCGCGAGATCGAGGTTGCGATAGGCTGGGCCACGCACGGGGTTGCGTGAGCTGCTCCCCAGGGTGAACTGCGGAGCCACGGCAAAGCCCGCGGTGTTGAACCAGCGGGACGTCGACCGTTCATCAGCGGGCAGCTCCGGATTGCCCACGAGGTTCGGGCGCTGGGTACCGAACCCGGCGAAGGCGTTGAAGTTGGTGGCCTGCGTCACGGCGACCGGCGTGCCCGACTGCAGGGTCGCGATGCCCGTGATCGTCCATCCGGTCACCACGGCTCCCACGAGGCCCCCAGGCTGCCACCGGCGCCCCTCGCCCCAGGGCAGTTCGGCCACGACCGACGCGACAAACACGTGGGGGATGTCGCCGCTGGAGTCATCGCGGTCGCGCGCACGGTCGAAGGCGTCGGCCACCGGCGCGTTGGCGACGGGCCCGGTGAGAATGGAGGCGTCGAACACGGATGAGGCGTCGTCGATCAGCCTGGAGCGCGTGTAGCTCGCGAGCATCGAGAAACCCCGCGAGAACCGACGTTCGAGCCTCGCTTCGAACCCGTGATATGCCGTCGTGCCGATGTTGTTGCGGTAGAGGCTGACGGTCGTGTATTCGGGGAACGGTTTCATGAGCTGCGCCCGCGTGATCGTGGGGTCGCCCAGGGAAGACGAACGTGGAATGAGGCCGAAGTACGGGTTCGGCACACGCTCGAGCAGCGGGGAGCCAAGCGCGAGCTGATCGGTGGTCAGTTGATTGAGGTTGGCGTCAGGAACGCCGATGCGGGTGATCCTCGAGCCGACGTAGGCCAGCTCGAGCATCGTCCCCGCGCTCAGTTCCCGCTGCCAGGCGGCGTGCCACTGCTGCGCGTATCCCGAACCCAGGTCGCGGTCCACGCTGAACACGCCCTGGCCGAGCCCGGCGTCTGGCGCAAGAGGGATGGGCGACACGCTGGGGCCCTCCGCCAGCACGAAGGCCGGCGCGACGTTGTCGAGCGTGCGCTGGGACACCGTCTGGAGGAATGGAAAGGCGGGAGTGGTGAAGGGTGTGGTGATGCCTGCCTGCTCGATCCACACCACTCCGTAGCCGGAACGTAGCACATCACGCGGGGAGAGGCGCAGGGAGACGCCAAGGCGAGGGCCGAAATCCGTCCAGTGCAGCCGCCGGGCCGATCTCGGATTGCTGTCGCGTCCCAGGTATTCCAGCTGCCGCGTATCGAAGTCGAGCACTGCCGCCTGGTTCTGCTCTTCCACCGATGGGAAGTTCAGGGTGTAGCGGAGGCCCGCGTTCACCGTGAGGCGATCGGACGTTCGCCAGTCGTCCTGGACGAAATACTCCTGCACGTGGGCGCGATTCCTGATCTCATCCTGCTGCAGGTCGATGAAAAAGGTCTGCACCTGGCCGAGCAGGAAGCTCGCGAGCGGCGTGCCGGTGCCGGCGACACCCGGCTGGTCGGTGAACAGGTTCGTGAACTGGAACAGGCCCGTCGGCGACGGCGGCTGGACGACGTTCAGGCGGGACCAGCGCAGGTCCGCACCGATCTTCACCGCGTGATTGCCGCGGAGCCACGTGACGGTGTTGGCCACCTGGGTCACGCTGGTGCCGAAGTCGGTCGCGGTGTTGGCGGGCGAACCCAGCGACTGGTAGCCGGCGACCTGGAACGTGGGTAGCGTGGACGGGAAGCGTGCCTCGGTGGGGACGCCGGGCAGGCCCAGGTCCGCCTCTGGACCGGTGGGCAGTTCGACGGCCCGCCGAGACACCCGCCGCCGTGTGTCTCCCACCCGCAGTTCGTTGAGCAGCTGCGTGGAAATGGGGCGTTGCCAGGCCGATGCCAGGGCCCACGAGTGGGTGTGCTGGGGGCCCAGGGTGCCCGTGGTGGCTCCGCTGCCCTCCGGCAGTGGCGAGACGGGAAGGAAGTGCTCCCCGAACCTGGTCAGACGGGCGAAGATCCGATCGCCCAGCGCCGAGAGCCGATGATCGATCCTGAAGCCGAACTGATCCTGGTTTACGGTCTCGTTGTTCGTGCGTTCGAAGTTGTTGGCCGTGCCAGGGCGGTTGGGCAGCGGATAGCGCGCGAGGAGGTCCCGTGCGACCGCGTCAATGCGGTCGGCCGGAATGACGCCGCCCGCGAACGGCAGACGGGTGGCCGTGCCTCCCGTGACGACGGTCGTGGCAGGATCGTAGATCACAGGCACACGCCCCGAGATGGGCTCGGTAAACACGCCTTGCCGCTGCAGTGCGGTTGGCACCGTCGAGATGACCGTGCGGGCAATGTCCTGGCGCTGGCCCTGATAGTCGGCGAAGAAGAAGGTCCGGCCCCGCACCACCGGGCCGCCGACCACGCCCCCGTACTGCTGCCGGCGGAACGCCGGCTTGGTACCGGCAGGGGCGAACGGATTCCTGGCGTTCAGGGCCTCGTGCCTCACGAAGTCGAAGGCCCGGCCAGAGAGATCGTTGGTCCCTGACCGTGTGGTCAGGTTCACGACACCGCCGTTGAAGCGACCGAACTCGGCGGGCGGGCTGTTGCTCTCGATCTTGAACTCCTGGATGGCGTCGATGACGGGGAAGAACGGCACCTGCCCAGGCTCGGGCTGCAACACCGAGAGGCCGTCGAAGATGTACTCGTTGGTGCGGGGCCGTCCGCCGTTGATGCGCGGCAGCGACGACCCAGGCGGCAGGGCCACGCCTGGCGCAAGCGCGGCCAGCGAGATGAAGCTCCGGCCGTTCAGCGGCAGATTCTGCACCTGCTCCTCGGCGACGACCTGGCCGAGACCGCCGGTTTCAGTGCCGAACACCGAGGCGTCGCCGGTGACGAGGACGGCCTCCTGGACACCACCGAACTCGAGCACCAAATCGACGGCGAGCGTTTCTCCGGTGACGACCCGCAGGCCGCGGCGCTCGACGCGCCGGAACCCCTCGAGGCTGACGATCAGGTCGTAGTGGCCCGGCGGGAGGCCGGCGATGAGGAAGCGGCCGCCGCGATTGGCGCGCCCGTCACGCTGGCGGCCCGTTGCGGTGTCACGCGCCGCAACGCTGGCCTCCGGGAGCGGAGAGCCTTGCGCATCCCGGACAACCCCGGTGAGGGCCCCACTGGAAGATCTGGGCCGTGGCATCGGGGACGGCGAGAGCAAGCAGGAGGGTGGCAACGATGGCCGGAACGCGACCGGCGGCGACGAGGTGCGACACGGGCGGCACTGTACATCGCACTTATTCGTCAATCAAATCGACTGGAATCGCATCTAATCACAGTTGCGTGACGGCGACATCGGCGATTGCCGTGCCCAGGCGGCGCGCCCCTTCCTCCAACTGGTCTGGCTTCATCAGGCTGAACGCGAGTCGCAGGAAATTGTCTCCGCCCCCGTCGATGCACACGCGGCTGCCGGGAATGAACGTCACGCGGCGGGCTTCGGCTGACCGCAGCACTGCGTCGGCGTCCACGCCAGCGGGCAGCGTGACCCAGATGAAGTAGCCGCCGCCGGGCGTGATGAACGCGCAGCCGTCTGGCAGGTGCCGGGTGAGCGCCGCGGCCAGCGCCTCGCGCCGCTCGCGATACGCGGCCCGGAGCCGGGCGACGTGGGTGTCGAAGTCGCCGGACCGGCACAGCGACGCCACCATCATCGCCGCCGTGAAGTTCGGCGCGCCGCCGCTGTCGCGCAGTCCCCCATCCGCAAACCGGCGCGCCTGCTCGGCGCTGCAGTTGAGCCACCCGAGACGCAGCCCGGGCGCGAGCGCCTTGGCGAACGACCCCATCCGCATCACCGTCCCGCGTGGCGCCAGCGAGAAGAGCGAGGGCGGCGGCACGTCGTCGTACGATAGCTCACGGTACACATCGTCCTCGAGCACGAGGAAACCGTGGCGAGCCGCCAGGTCCACGACCGCGCGGCGGCGATCCATCGCGAGGTTCACGCCGGTGGGGTTGTGGAACGTGGGGATGGTGTACAGCAGCCGGGCCTTCCTCCCCTCGCGCTCCAGTTGGAGCAGCGTGTCCTCCAGCGCGTCCACGCGAAGGCCGTCGGCGTCCACCGGGACCGCCCGCAGGTCCAGCCGATGATCGCGTAGGATCTTCAACCCTAGGTGATAGGTGGGCGATTCGACCAGTGCCACGTCTCCGGGCTGGGTGAACAGCGTGCACACCTGGTCGATCGCGTCGGAGTTGCCGGCGGTGCCGACGCACTCGTCGAGCCCCACCGCGATGCCCTCGCGCTGATGCACGCGTTCCTGGATCCAGGCGAGGAGCGGCCACGCCCCTTCGGGCGCGCCGTAGGCGAGCATGTCGGGGCCGAACGTGTCCAGCGCGGCGGCGGCCGCCTGCCGCAGTTCCGAGGTGGGAAGCAGGTCCGGATCGGGCTGGCCGAAGTCGAACTCGCAGTAGCCGTCCCGCAGGACCATCTGCGTGGGCGGCGGCAGGGGCATGCCGGAAATCCTAACCGAAAACGCGCAGGGCGGCAGGCGCCGCGCGCGTCACTCGTTCGGCCGCAGCACCACGTCCACGCGCCGGGTGGACACGATCGGCTTGCCGTTGCGGCGCGCCGGCTGGTACTTCCAGGCCTTGGCTGCGGCCACCAGTTGCGGGTCGTACGCCGGGTGGATCGGCGCGAGGATCCGTACCGACGTGACGTCGCCGTTCTCGTCGATGGTCACCTCGACCGAGCCCTGGAACTCCAGCCGGGACTGGGAACCCAGCCATGTCGGGTTCCAGAGGGGCAACGCCTGTTGAATGACGACCGAGTCGCTGGGGGGCTCGGTCGCGACCGGCACGGGCTGGCTGGCCGGTGGCGGCGGCTCGGGCGCGGGCGGGGGATCTAGCTTGATCCTCGCCGCGCGACTCAGGTCGAGGAAGCCGCCGGCCAGCGTGCGGAGGTCGGCAAGGTCCGCGTCCTCCGATGTCCGACCCTCCGTGACATCCATCACGTTCCGGAAATCCTCCTCTGCCTTGCCGAAGTCCTTTCGGTCGTACGCGGCCTTGCCGGCGGTGTATTGATCGCGGGCGATCTGCGGAAGGAGGCGACGGCGCACGCTCGCGAAGGCCGCACGCACGCGAGGCCCCGCCTCGTCTTCACCGGGCTCGTATTGCGGGTTGGCAGCGACGATGCGTTCGATGACCACGTCCGCGTCGGCGGTGCGGCCGAGGGCGATGAGGCAGAGCGCGCGGTAGTAATCGATCTCGGCGGTCCGCTCGGGCGCCGGCACGGCCTCGGCCCGATCGAGCGCCAGGAGCGTGGCCTCGTAGTCGGCGGAGGCGTAGAGCTGCCGCACCTGGTCGAGCGCATCCTGGGCGGCAGCCGCAACGGGCACCCCAGCCAGCAGGGCGACCAGTGTGAGTCGCCAGAGCCACATCACGTCACTTCCTCAAGTCGACGCCCACGCGAAGCGGCGCGTTCACGCCCACCGCAATCGTCTGCCGGCGCTCACCCAGCTGTGGGTGCCGAAGGACGAGCTGATGATTGCCGATGGGCACCGACAGGTTGCCGATGGGCGTTTCGCCCACGCGCTGTCCGTCGATGAAGACCTCGGCCCAGGGCTGTGCGTTCACGCTGACGACGCCGTTCACCGTGCCGAGCTGGATGGTGGCGGCGCGCCCGCTGACGACCTGGACGCTGCGCCGCTCGCGGTAGCCGAGGGCCTCGTTCACAATCTCGAGATCGTGCGAGCCCACCGGAAGGAGGATGCGTGGCGTGTCGGTGCTGCCGAGGAGCGTGCCGTTCTCGAAGATCTGTGCGGGCACCGGACTGGCGATGGCCAGCCAGCCGGAGGCGATGCCCCCACCGGTCATGGAGATGATGAGCGATGCCGTATTCCCCGCGTCCACGTCGACCGATCGGCGGACCGTGACGCCGGCGCGCGTGACCACGACCTCGTGAGTGCCTGGCGACAGGCCGTCGGCTGTCAGGGGTGCAGCCCCGAGCGACTGCCCGTCGATGACGACCGTCGCTCCGGGCGGCTCGGTCGTGACCTGGAGGCCACCGGTTGTGGGACGGGCGGGCTGGGCCGGTCCGCTGGGCAGGACGATGTGAACCGCCGAGGCCACGCCGCCACGCACGTCGAGCGGTTGAGTGCGGGCCGTCGCCCCGCTGCCCACCTGCAGGGTGTGCGCGCCTGCCGGCACGTCTGTGGTGAGGGGCGTGACACCGCGCTCGGCGCCGTCGAGGCTCACCGACGCGCCGACCGGATCGGAGGTGATGGTCACGGGCGCCGAGGTGGGTGTGGCGGCCGACCATGGCGCGGACCCGGTCGCCACCCACCACGCGATAAGGGCGCTCTGCAGCACGGCAAGGGCGATGACGGTAGCCAGGGCCGCGCGCTTCCAGGAGAAGCGCCGTGATGTCGGGGCGGGTGGGGGATTCCAGGGCCTTCTGCCGGACCCGCTCCGGCTGCGCGACAGATGGCGCTCCGATTCGAACGCCGCCAGCGAGTCGTCCGTGGGCAATGGGACGACGACACGGACGGATGATTCGGACAGCGTCTCGCTCGCCGCGCGGTGGCGAGGTTCGTGTAGCGATGCGCCCAGCGGAGCAAGGGGAGGCCGCTCGGGCAGCGACGCGCCGTCCGAGGCAGGTCGAGGCCGGTCGGGCAGCGATGCGCCCGCCGAAGCAGAGCGAGGCCGTTCGGGCTCCGGTGGCGACACGTTCACCGGATCCGGCTCGGCGGAAGGAGGGATCCGCGTCACGGATCTCGCAGTCTATGCCCCCGGGACGCCGGTCAGCAAGGCCTCGTTTCAGCGGTCCATCGTCATCACCGCGGCCATCATCTCGATCCCCTCCCACAGGTTCCGGAGGCGGAGGTTCTCGTCCGCGCCGTGCTGGTTATTGTCGTGGTTGACGATCGAAAGCCCGACCGTGGGCATCCGCTGGCTGAAGCTGGCAAAGGGCATCCCGCCGCCGAGGGTGGGCAGGCGGGCAATCTCGCGGCCTCCGCGCGTCAGGGCCGTGAACACGGCCCTGGTCATCGGATCGTCCATCGACACGCGCGGAGCGGTTGAGCCGCCGCGAAGGTCCACACGGGCGAGGAGCGGATGGGTGAGGCGCTCGGCATCGCTCGGGTCGCGGCCGTCCACCACGAAGTACCCCTGCTTCCGGACGTGGTCCACGACCAGGCGGTTCTGTTTGGCGGGATCGAGGCCGTGGACCAGGCGCATCTCGATGCGCGCCCTGGCCGATGCGGGGATGGCGGACCGCGCAGGTGCGTCGAAGCCCCCACCCGCCTCCATGACCAGCACGCTCAACGTGGGCTCGTTCAGCTTGCGCTCGAGACGCTGCTCGGGGCGCTCGGGCTGCGCCACCAGGAAGTCCTTCTTCAGCACGGCCTCGACGTTGGGCATGTCGTCGAGCGCCTTCAGCTCGGTCGGCGTCAGCGGCGTCACATCGTCGTAGAAGCCGGCGATGGTGACACGACCCGCGTCGTCCTTCATGCTGGCCAGCAGCTTGGCCAGGCGCATCGAGGGGTCTGGCGCCCAGTTGCCGTAGTTGCCGGAATGGAGGTCGCCCTTCGCGCCGAAGACGGTGATTGTGAGGCCCGCACCTCCACGCACGCCGTAGTACAGCGTGGGCCGGCCGCTCGGATGACGTGGGCCGTCCAGCGTCATCGCGATGTCGGCCTTCAGGTCATCAGCGCGCGCTTCCGCGAAACGGCGGAAGTTCGCGGAGCCGGCCTCTTCCTGGCCGTCGAGCACCACTCGGAGGTTCCACAGCGGGCCGGTGCCCGCGGTGCGCAACGCCTCCACCGCATTCACCACCGCGACGATGGGGCCCTTGTCGTCGGAGGCGGAGCGACCGTAGACGCGCCACTCGGGGTTGATGGGCGTGGTCTGGTCGAGAGCGACGGGTCCCTCGGCGGAATGGACACACGGCGCGAAGGGCTTGCACCGCGTCCACTCGGACTCGTTCACGGGCTGGCCGTCGTAGTGGATGTAGAGGGTGAGGGTACCGCGGGGCGAGGGCACGTCGAGGGTCGCGAACACGACAGGCGAGCCCGGACCCGTCGTCTTCTCGACCGTGAAGCCGCGCCTGGTGAACATCGCCTCGAGGGCGTCGGCATTGCGGCGCATGTCGGCGTCGTTGCCCGCGACGTTCGGGAGTGACACGAACTTCAGGAGCTCGTCTAGGATCTGCCGCTCGTGCGCGGCGCGCCAGGCGGCCACGGAGGACGGCTGCGCGGCGGTGGCCACGACGGCGGTGGCAGCCAGGGCGGCGGTGAAGAGGCGCCTCATGGCCTCACAGTCTAGCCGAGGGGGCGCGATCGCCGACGGCGGCGAAGCTCGCCGTCGGCGTCCGGGGGGCGAGCGCCGCGGCCTACCGGCTCCGGTCGTCGGTGGGGTCCAGCAGCGACTGCAGCTCTGAGAACGCGTCCGGTGGCGGCCTCACGCCCGATGGGCGGGACGCGGCCGGCCGGGTGCCCGACAGCCGCATGGCGCCGGTCGGAGGCATGCGGGGCGCGCTTACCGGTGGGCGGGGACGGGCGCTGCGATGGCGGAACCACAACATCAATGCCAGGCCACCGGCCAGCCACAGCGCCCAGCCCGCCAGCAGCTCTGCCGGCAGGTCGTTCAGGGCACCCACGTGAACGTCTTTCCCGCACCGAGCGAGTAGTCGGTGAGCAGCGAATCGAAGATGGGCGCGCGCCTGGACTCGTCTTCCATCGCCGCGCGCAGCGACTCGTCCACGTTCGCGCCCTCGTCGTGATCGAGGACGAGGATGACGACGACGCGCCGCTGATCCGACGTGTCCCTCGCCACGCGCGTGGGTGCGTGGTGACCGATGTTCAGCTTGCGGACGGGGATGGGCTTCGAGATGGCCTGGCGCACCCAGAGCGCGATGCGCTCGGCGCGCCGCGCCGCCCGCCATTCCTCCTGCGCGCGCCCGGTCTTGAAGCTGACGCCCGCGGGGATCTCCTGAGAGCTCGCGCCCACGCAGATGATCTCGCGCGCGCTGTTGAGCACGGCTTTCATCTCGTCAGTGAAGCCGGGGAAGCTGGCGCCGTCCTCGATGGTGTCGTAGGAATTGAGCCGCCAGCGGAACTCGTCCGAGAAGAGCAGGATCCGGAACGAGGCGCGCCGTCCTTCGTGATCCACGGCGTTGCGCACCGTGAGATCGGTGGTCACCTCGGGCGGCGTGGGCGGCGCCAGGCGGGCACGGACGTCGACGGCGGTCACGCCGGCGAGCCCGGCGCCCGCGGTGAGCCACGCGACGGTCAGCAACCAACGCGCGCGACCGGAGAACCATTCAGCCATCGCCTGCTGTTTTGCAGGATTGCTGCCAGCGGTGAGTGCGCGGGACTGGCCGCGATTGCACGCGGAGGATGACAGGAATTGTCCAGAGGCGTCGGTCGCCGGACCGAATGTGTCAGTCGATCAGAGGTGACAGCCCTTGTGCATGCAGTTGCAGTGCAGTTCGGTTTCCGGCGCCTTCTTGCAGTAGTCGCTGCAGTACTTGGCGCCGGGGGGCGCCGTGCACGAGCAGCTCGGATGGGCGCACTTCTGGGGTGCCGGAGGATCCGATTGTGGCTCGGCCATGGGTTCCCTCGCTTTCCGTTTCCATTATGCGCCCGAATCAGCGGAGGCGGACGCAACGCGCGAGGCGCGTGAGTCCCCCGGCGTCGGGTACGCTCGCGAAGGTCGTCACAAACGGCCTGGCCGCAGCCATTCCTCGCGAGGTGGGCTCGTAGCCCGGCGTCTCGATCAGCGGGTTGAGCCAGGCCACGCCGGCGGCCCGGCGGTGCAGCTCGCGCATGGCCGCGCGCAGCACCTCGGGCTCGCCCACGTCGAGCCCATCGCTGACGATGACCACCAGCGTGTCGCGGCCGACGTGGCGCTCGCCGTGCTGGTGCAGGAAGGTGCGCAGGCTGGCGCCGATATTGGTGCCGCCGCCCCAGGCCTCGCGGCCGAGGTCGACGTCCACGGGCCGGCCCGCGGCGGCCACGCGCACGTCGCGCGTCACGGAGCGGAGCGCCGTCGAGAACACGAAGGCTTCGACGCGCCGCGTGACGCTGGCGACGGCCACCGCCAGGTCCAGGGCCGCGCGGTCGGCGCCTGCCATCGATCGGCTGCCGTCGACGAGGATCACGAAGCGCGGGCTCCGCCTCCGGCGCTGCAGCCACCGCGCGGTGAGGGCTTCGCCTCCTGTCTGCAGGCTGGCCCGCCACGTCCGCCGGAGATCGAAGCGGCGCCCGCGACGCCCGGGACGCCATCGCCGCGAGAGCCCGAGATGAAGGCGGCGCACCAGCATCGCCGCCGCCTGGCGCCATTCGCGGCTCACCGGCTCGAGTCGAACGGCGGCGAGCCCTTCGGCCTCGAGGGGGCTGTAGCTCGCGCGTTCGGTCCGCGCCGCCGCTTCCTCGCTCTCCTCCGAATCCTCGTCCATCACCAGATGGCCGGCGCGGCCTTCGCCTTCCTCGCGGTCGGTGTCGCGGTGACGATCGCCAGTGGGCGGTCTCCGCCCGGCCTCGGGCGCGCCCTCTCGTGGCCGGTCGTCGCGACGGGCCTGTGCGGGCAAACCGGGTTGCGGCACCCCTTCCGGCCCAGGGAAGAAGAACGCGTCGAATGCGTCGTCGAACGCGAGCGCGTTGTCGAGGCTGCTGCTGAGGACGGTCCGGAGCGCGTGGCGGACGTGGCGCTCGTCCAACACGTCCACTACCTCGAGCGCGCGCGCGGCATCGCGGAGCTCGCCCGGGCCGAGGCGGAATCCATGCTCGCGACGCAGCTGGCCGCAGAACGCGGCGAGGTTGCCGGGGAGATCGCCGTACGGATACATCAGCGGCGCGTGACCGACCCGATGCCGAAGTCGGTGCGCAGGCTGTAGCCGCCGGGTTCGAGCGTCTCGGGCGTGTCCGACAAGTACGGATCGATGGCCTGACGATGCTCCTGCACGACCGCGCGGTCCTCGTGGATCTTCAGCACGCAGCCCATCGTCTGCTCGAGCGTGCGGGCGTCGAGGTGCTCGCGGTGGAGGCTCATGAGCGCCATGGCCCAGTCGAGGCTCTCGGCCACGCCCGGCGCCTTCTGCAGCGGGAGCCCGCGCAGCGCCTGCATGAGGTGCGCGATGCGGTCGGCGAGACGCTCGGAGAGGCCCGGCACGCGGGCGCGGAGGATCTCGATCTCCTGCTCGAGCGAGGGGTAGGGCAGCCAGAGGAACAGGCACCGGCGGCGGAGCGCGTCCGAGAGCTCGCGCGTCCGGTTGCTGGTGAGGATGACGTGGGGGCGGTGTCGCGCGCGGATGGTGCCGAGTTCGGGGATGGTCACCTGCCACTCGGCGAGCACCTCGAGGAGGTAGGCCTCGAACGCCTCGTCTGCGCGGTCCACTTCGTCGATGAGCAGCACCGGCGACTGATCCTGGGTGAGAGCTTCGAGCAGCGGCCGTTTCAGCAGGTAGTCGTCCGAGAAGATCTCGGCCTCGCGCTGCTCCATCGTGGTGCCGCTCGACTCGCTGAGCCGCGCGTGGAGCATCTGCCGCGGGTAGTTCCACTCGTAGAGGGCCGACATGGCGTCGAGGCCCTCGTAGCACTGCAGGCGGATGAGCCGTGTGTCGAGCGCCTCAGCCAGGACCTTGGCGCTCTCGGTCTTGCCCACGCCGGCCGGCCCTTCGATGAGCAGCGGCTTCTGGAGCGCGAGCATGATCTCGAGCGCGGTAGCGAAGGCCTCGTCCACGACGAAGCCACGCTCGCGGAAGCGTGTGCGGATGTCGTCGGCGCTGATCATGGCGTCGGTGCGAGATAGCGCTGCGGATCCTTCACGAAGCGCGCGCGGCAACCGCCGCAACAGAAATAGTAGGTGATGCCCGCGACCTCGGTCGTGTGCTTCGCGCCAGCCATCTCCACTTCCATGTGGCACACGGGGTCGATGGCGACGCCGGCGGAACCCGGTGACGACCGCGTGGGAGCAGTGGCCGACGCCATCTGGAGGACGCGCCCGCCGCCCGCGCCGGGGACGCGCGCGGCGACCTCTGGGGCGGGAGCCTCCATCGGCCGCGCGGCGCTCAGTTGCACGATTTCGGCGAGGATGGACAACGCCACTTCCTCGGCCGTGCGTCCGCCCAGGTCGAGCCCGGCCGGGTTCCGCAGGCGTTCCACGCCGGGCACGTGGCTGTCGTCGAGCCAGGCGCGCACGGTGGCGCCACGCTTGCGCGAGGCCACCAGGCCCACGTAGGACGCGCCGCTCTTGAGGATGGTCTCGAGCGCGGGCTCGTCGTAGTGACCCTGCGACGCCACGACGACGGCGCAGTCACCCCCGCCGCCGACGGCGTCTTTCAGCACCGCCTCGAGTGACTCGAGCGTGGCCACGCTGGCGCCCACCTCCGCCGCTTCGGCCTCGATGTCGCGGTGCTCGTCTGCATCCACGACCCGCACCACGTGGTAGCGCATGGCCCGCGCGAGGCGCGCGAGCGCGCCGGCCACGGGCGTGGCGCCAGCCACGACAATGGACCGCGGCCTGACGATGGGCTCCACGTAGACGTCCACGGCACCCTCCGATGCGCAGGTCATGGGAACGACGACGCGATCGTGGCTCGACGAAAACTGTTCGGTGGCGTCGGGCCGGATGGACACCAGGCGCGCCTGGCGACCGCGGATGACCTCCAGCGCCTGCTTCCGGACGATCTCGCGCGAGCAGGCGCCGCCCACGAAGCCTTCCATGCGGCCGTCAGCGAAGACGATGGCGCGGTCGCCGAGGTGGGCCGACACCGGCGCGCGCCGCGCCACGACCGTGGCGACGGCAAAGGGCTGCCCGTCGCGGCGGAGCGCGGCGACCCGGTCGAAGAACGTCGAGGGGTCGGCCATCACCGCGCTTTCCTTGCCTGAATCCGCCCGATCAGGTTCAACGCTCGATCCTTCAGCGGCTCGATTTGTCCTGCCAGCTGGCCCTGGAACTCGCGTGCCACCAGCCGTGCGGCGCGCACCTCGCGTCCCCATGGGTTCTCGAACAACCCGTTCAGCAGGTCGAACGTCTCATCGTCGCGCCACGTGGACTCCCTCTCGAGCCGCTCGAGGTACGCCCACTGGAAGCGCTCCGCGGGCAGGCGTCCCTCCGTGAAATCCCCGAGCAGTGCGTGGTACGGCGCCAGCGACACCACCTGCTCGTTCACCACGCGCGCGCCGGTGACCGAGGGCAAGTGTTCCTGCATCAGCACGCGGATCGGCTCCGGCTGGATGGCCCGCTCGTCCAGGTGCGCGACGGCCCTGCCCCGGTGGAACAGGACCAGCTGCGGGCTCTTGTGTGCGATGCCCGTGCGGGCGGCCACATGATCGCTGGCCGCCCGGCCCGAAGGGATCTGGATGAGGCCCACGGCCACGTCCACGCGGGGCTCGAACGCCTTCTGCACCAGCAGCCAGGCGTCGAACGTCTGGTCGCTGGTGCCTGCCTTGAAGATGGCGCACCACTCGACCGTGTCGAGCAGGCGGTCCAACTCTGCGGCCTGCGCCAGCGGGAAGAACCGCTCGGCCAGCGTGGTTCGCGCCATCGCCTCGGTGGTCATCCCGTGCCCGCAGAGAGGCGCTCGCGGACGTTGGCGAACGTCTGCGTGATGAGCTTCTGCGCCTGCGCGTCGAGGACGCGCCCGCCCACCGCCGCGACCGGCCCACGCGCGATGGCCTGGCCGCTCCAGTTGAGTTTCGTCGTCCCCGCGCCGACGTCGACGACATCCGCGCCCGCCGTCAGGTCGATGGCGCTGCCGAAGCCGCCACCCGTGATCTTCATGTCCATGCGGTTGCCGGCCGCATCCGGGAGCAGTTCGAACTTGAACTTGAACTTGCCCCGCACCGGGCCCACACCCACCTGCGCAATGGCGTCGAAGTGGGTGGGGTCGTGCACGGTGACGTCCACCACGTCGGGCAGGCAACGACCGACTTTTTCCGGGTCGTTGATGAATGCCCAGACCGTGGCCTTGTCGGCCGTGATGGTCTCCTCGCCGCTGTACTGGAGGTTCATGACTGGCCTCTCTTCGCTTCCGCGTCGCGAATGGCGCGCCATACCTTGTCGCGCGTCACCGGCATTTCGATGTGCCGGACGCCCAGGGGCGACAGCGCGTCGACCACGGCGTTGACGAACGCCGCGGGGCTGCCCACGTTCGGGCTCTCGCCCACGCCCTTGGCGCCGATCGGGTGATGCGGGCTCGGCGTCACCGTGCTCGCGGTCTCCCAGTGCGGCGTCTCGAGCGAGGTCGGCACCAGGTAGTCGGTGAAGTTGGTGTTCAGGTTGTTGCCGTCCTTGTCGTACTGGATTTCCTGCATGAAGGCGATGGCGAAGCCCTCGGTGAGGCCTCCGTGCACCTGGCCCTCGACGATCATCGGGTTGATGATCGTGCCGCAGTCGTCCACGGCAAGGAACCGCCGCACCTTCACCTCACCGCTCTCCTTGTCCACGTCCACCACGGCGATGTACGCGCCGTTGGGGAACGTCATGTTGGGCGGGTCGTAATACTGCGTGGCTTCCAGGCCGGGCTCGTTCTGGCCGGGGTTCGTATAGGCCGCAAACGCCACCTCCTTCATGGTGACGCTCTTGGACGGCACGCCCTTCACCTGGAACTTGTAGTCCTTCCACTCCACGTCGCCTTCGCCCACCTCGAGCAGGTGCGCTGCGATCTTGCGGCCGCGCTCGCGCACGCGCCTGGCGGCCATCGCGATGGCGGCACCGGCGACCGGCGTGCTGCGGCTGGCATAGGTGCCCAGCCCGTAGGGCGCCGTGTCGGTGTCGCCCTCCTCGACCATGATGTGCTGCGGGTCGAGGCCCAGTTCCTCGGCGACGATCTGCGCCCAGGTCGTCTCGTGGCCCTGGCCCTGCGACTTCGCACCCGTGCGGACGATGCCCGCGCCGGTCGGATGGATGCGGATCTCGGCGCTGTCGAACATCTTGATGCCGAGGATGTCGAAGTGCTTCGACGG
>DAIRFN010000096.1:0-16587 GCA_036795065.1 Vicinamibacterales bacterium
CCTCCCGAACCTGGCGTTGACGCCGGCCGTCCGCGCGTTGGGCCCCGCAGCCCAGCCCGGGAGGAGGACGTGCGCCGAGCATCAGGACGGCGTGCACCATGACCGACAGGCGCGAGCGGGCGCCCGCATCGACATTGGCCGAGGATCGAATCGTCACACCGGTGAGTGGCAGGCCCCCCAGCAGCCCGGCCACGATGTTGCCCACGCCCTGGGCCATGAGCTCCCGATTGACGGGCGCGTCATGTCGAAGCGGATCGAGCTTGCGCGTCGCCTCGAGGTTGAGCAGCGACTCGAGGCTCGCCACGAGCCCGATCGTGACCGCCAGCTGCCACACCACCGGGCTCGACACGGCGCTCCAATCCGGCAGCACGAGGTGCGGCACGAGGCCGCCGCTCTCGATCGAGGGAAGTGACACCAGGTGGGCCCCGCGCACGGCGAGCTCGGGGAGGTACACCCCGAACAGCTCGTTGACACCCACGCCGGCCGCAACGGCGATGAGCGACGCCGGAAGCAGGCGAATGCGCGCGAAGGGCGAGCGCGGCCACCAGAGCATCAGCGCGATGCCGAGCAGCGCCGCGATCACCGCGCCAGGCTGAACCTGCTGGAGCGAAGCCGCGAGCGTGCTCAGCGTCGTCTCTCCGGAGGGCTCGATGAACGACATGTCGCCCTCGGCGTCGCTGTCGTAGCCGACCGCGTGCGGCACCTGCTTGAGGATCAGCGTCAGGCCGATGCCCGCGAGCATGCCTTTGATCACCGAGGATGGGACGTAGTACGCCGCCGTGCCGGCCCGCGAGATTGGCAGGGTCGGTTTCCCGTCGGACATGCGACGGGCATAGCAGGTGGACTTGCGGGCGCTGCTGAGGCCAGACCGCTCTTGCCCGATCCGCAATATAATCCGCCACCGGCGCGACGTGGGCGACAGCGGCCAGCGCCGTCAGCCCCAGCACGACGATGACCAGGCGAACGTCACCGCGTACGCTTCCTCGTCTGCCGTATCATCGGCACCGGTGACACGGTTGTCACGGCCAGCGTCCCTGTATGCCGCTCTGCTCGTCGCGGCGCTCGCCTGCGCGATTGAGATCCGCGGCAACGGCTTCGTCGCCATCTACACGGATCCATCGGGCTATGTCAGCGCCGGCCGGCGCTGGCTGTCCGGAGAGATCCAGAAGCCGGTGCACTTCCAGTTCCAGCCGCAGTTTCCGCACGCGGACACGATGGGCAGCCCGCTCGGCTATCGCCCGGGCGCGATCAGGGGCACGGACGTAGACGAGTACCCGATCGGGCTTCCCGTGTTCCTCGCCGCGTGCATGGGCGTCGGCGGCGAGCTGGCGGCCTACGTGTTCGGCCCCTTGATGGCCGGCGTCCTGGCGCTGGCGATCTACGGCGTCGGCGCCGCCATGGCGGCCCCCTGGGGCGGCGTCGTCGCCGCGGCCTTGATCAGCGCAAGCCCGGTGACGGTGCGGCACAGCCTGTATGTCAGCAGCGACGTCCCGTGCACCGCGTTCTGGGTGCTGGCGTGGCTGATGAGCCTCCGGGGGCGCGCGGGAGCCGCCGCGGCCGCCGGCGCCGCCGTCACCGCCGCCATCATGATCCGCCCCAATACGGCGCCACTCGCCATCGTCATCGGCGCGCTCGTCCTGCTTGGCGGAACGAATCCCGCGGCCTCGTGGCGCAGGCCGCGCTGGGCGCAGGCCCTGGTGTTCGCGGTGTTCGCGGCCCTTGGCCCGCTGCTGGTGCTCTGGTCCAACACGATGCTGTTCGGCGGGCCGCTCGAAGCCGGCTACAAGGGTGCCGCGGAGTTCTTTCGCTGGGCGCACGTCCGTCCAAACCTGGAGCGATACCCGGCCTGGCTGTTCCAGGTCCACTCGAAGGCCCTGCTCGTGGGCCTCGCGGCCGTGCCGCTTGCCGTCTTCAGGCAGGTGACACCCGAACGGCGCCGGACTCTCGTGGTTCTCTTCTCAGCCGTCGCGCTGGCGGCGGTGAACCTCGCGATCATCGTGCCCTACCTGAACTTCGAGCAGTGGACCTACCTCCGGTTGGTGCTGCCAGCGGTCGCTGTGCTGTTCCTGCTGCTCGGCGCATCGATTGAGTGGGTCGCCCGGCTGCTGGCACGATCGCGCCGGACGCGGTGGATCGCGCCGCTGGCGCTGGCCCCCGCCGTCCTGGTGGCCTGGGCCGGCGTGCCCGAGCTGCGTGCAGCGCTCCGCGAACCCCAGACCACGCGCTCCGTGCTGGTAATGGGCCCATACCTTCGCACCGCACTGCCGCCGAACGCGGTGCTGATGGCCTACACCCACAGCGGGTCGGCCGGCTACTACAGCGACCGCCCGATCGTCCGGCTCGACATCATCCAGCCGGACCTCGACAGCGTCATCACGCGGCTCCAGGCGCAGGGATTCCATCCTTACCTGTTGATCGACGAGGTGATCGAAAGCCCGCACCTGCGGCAGATCTTCCCGCAGTCGGCCTACTGGGACCTCGACTGGGCGCCGCGGGCGTCGTTTGCGGCCTTCGGCCACATCTGGCTGCTGGACCCGGCCGATCGCGATCCCCACCGCGCCGGGAAGCGATACCCGGTCGACGTGCTCCGCTAACGGCGGACCTCCCGGAAGAGCCCGCGCACCTCCCATCTCATTTCACCGTCACCGACTGCACCCCCACGTAGCAGTTGTTGGTATCGCTGATCTCGGCCACCACGGCGCGATCGTCGGCGCACGCCAGGATGCGATACACCCCGGACGCCGTGGATGGGATGATCGCGCTCGCGGCCGGTCCGGTCACCGATCCGCCCCGAACCAGCGCCGGGACTGGTGTCTCCGCCGACAGCAGGATGTCGTCCGACGATTTCGACGTGTCTCGCGACAGGTAATAGCGTGAGGTCGAAGCGCTGGCCGTCGCCGATCCGATGTTGCGTGTGATCTGCGTCATCGACAGCTTCGCGCCACGCTCGAGCGTCGCCGGCAGCACCATCAGCGTGCTGATGTCGAGGTCGGCGCATCCGTCGCTCTCCTTGCCGAACCACACCAGCCGTCCCTTCTGCGACCCGCCCTCGCTCGTGTAGACCGACGCGAGGAACGTGTCCGGGCAGTTGCCGTAGCGTCGCACGCTGCCGTAGTGGCCCCAGCCGTCGGTGCCGCTCGTGGACTCGGCAATGGCGTGCATCTGGATGTTGCTCCAGCTCCGCGGGTTGTCGAGGATGAAGCCCTGCGCTTTCGGGTAGCGGCCGCCGCCCATCGCGTAGAGCACCACGCCGAGGTCCCCGGACTGGTTCACGCCGACCGACGGCGACTGCCACGCGTAGTCGCGGCTCCAGATCTGGTGTTCGAGCACCTTGTCGAGCGATCCGGTCTCGAACACCGCGACCCGCACGTGCGGGTAGGGGAACAGGCCGTCCTCATCGCCCATCCACAGCCAGCCGATGGTGCTGCCGGACCGGAACCCGCTCATGCGGCCGGCGTGCTGGTCCTCGCACGGATCGTTGCCGTCAGGCAGCGGACAGTTACCATCGATGTCCTTGTAGTTGCTGATGTCCTTGTCCTTCTTCTCGAGCGACGTCGATCCGTCCGCGATCGAGTAGATCCGCAGGTTGTCGCCCTCCAGCGCCCCCGGCACGTGCGTCGCCAGATACATGGTCGACTCCGCGTTCTGTACAGGGCTGATGTAGGGGTGCCCGTCTTCGTACCAGTAGCGATACGAGATATTGCAGTCGCCGTCGTCGAGGTCGTCGAGGTCGATGCGGACGATCAGCGCGCCGACGCGCGGGTCGTTCGACGCGTTGGCAGGGCCTTTCGCCTTGTCCGCGTCGCGCACGTTCGTGGTGAGGTAGAGGAACCTCGACGTGTGCGAGACCTGGTTGAAGTCGAACCACTGCCTGGCTGGCAGCTCGAAGTTCCGAGTCGGCTCGAAGTTCCAGTCGCACGTGTCCGACTGGCTGAGGAGGCTGCTGCGCCCCTTGAACATGCGCAGCTTCAGGGCGTTGCGCTGGGCGCCGGCATCGTAGCGATACTGGAGCAGCCAGAACACCAGCGAGTACGAGCCGCGGTCCACGGCAGATGCGACCTGGTCGCAGCAGAAGCCGCCATAGACCTCCTCGTCGTCCGTGTCGAGTGCCTCGGACGCGACCGTCAGCCCGTTGTCGTTCGACGTGTTCGCGTAGAAGTTACCGGTCACCAGGATGCCGTTGCGGTCGTTGGCGGCCGTGGGCTCGACCGCGCTCGCGGTGCTCGTGCCGACAACGGTGTTGCGGAAGAGGACCCAGCTGCTGCCCGATGATGCCGCCGCGGCCGAGGCGGCTTCCTGGACGACCGACGGCGGCGGCAAGGGATCGGAGCTTCCGGTCGGCGACGACGATGGGCTCGAGCTCATCCTGGCGTTCTGGTTGGACGGCGCCGCCTTCCGTTCGCGCTCGGGATATCCGCGTGGCCGCTCCCGCCGACGGGCATTGGCCGGGAGCGTGCGCACGCGGTGGACCGCGCCCTGGATGGTCCCGATTCCGGCGCGCGAACCAGGATTGGCCTGATCGGCGGCCGTCGGAGACGTCCGCGCGTTGCCAGCCCGGGAGCGCCGCGCGCCCCCCGCCTGGGTCTCGTAGTTGTTGCCCTGTAGCGATGACGCGTCGGTCATGGCGGCTACGGACAGCAGGACGCCGGCGAGCCAGGTTCCAATCTGCATGGTGGCCTCCCAGGCCGGGCGATCACCTCGCGTGACCGCACTCTATCGGGGATTACGCAGTGGTTTGGCAAATGCGGACACGGCTCGCCGCGGCTGTTCCATCCCGGGATGCGGCGACCCACTCACCTGACAATACCGACGGCCAGCCCGACGATGCCGTTGGTCGGCTGGGGCAGGTGGGCGCGCAAGCCGGCATCCGGCACGGTCGTGATCTCGGCATGGGGCCTCACATACAGGTGCCGGCCGATCTTCCGGGTGATCGAGACGCCTGCCCCGACGAGTTCCAGTCCCGCCCGCACCGGCCCGATGTACGCGCGGTTGAATCGCGCGGAGGCCCAGCCGACCCGTGCCGAGACGCCGAGCTGGGTACGAGGGGTAACGTCGCGGTCGTAGCTCGCTCCGAGCTCGCCGAAGTACGCACCGCGAAAGCTGCCCGTGTCCACGACGTGCCGGGTGGACAACACCGCCCCGCCCAGCGCGTAGGACGCCATCACCGACACCTCCGCCGTCCGCGCGGCAACGCCTTCCGCGGTCTCCGGCTGGGACAGCCGGTACAGGTAATAATCGATGGCCGGTTCGACGGTGAGATTGCCTCGCTCGAACGTGTAGGACGCTCCAAGGTCGACTTCGTCGAGGTTCCTGGCAAGGGGCGCGGCCGGCACGGCAACGTTGCTCCAGGCATACAGGTAGAGCCCGCTCACCGAGACCCAGGCCTTCGACTGCGCCACGGGGCCATCGCTGTAGACCAGGCCCCGGAAGATGTACACCGAACCGACGTCGGTCTCGACGCCGACCTCCACACCCGGGGCCGGCCGGACATCGGCCGCCGGGGGCGGCACCTCCTGCGCCGCGGTCGATGACGGCGCGAGGAGGAGGACCAGTAACAGAGCCGGTGCCCGCATGAACGCTGGTGAGTCCTGCATGCGATTCGTGTCCTCCGCGGCCACCGTCGTCCCGGGCGTGGGGCGGGGCTCACTTCGAACTACGCAGAATGCAGACGGATGCGGACACGGCTCGGGGCCGGCTGGGTGTTCGCGGCCAAGGGGCCGGCGATGTTCGGCGCGGGATGCGCAAGGGCGGGAGCGTGGCTCCGCGGATCGTCGGGCGTGCCGTGGCGAGGATTGCCCTCATTCGAAAACCACGCCGCCCCGTGCTGGCGTAGAGCTCGCGGATCGCCGGCGCGACGGCTTGCGGCGGCGCCGAACGGGCTGAGGACCCGAGCGAGAACACCATCTCGCGCGAGGGTGCGCTGGTGCCCCCCGCACCCACCGCTCGCACGCGCACGAAATAGGTGCCAGCCGGGACACCTCCGGTCGAGAAGCTGAGCGCGGACAGGGGAAGCGTGGCGATGTTGCTGAGCCCGGGCGCGGTGCCGGCCTCCAGCACGTAGCTCGCGGGCCTGGGACCGGTGACCGGCGCCTGCCACGTCAGCGTCACACTCGAACCGCCCAGGCGGACCGCGGGCTCGGCAGGTTGCGATGCGCGTACTGCACGGCGTCGCAGATCGTCGTGAACAGCCGGAGGCGCTGGGCGATCGAGGGCGCCTGCGTGCGCACGTAGTCGTCGAGTCGCACGCCGTCCACGGACTCCATCACGAGGTACGGCAAACCCTCCTCGGTCGTACCACCGTCGAGCAGGCGCGCGATGTGCGGGTGCTCGAGGCCCGCCAGGATCTGCCGCTCGCGCCGGAACCGGCGCATCAGCTCCTCGTCGCCCAGCGGAGCTGCGACCACCTTGATGGCCACGACCTTCTCGAAGGCGTCGTCGTCGCGAGTCGCCAGATAGACGGCGCCCATGCCGCCGAGCGGGAGCTCGCCGCCGTCGTGTACCCCGAGCTGCGCCGGCTGGCACGCCGCTACCTCGCGAGGGAACGGACCGGGCACACGCTGCAGACCACCGACCTGGTGCACGAGGCCTGGCTGCGCCTCTTCGCGGCGACCGCGCCGTCCGTCACCGACCGCTCGCACCTCGTCGCGCTCATGGCGACGCAGATGCGCCGCGCCCTCGTCGACTACGCGCGCCGCCGCGGGCGGGGGTCGGCGCCCCGGGCGGGGGTCGGCGCCCCGGGCGTTTCTATTCTCTCCCGGCCTCGACCTGCAGTTCCTGCAGGGTCAGGCTCTCTCTGAACGTCACGTGCATCTGCGCGCGCGATGGCCGGCCATCCGGGAATGCCGATCGGAACGCCTGCGCCGTGCTGTGTTCCAGCACGCACCGCAGCGACGTTTCGGCCCAGTCGAACGACAGCACGGGCGGAACGTGAGTGCCGGGATCGACCTTCATCAGGTCCGCGACCCGCTGAATGGACTGACGCACATCGGTATTGGTGGCGCGCCCGTCGAAGTAGAGGACGGCCGTCAGGGTCCGTGCGTGACCACGAACGAACTGCAGGGGCCCGCCGTTGAGTCCCGGCACGTTCAGCTCGGCGAAGTCGTTCTCCTTCGCAAGCGTGAGCGTCTTCAGGATGAACCGCACGCGCAGCGTCCTGACATCGGCCGGGGGCAGCACGCGGATCTCTGCGTCGCCGAGGCTGACCGGAAAGAGAAAGTCGAGGTATCCCATGGCGCAGAGTATGTCCCCGATTCTTCCGCGGGCCGCGAACGAGTGATTCCATTCACCGGCTGACCTTCGATGGCATGCACAACAACAAGGCCGAGTGGGCGCCAGACGACCAGCGAGTCGTCTTCACGAGACGGTCCGATGGGATTCGCACCCACAGCCGTATAATCCGTTCCGGCACGCGACGGGCCAACCGGACCGCTGGCCGTGGAGGCCCACGGCCGTTCGCGTGGAGGGGGACCGCATGGCGTGGACACGTCGCGATTTCGTGAAGGCTTCGGCGCTGGCCATCCCGGCCGCGGCCGTGCCATCCGCCGTGGGCGCACAGCAGGGTTCGGCGCCCGGCGCTCCGGCCGCGCCTCCGCCGGCGCCGGCGGTGTTCACCCCGCTCCGGCGAAACGTCGGCATCTTCCATCAGCGTGGCGGCACCATCGGCTGGCTCGTCAACAACGACGGCCTGCTCGTCGTGGACAGCCAGTTCGCCGACACGGCCCCCAACCTGCTGAGCGGGCTCAAGGAGCGCAGCCCGCGTGCCATTGACGTGCTCATCAACAGTCATCACCATCCCGACCACACGGGCGGCAACGGCGTGCTGCGGCCGGCGGCGAAGCAGATCGTGGCGCACGCGCGGTCGAAGGAGAACCAGGTGGTCCAGGGCGAGCGCATGAAGTCCACCCCCACGCTTCCGGACGTGACCTTCACCGAGACGTGGAGCGTCAGCCTCGGCGACGAAACGGTGCGGGCCCGGCACTGGGGCCCGGCGCACACCGGCGGTGACGCATCGATTCACTTCGAGCAGGCCAATGTCGTGCACCTCGGCGATCTGCTGAACAACCGTGGCTATCCCAACGTGGACGCGCCGGCCGGGGCGTCCGTGCACGGCTGGATCCGCGTGCTCGAGCAGATGGCGCCGGCCTACCCCGCCGACGCGCTGTATGTCTACGGGCATGCGGAGGCCGGGCATCCGTTCATCGGCACGCGCGCGGACCTGCTGTATCAGCGCGACTACTTCACGGCGGTCATCGACTACGCGGCCCGCGCTCGCAAGGAAGGCCGGGCGCGCGAGGAACTGGCGAAGGTGGAAGTCCTGCCGCGCTTCGAGCATTTCGGCGGCCAGAAGCCGCGGCTGGGGCTGGCGCTGACGATCGCGCACGACGAGCTTGCGAAGATGGGTTGATGGCACCATGAGCGACACCGTCAAGTACCTGCTCGACGAGTCACGGATCCCGAAGTCCTGGTACAACCTGATGGCCGATCTGCCATCGCCGCCGCCCCCGGTGCTGCACCCGGGGACGATGAAGCCGGTGGGACCGGACGACCTCGCGCCGTTGTTCCCGATGTCGCTCATCATGCAGGAGGTCTCAACCGAGCGCGAGATCGAGATCCCGGAGCCGGTCCGCGACGTGTACCGGCAGTGGCGTCCCACCCCGCTCTTCCGCGCGCGGCGCCTCGAGAAGGTGCTGCAGACCCCGGCCCGCATCTACTACAAGTACGAAGGCGTGAGCCCGGCTGGGAGCCACAAGCCGAACACGGCCGTGGCGCAGGCCTTCTACAACAGGGAGGCGGGCGTCCGGAAGATCACCACGGAGACGGGCGCGGGCCAATGGGGCTCGTCACTGGCGTTCGCCGGGGCGCTGTTCGGCATCGAGATCCAGGTGTTCATGGTGCGGGTCTCGTACGACCAGAAGCCCTATCGCCGGCTGTTCATGGAGACCTTCGGCGCGAAGTGCATTCCCAGCCCGTCGATGGAGACCAACTACGGGCGCGCGGTGCTCGCGCACACGCCCGACAGCCCCGGCAGCCTCGGCATCGCCATCTCGGAAGCGGTTGAGGTGGCGGCAACCCACGACGACACCAAGTACGCGCTCGGGTCGGTGCTGAACCACGTGCTGCTGCACCAGACAGTCATCGGCCGGGAGGCGATCGCACAGCTCGAGATGGCCGACGACTACCCCGACATCGTCGTCGGCTGCACGGGCGGCGGGTCGAACTTCGCCGGCATCGCGTTCCCGTTCATCGGCACCGAGCTCAGGGGCGGGAGGAAGGTGCGCGTCATCGCCGTGGAGCCCGCCGCGTGCCCGAGCCTCACGCGCGGCGTCTATGCCTACGATTTTGGCGATACCGGCAAGATGACGCCGCTTGCAAAGATGCACACGCTCGGCTCCGCGTTCGTGCCGCCGGGGTTCCACGCGGGGGGCCTTCGCTATCACGGCATGTCGCCGCTCGTATCGCACCTGAAGGAGCTGGGGCTCATCGAGGCGCGCGCCGAGCACCAGACGCAGTGCTTCGAGGCGGGTGTGCTGTTCGCGCGTGCCGAAGGGATTGTGCCCGCGCCAGAAGCGAATCACGCCGTGAAGGGCGCCATCGACGAGGCCGTGAAGTGCCGTGAGGAGGGAACGTCGAAGGCGATCCTGTTCAACCTGTGCGGGCACGGCCACTTCGACATGACGGCCTACCAGGACTACTTCGCCGGCAAGCTCGAGGATCGCGACTACGACGAGGGCGAGCTCGCCCTGGCCCTCGCGGGGCTACCCTCCGTCCCGGCCGGACTCTGACATGTCCGTTTCAGGGAGGCGCGTCGCCCGCGGTGCCGCTACTGGGAGCGGCTGAGCAGTGTGCGTCGACGGCGGCTGTCGTGCGCCACATGTGCGCGCCCGTGGACGGTACAGCCTCCAATCGCCATGCGCCATCGGAGCGTTGACAACCGCGCGTTGCCCGCCTTCGCCCTCTCCAGCCATGATTGTATGGTAGTATGGTGTTGTTATGGTAAAGGTCACGTTCTCACTCGACGAAGAGACCGTCGAGCAGATCCGTCGTGCCGCGAACCGCCTCGGCAAGGCCCAGAGCCACATCGTCCGCGAAGCCGTCGCCGACTACTCCGCGAGGGTCGATCGCTTGAGCGAGCGCGAACGCCTGAAGCTGCTGGGCGTACTCGAGGATCTCGGCAAAGCAGCGCCGACGCGCAGCGCCCGAGCTGTCGACGAGGAACTCGGCGCCATCCGGACGGCACGACGGCAGGGTGGCCGGCGGTCCGCGTGATCGTTCACATCGATACGTCGGCCCTGGTCGACGCCCTGACCGGCCCGAGGCGCTCGCTATCGGGGCTGACGACGCTTGTCGAACAGGGACATCCGATCGCGATCTCGAGCCTGGTCTTCTTCGAGTGGAAGCGTGGTCCGCGAGCGCGTGCCGAACTGGCCGCGCAGGAAGCCTTGCTGCCGACCGAATCGGTCGTGGCGTTCGACGGACCGGCCGCGGCGCTCGCCGCCGACCTATACCGGCGCCTGTCCCGCCCGCGCGGGCGGGAGATCGACATCGCCATCGCGGCGGCCGCCATGCACCAGGGCGCCATGCTCTGGACACTCAACCGCGGCGATTTCGAGGACATCCCGGGACTGCGACTGGTCTGAAGAACCAGCTCGTGAGGGCAAGGGCGGGGCGCGCGACGGCGCATTACGGGAAGCGCCGGCAGACTCACTGCCTCAGACACGCCGGCTGATCCGGCTGTGGCTCTGCGATATGAGGAAGCCGCCCTGCAGCCGATGCTCGGCCATCGCGACGCCGCGCTCGAATTGTTCGACCAGGCGATTGACGCCGGCTCCCTCGACCGACATCCACCAGCCGCGACTCGTCCACGATGCCCGGGCGCGGCCGCGGGAACAGGGCGTCGGCGAAGCTGAAGATGGTGGCGGTCGCGCCGATGCCGATGGCGAGCGAGGCGATGGCGGTGAGGGCGAAGAGCGGTCCGCGAGCGAGCGTCCGGATGGCGATGCGGAAGTCGGCCAGAACGGTCATGCGGCATTCGACCGCGGTCGGCCCTCGCTTGTGTCAGCGGGCCATCGAACGCGGGGGCGAACGGGGCCTGGCGCGGTCTCGGGCCAGGCCCCGGCACGCTCACGTCATGGCACGACGATGACCCGCTCGTTCGATACCACGCTGGCGCCGAGCGCGTTCACGGCCCGCAGACGCACGTAGTAGGTTCCAGAGGGGACGCCAGCAAACCCGACCGTGGTGGCGGCGCTCCCGGTGTTTGCCACCGCCAGGTTGGCGAGGCCAGTCGCCGATCCGGCTTCGACGACGTAGCTCGTGGCGGTGCCTGTCGTTGGCGCGGTCCAGCTGAGCGTCACGTTGCTGCCGGAGACCGTTACGCCAGTGAAGTTCGGGGCGCCGGGCGGCGACGGCACGCCGCCGACCACCATCATGACCTCCGCCGAGGGGGCGCTGGCGCCACCCGCGTTGGTGGCGCGAACCCGCAGGAAATAGAACCCTGGCGGCACGCTGGCGAATGTCAGCGATCGCCCCGACACGGTGACCGAGCCGATGTTCGTGAGGCCGCTCGCCGAACCGGCTTCGACGATGTACCCCGTCGCCGGGCCTCCGCGCGGCGGCTGCAGCCACGTCATGGTCAGCAGCCCGTCCTGCATGAACGCCTGCACCCCGTTCGGGGTTTCGGGCAGCGCGACGCCGGCAGCCGACATGCCCAGCGTGACCTCGTTCGACGGCGGGCTGGAGCCGAAGGCATTGACCGCGCGCACCCGCACGTAGAACGTGCCCGGCGGAACGTTCGGAATCGTGAACGAGGTGCCGGTTCCGGCCGGGATGCTGATGGCGGTGGCACCCGGCGAGAACCCGGCGTCGATGACGTAGCTGGTCGCCGAGCCGGTGGTGTTGGAGCCTGGCACTGTCCACGAGAACACGGCGGTCGTGCCGTTCATGACCACGCGGAAGTTCGTCGGTGCGGCCGGAGCGCTCGTCCGTGCATCGAGGGCGAAGTCGATGCCCACCGTCTGGCCCGTCCCCGCGACATCGATGGCGGCGCCGTTCGCCACGGCCGTCGCCGCCGAGCAGGTCCCGGTGCAGGGGATGTCCTGGTAGATCTCGTTACGGTAGCCGAGCGAATTGGAGGTGAACGCGACGTAGGTCCCGGGCGGCAGCGAGCTGAAGAAGTAGTTGCCGCGGTAGTTGGTGATCGCGCTGTCCACGAAGACGCCGGATCCGATTCGCTGGTACAGGCTGACGGTGATGCCCTGCAGGGGAAGCCCGGTCGTGGTGCTCGTGATCTTGCCGCGCAGCCCCCCCGCAGTCGGGTCGAGGTCGAAGTCGCGGCCGTTGACGGCGCCGCCGAGGGTCACCGGGATCGGTGTGGCCGACGCAAAGTTGGTGCACGTCGGACCCGGGCACGGGATGTCGTTGTATATCTCGTTCCGGTACCCGGTGCGCCCGGACGTGTTCAGGAAATAGGTTCCCGCGGTAAGGCCGGCGAAGCTGAAGTAACCATCGGCGCCGCTGACCCTCGAGGTGACGAAGGTTCCGCCGGAGCCGCTTTGCACCGAGAGTTCGACCGTCTGCCCGCCAATCGGGGCGGCCGAGACGCTGTCGCGAACCTCGCCACTGATGAATCCGCCCTCCGCCAGCGCGAAGTTCTGGTTCGCGACGGTGGCCCCGCCGGCGACGGCAATCGGGGTCCCCAGCGTGGCCGCCGCCGTGTTGCTGCAGACCCCGCCGACGCACGGGACGTCGTTGAAGATCTCGTTCAGGTATAAGCCGGCGTTCGACGTGTACAACCAGTAAGTGCCGGCGGTAAGACCGGCCAGACGGTAGGCGCCGCTGGAGTTGGTAGTCGCAGTCCGGGTGAGGAAGCTGGTGCCGATCCGCGTCACCGCAACCACCGTGACGTTCTGAAGCGCCGCGCCGTTGGACGCCCTTGTGACGGTCCCGGTGATGGCCCCGCCGGTGTCGAGCGCGAAGTCACGGTTGTCGGTCGTCTGCCGCACGGTGACCGGGATCTCCGTGCCGCTCTGGATGTTGTTGCACCCGAGCGGGCAGAGGATGTTGTCGTAGAGCTCGTTCATGTAGCCGGAGTTCCCGACCCCGGTGAACACGAAATACGTGCCGGTGGCGAGCCCGCTGAAACGGTAGACGCCGGAGGCATTGGTCGAGACAGCGCCGAGGGAGCGGAGGCCTCCGTTCACGAGGGCGTTGACGTCCATGCTCAGGTTCGCAATCGGTTGCCCGTTGGCGGCATCGGTGATGCGGCCGGAGATGGCCCCTCCCGGATCGAGCGCGAAGTCGTTTCCGGCGACCGTCACGCCGGAAACGATCGTGATCGGTGTTGGCGGTGGCACCTGGGTGCTGGAGTCGCCACACGGGCCGACGCACGGGTTGTTGTCGTAATACTCGTCAACGTACCCGGGAACGTTGAAGCTGCGGGTGATCAGGAACATCTGGCCCGGTGCCAGCCCGCGGATTTCGTAACGTCCAGCGCCGTCCGTCATCGCGTCGGTCAGCCAGTAGTCAGAACTGTTGCCGTAGCGATACACGGACTGGACCAGGACGTTTGGCAGCGGGGCGCCGGTCGCGGCGTCAGTAACCGTTCCGGTCACATGTCCGGCCGGAAGGAGTCCGAAGTTCGCTGTCGCAGTACCGCCGGGGATGATGGTCACGAGTGTGCCATCGGCCAGATCGGGGAAGTCAATCGGGGCTCGGATGCCTCCGAAGATCTCGTCGACGAAATCGAGGCCCTCTTCTGATGGGACCGCCGCCAGGTAGTACGAACCCGCAGGCCCATTGAATGTGTAGACGCCGGAGGCATCGGTCAGCTCCGCGCCGGCCACCCCAGCTTCCGAGAGATTGTCGCTCCTGACGACGAAGATGGGCACTCCGGCAATCGGGGCACCCGTGGACGAGTTCGTCACCGAACCGGTGATGCTTCCGGTTTGCGCCGCAACGGTGGCGGGCACGAGAAGCGCCGCCAGGATCACCAGGTGCATCAAACGGCGTCGCAAGCCCGAGGGGTCCGGACTGATCATGGGAGACCACCTTTCGGAACGAAGTGCGACATCCGGGACGATTCGGGGTCACGGCGGTCGGGTCCCCGGCGAGCGCGCCAGGGCGCGTGTGCTGGTTGCACACGAGTCAAGGTTGAGCTAAGGTCCGCCTCATACCCCGAGTCGGGTCATCGCCGCCGGATGCTGGCGCCGCATCAGGCGGAAAAACACGCCCGACGTCCGTCAGGGTGGATGAGATGGAGTTCCCCCATGGCCTCCGCTGACGCAGCCCGTGTCAGGCTCGTCGAATCGCCGGCCACAGAGCCTCCGGCGAACGGGGTGGCGCTCCCTCTCGTGTATGCCGAGCTGCGGCGCCTGGCCCGGCACTATCTCTCACGCGAGCGGCCCGGTCATACACTCCAGGCCACGGCTTTGGTTCACGAGGTGTACCTGCGCCTGCTGCCGGAGCATCCGCCGATCGCCGCGGACCGCAGCCGGTTCATCGGCATCGCCGCGCACGTCATGCGCGAAATCCTCGTTGAACACGCCCGCGCCCGCCACCGCCTGAAACGCGGCGGCGAATACGCCCGCGTCCCCGTCAACGACAACCTGGCGGCGTGGGACGCTGACGTCGGCCTCTGGGAAGATCTGGAGCGCGCCCTGACGCGGCTCGAGGCGCTCAGCCCCCGCCAGGCTCAGGTCGTGGAACTGCGGTACTTCGGCGGCCTGACCGTGGAGGAGGCAGCGCACGTGCTGGAGGTTTCGCCCAAGACCGTGAAGCGGGACTGGGGCATCGCGCGCGCGTGGCTGCGTCGCGAGCTGGGCGCATGACCCGTCCCGGGCGCGGACGTCGCATGTCATGCCGACATGGCCCGCCGTCCGACCGGCCCATCCGCGCGTCTGCGTATCTGCGGTGGGAACGGCGATGACCCCCGTCAAATTCACCCGGCCCGCAACCATCGCACGGGGATGGATCCAATGACGCCCGTGACATGGGCGAGAATCACGGACCTCTTCGAGCAGGCGCTCGACTGTCCACCCGGTGGCCGTGAGGCGTTCCTGGCGGACCTGCGGCTGCGCGATCCGGCCGCCGCCGCCGAGGTCGTTTCGCTCCTCGAGGCGCACGAGTCTCCCGGGGAGTTCCTGCCCCCGCTGCCGCTTCTGTCCGATCCACCGGAGCTCGCCGGGAGGGTCGCCGGTGCGTATCGGCTCGTCAGAGTGCTGGGCACCGGCGGGACTGGCGTCGTCTACCTTGCCGAGCGCGACGATGGCACCTTCGCCAAGCGGGTCGCCGTCAAGATTCTGTCCGCGGCGTTCCTGCCGCTTCGGGAACGCTTCCTGCGGGAGCGCCAGCTGCTCGCACGGCTCGATCACCCGAACATCGCCCGCCTGCTCGACGCCGGCTCCACCGCCGACGACCTGCTCTACCTCGTGATGGAGTTCGTCGACGGCGAGCCCGTCGATCGGCACTGCGCCCGTCACCGGCTGACCATGAGCGAGCGTGTCGCGCTCCTCCTCCAGGTGTGCGCCGGCCTGGCCCACGCGCATCGCAACCTCGTGGTGCACTGCGATATCAAGCCGGAGAACGTCCTGGTGACCGCTGACGGGACGGTCAAGCTGCTCGATTTCGGCATCGCCCATCAGCTGGATCCCGCCCGCAGCATCACGCGCCATCGGCCCGCGACACCTGCCTATTCGAGCCCCGAGCAACTCGAGGGGCGGGCGATCACGACGAGCTCCGACGTCTATTCCCTGGGCGTCCTCGCCTACGTCGTTCTCACCGGACGCGGCCCCTACGCGTTGCGATCCGATCGGATCGACGAGATGGTCCGGGCCGTGTTGACGGCCGAGCCGCTGCGGGCCAGCCAGATTCCCGGCCTTGCCCCTCCCGACGCGCGACGGCTGCGCGGCGATCTCGAGACCGTCCTGCTCAAGGCCGTGGCCAAGGATCCCGCGCGGCGTTACGCATCGGTCGAGCAATTCGCCGACGACCTGGAGGCGTGTCGTCGCGGCACGCCGGTCCGCGCCAGACGCGATTCGGTCGCCTATCGGCTCGGCAAGACCGTCGCTCGCCATCCGGTGGCATTCGCCGTCGCGGGCACTCTGGCGGTGGGTCTGGTCGCTGCCGCCGTCATCAGCCTCCGCCAGGCGAGCCTGGCCCAGCGCCGGTTCGACGATCTTCGAGGGTTCGCCCACGCCACGGTGTTCGATGTCAACGATGCCCTGGCCCCGATTCCGGGCACGACCGCAGCACGGAAGCTGGTCGTCCAGACGGCGCTGCAGTATCTCGACCGCTTGAGCCAGGACGATGTCGAAGATCCGGCGCTCAGCCAGGAGCTGGCGGCCGCATACATCCGGATCGGGAAGGTGCAAGGCGGCGCGTTTCTGCCGAATCTGGGCGACTCGTCGGGCGCCATTGCCAGCTTCCGCAAGGCAATCGCGGCCGCGGGCGACACTGGTGACACGGCGCTCCAGCGTCTGCGCATCGAGGCCACGATCAACGTGGCGCAGCTGTCGGTCGACCCGATCGGCGGGGCGCCCGATTTCGACGCCGCCATCGCGGCGGCGGAGCGGCTACTGGTCCAGGAGCCTG
>DAIRFN010000097.1:0-7858 GCA_036795065.1 Vicinamibacterales bacterium
CGCGTATCATCGCCACCAGCCTCGTGACCTCCCACGACTGATGCGCGTCCTGATCACCAACACCCGTCTCGAAGGACGCGGCGGCACCGAGACGTTCGTCCGACAGCTCGCCCGCGGCCTGCAGACCGCGGGCCACTCGGCGATGGCGTACGGCAGCGACCCCACCGAGCTCCCCCGCCTGCTCGAGAGCGACCTCATCCCCGTGGCCACCGATCTCGAGCGCCTGCCCTTTCGCCCGGACATCATCCACGCCCAGCACCACCTCGATGCGATGACCGCCATCACGGCCCTGCCCGGTGTGCCGGCCATCTATCACTGCCACGGCGCCATCTGGCGCGAGTCGGTACCGAGGCATCCGCGCATCCACCATTACCTCGCCGTGTCGACCACGCTCAGGGAGCGCATGAGCGTCGAGTTCCTCGTTCCACCGTCGGACATCAGCGTGGTCCCCAACGGTGTGGACATGCGGCGGTTCCGCCCTCGCGACGGCGCCCCTCCGGCGCGGCTGGCGCGCGCGCTGTTCTACAACAGCCGTCACGAACCCGACAGCCCGACGGTGCTGGCGGTTCGAAGAGCCACCGGGCGTCGCGGCATCGAGATCGACTTCGTCGGCACGCGCTTCGGGCAGCTGGCAGACGCGCCCGAGACGCTCCTGCCGCAGTACGACGTCGTCTTCGCGTCGGGCCTGTCCGCCATCGAGGCCATGGCGTGCGGATGCGCCGTCGTGATCCTGGGCCGCACGAGCTGTGGCGAGCTGGTGCGCCCGGGCAACTTCGACCGGTATCGCGACGTCAACTTCACCATCGCCGTGAACTCGCCCGCGCCGTGCGCCGAGGCCGTCGGCGCGGAGCTCGATCGCTATGTCCCCGACGAGACCGCCGCGACATCGGCGCGCGCGCGCCTTGACGGAGATTTCGACAGGATGGTCGAGGCCCTCATCCCCATCTACGAGAACGCGATCGCGCGGCATCGCTCGACCCCGGAGGATCTGGGCGCGGAGGTGCTGGCCACGTCGCGCTACCTGCGTGGCATCGTCCCGTTGATCAAGATGACCGATCGCATGCTGAACTCTCAATGGTCGTCGCCGACCAGAGCCACTACGCTCGAGGAGGTCCGCGCCGAGGTCGAGCTCCTGCGGCAGAAGGTGGAGCCGCGCGCGTGAAGGTACACTTCATCGGCATCGGTGGCCGCGCCATGGGCGGCATCGCCGTCGCGCTGGCGTCAGAGGGACACGCCGTCACGGGATCGGACGAGGATCTCTACGACCCGATGCGAGGCTGCCTGGCGGAGGCCGGCGTTCGCGTCGACCCGTTCGATCCGCGCTTCGTGCCCGCGGAAGTCGATGCCATCGTGGTGGGCAAGCGCGTCACCCTGGACAACCCGCAGCTGCTGGGCGTGCTGGCGCGCGGCGCCTCCGTCCAGTCGTTTCCCGCCTTCCTGCGATCGCACTTCCTGCACAAGTCCAGGAATGCCGTCGTCGCGGGTGGAGTGGGGAAGACCACCACCACGGCCCTGCTCGCGTGGATTCTCGAGCACGCGGGTCTCCAGCCCGACTACCTGATCGGTGGCATCGCGCGCGGCTTTCGTACCTCCGCGCGCTTCCGGGGCGCTGGCGTCACGGTGCTCGAGGGCGACGAGTACGCCTCCGGCATCGACGACCCGTCGCCGAAGTTCCTGCACTACGCGCCGGAAGTGGTGGTGGTGACCAACGTGCTCGCCGACCATCCTGATCTCTATCCCGATGAGAGGAGCTTGCTCGAGGCGTTCGGGAGTCTGGTCGAGCAACTGCCGCCTGACGGTCGCCTCGTCCTCCCGGCCGACGACGGCGCGGCCCTGCCGCTGGCGGCACGGGCACGATGCGTCGTCGTGACCACGGGCATGGGGCCGGGCGCAAGCCAGTGCGTCACCGGGATTGACCTCGCGGCCGCGGGTTCCGCCTTCTCCGTCGAAGGCGTGCGGTTCTTCGTTCCCATGCACGGGATGATGAACGTCCGCAATGCCGCGATGGCCGCCAGTGCGGCGATGCACTTCGGCGTGGGGCTGGAGCAGTCGGCGCTCGCGCTGTCGGCGTTCGAGGGCCTGGCGGACAGGCAGGAGGCGCGTGACGCCGGCGGATGCATCCTCGTCAACGACAAGGCCGCGCATCCGCAGTCCATCGCGGGCCTCCGAGAGGCCCTGCGGCAGCGGTATCCCGATCGACGGCTGGTATCGGTGATGCAGCCGCGCGCCACCGGAGGCCGGCGCTGGGTCTACCAGCGCGACCTGCCCGGCGCGCTGGCGGGTTTCGACAAGGTGATCCTCACCAGTCCCTACGAGCACAGGCCGACGGGGGACACCGCGTGGAAGCAGGAGCCTTTCTGCGTGGACACGCTGGCCGACGCGTTGTGCACGCGGGGTGTGGACGTGCAGGTGGTTGCGGGACTGGCAGACCTGCCCATGGCGGTCATCAACGAGACGCGGCCGGGCGACGTCGTGCTGCTGTCACTGCGCGAGCAGTTCGCGGCCTGGATCCCTGCGATCGAAGGTGCGCTGGCCAGCCGCGTCACGACGGCATGAGCCACCGGCGCAGGGCTGCCCGCAGCCCGCTGCCCGAGCGCAGCGCGTCCTGCTCGGCGCGAAGCCGGTCCAGCTGCTGCTGCAGCTCCTGATACGTGAGAGTTCGCGCCTCCTTGAGGCCTGACAACTCCGCCTCAAGCGTCGCGATGCGGCGGTCGCGATCGACAAGCCCATCGGCGAGAATGTGTCCGAGATGTGCGCGCTCCGTCTCGAGTCGCGCGGCGCGCTCCCGCTGATCCAGGCGCTCGGCGGCAAATCCCTCCTCGAGGCGCAGCATCTCGGCCTCGAGCCGCCGCATCCACTCGTCGTGCCGGCACTGGACGGCGTCCAGCCGCTCGCTGTCGGACGCCAATGCCGATCGCGTGTCGGCAAGCGCAGCCTGAATGGAGTGCAGGATGTGCTGCACGGAGGCGTCGGGCACCCGCCCCGCGATGAGGGCGCTCGCCAGCGACTGCATGGCGGCCTCCATGCGGGCCGGCATCACCTCGGACGGTTCGGGCCGGCCGTCGAGGATTCGCGTCAGCGTGCGCGCGAACATGTCGGGGTGATGATGCCGCTCGTAGAGCCGTCGCGCGTGCGTCGAGTGTTCACAGAGCGCCCCGTCGCTGGACAACCGGAGCAGCGTCGTCGTCAGGTCGTCCCACGTGCACCAGGCGAGCAGCCCGTCGGCGTCTCGCGTGGGATCTGCGGGTGAGCCGGGGACCGGCCGCGCGACGTGCCGCAGGTAGGGCGTGCCCGCGGCCAGCACCTCGATTCTCGTCCTCGCGCCGTCGATGGGAAACGACGCGCAATAGACATCGACGTCGTGGTCCCAGAGCGCGGCGGCAATGGAACGAGCGGTGCGCACGTACGCGAACCGATCGGCGGGCACCCCCTCGCGCGCGAGCACGCGACCGATGTCGTCGAGCGCCTCATCGCCGAGCGGTCCGATGTGCACGTGCCGCCCGGCCGTGGCTCGAAGGATCACGCCCACGGTCTCGGCGTAGCTCATGGCGTAGGCGCCGCCAAACTTGTGGGCGCTTCCGCTGGACGCGGAGACGAGATGTCCGCGTCGCAGGAAGCCGTGCGGCCGGGGGCCCGGGTCGGGTGACGTGAGGGGCAGCAGCGACGACTCCCGTCCGAGCGCTCGGGCCATGGCCACCGCGGTCGCGTGCAGGTCGATCGTCACGATCCCGGGCACGTGCAGACCGAACGACGGCGTCGCGTCGGCATGGTGCACCAGCACGCGCTGACGCGCGATCTCGGGCTGCGCGACGACGCTGGCCAGCGGATCCTGCGGATGGTGAAACAGGAAGAGGCGGGCTGGCCGGAGCGCCTGCAGGTGGACGAAGAGCTGCCGCAGGCGATCGCCGTGTGACGGGCCCGGCAGCACCGACACCTGGCTGGCCGGAAGCCCGAGGCGCGACACGACCACCTCGGGCACGGGCGACGAGTTCTGGCCGAACAGGTCGGTGACGATCAGGTGCGCGGACGCATTCCCCAGGGCGCGGACGAAGTCGCCGATGAGCGCCGTGTGGCCGCCGACGTCGTAGATCTGGGTGGCGAGGTAGACATCGCGCACCGGGCTCGTCAGGATGGCGGGCGGCGGTTCCGCCTCGGGTGAAGGCGTCCGGCGCGCCAGGTGCTCGCGCCCCATCCGCCACAGCCGCCAGTCCCACTCGGGCACGCCCAGCGCCCGCGAGCCGAGGCCCGGCTGCGCCTGCAGCTGCGCCATCAGCGAGACGAACTGCCCGAGCTCGGAATCGAAGGCGGTCACCGGCGGGATCGTATGCCATCGGGTGGCCGTCATAGAATCGAACCGCCATGACCCTCACGAACCGTGTCGCGCTCATCACCGGAGGCAGGCGCATCGGCGCTGCCGTCGCCCGCTCGCTGGCCGCGGGGGGCGCGGACATCGCGCTGGTCTACAACCGCTCGCGGGAAGAGGCCGACGAGACGGCCGCGGTGATCCGGGCCGATGGGCGCAACGTGCTCACGCTGCAGGCCGACCTGTCCGATCCGGGCGCCTGCGCGCGCGTGGTGGAGGAGACGGTGCACGAGCTCGGTCGGCTGGACGTGCTCGTGAACATGGCGTCGCTCTACCGCGCAAAGCCCTTCGGCGATTTGACGGTGGACGACTGGGACGCACAGGTGAACGTGGACCTGCGGGCCGGATTCCTCTGCGCACACGCGGCGGCGCCGCACCTGCGACGACAGGGCGGAGGCCGCATCGTGAACTTCGCGGACTGGGTGGCGGCCAGCGGGCGGCCGCGCTACCTGGGCTACCTGCCGTACTACGTGGCCAAGCAGGGCGTGATCGCGCTCACCGAAGCGCTGGCACTGGAGCTGGCCGCCGACCAGATCCTCGTGAACGCCGTCGCGCCCGGCCCCATCGTCGCGCCGCCGGGCACGAGCGCGGAGGAGCTGGCCGCCGTCGAGAAGGCCACGCCGCTGGGCCGATGGGGTGGCGAGCGGGAAATCGCAAAGGCCGTGCGGTTCCTCGTGGAGACCGACTTCGTCACGGGCGAAACCATCCGCGTGGATGGCGGAAGGCACGTCAAGTAGGCCGGCCCGGTCAGTGCTCGATCCTTCCGTTCAGGATGAGGCCGAACTTCAGCTTCCCGACCTCGAAGACGACGCCCTTCAGATCGGGATCGGTCGTATAGGTGGTGAACGGCGCGTCAGTGGCGCTCGGCGGATCGATGCTCAGGGCGGCCGGGTGCGACGTCCCGGTGGTCTGCTTGGCGAGGGCCACGGTGCCGTCGAACCCGAGCGGCTTTGCGTCTGGGTCCACTGCGGCCGGGCTCAGCAGCAGGAACTCGCGATTCGGCGCGGCGCCCAGGTGGTCGCCGTTCTGCGGCTGCAGCCCGTAGCGCAGGGTGTAGACGCCGGGCTTCACGGTCTTGCCTCGGATCTCGCGGAACGCGCCCGTCACGCGCATGGCGCCGACGAGCGCGCCCTCCTCCAACGCGTCCCAGCTCGCCGCCGCGGGCGCGCCCCACCACAGTTCGATGGTCGTGGCGCCGATGACGACCTTTGCGCCCCCGCCGCCAGTGCCGATGGCCGCCTTGATGGCCGGCTGCAATTCGTCAGGCAGCGGCACGGCCTGCGCGGTGGCCGTGGGCCCCTGCGCGACCGCCGTCACCGGCGGCGTCAGCAGGCACAGCGCAAGCGCAATCCCCGCAACGCCCTTGACCGCACTCAGCACTCGCACTCCGCTCCAGGCGCCCCGCACTCGCACCCCGCTCCAGGCACGCAGCACTCGCACTCAGCACCCTGCACCCTGCACTCTTCAGTAATGGAAATTCCCCCAGAACGCCGACCGCTTCCCTGGCGCGCTCCACTTCGTTCCGAGGCCCGCGCCCGAGAACGCGTGCACGTCCGCCACGCCCATCGCCGCCGGCGTGATCGCGGTGAACGGCGTGAACCACTGCATGGCGCCGCAGCTGGGGTCGTGCGTCATCTCCTTGTTCACGGTGAGCTGCACCGTGTCCGATGCGCTCACCTCGATGTAATGCCGGGTGGTGGCGAAGCGGATGGGTGCGGTGTCCACGCGCACCACGTCGGTGATGAGCCCGCCGGAGAGATCGCGCGCCAGCGCCACCAGCGCCTCGCGCTGGGCAGGCGTCGCCCTGAGGTCCACGGTGATGATGGCGCGCACGGCCGTCGGCTCCTCGCCGCCCAGCTCGCGCATGCCGAGGTTGCGGTCCCCCGCCACGGCGGCCACCACCGTGAGGCCGTCGAGCGCCACACCCCGGTACGAGCCGCTCGTGATGCGCCACGCCATCACCGCCTGCCGCCCCATCGTTTCGGCTTCCGAGTTCATGACGCAGCCCCCGGCGAACACCTCCGCCGTGCGGGCCTCCACGTACTCGCCGGTAATCGTGGGATCGTTTCCAGCCACGGCCGGGCTGGTGCCGATGAGTATCGCCGCCGCCGCGAGCGTCAACGCGTGCTTCATGCGTGCCTCCGGGTTGGGCTTCAAGGATACCGCAGGGACGAGGGCTCAGAACCGGAGCCGCAGGCCGAGCCGGACCACCCGTGGCGGCTGCACGGCGGTCACGGTACGGAAGCCCGGGCCTGTCACCACGTCCTCCTCCACCTCGTTGGCCGTCTCCAGCAGATTGAAGGCGTCGGCGGTGAGGGAGAGCGAGCGCCGGTTGCCGAACGGCCACTGGAGCTCGACCCGCGCGTCCAGGGTGAGCGTGAACGTGAAGCGCTGCAAGCCCCGCGGGTAGGTGTGGATGATCTCGGCGCCCTGATTCAGCCCCTCCGCGATGACGACGCGCGAGAAGGGCTGGCCGTCCTGGTAGCGAGCCACGACCGACGCGCGCAGCGGGCCCGGCGCGGTGTAGGCGCCCATCACCTTCATCACGTAGGCGCGATCGTAGAACAGGCGGCCGCGCGCGTAGGTGCCGGCGTTGGGATTGGTGAACGCCTCGCCGAGCAGGCCCTGATCGTTCTCGTCGGGGCGATACCCGCGGTTCATGCCTGTGCTCTCGGCGCGGTACGCACTGCCCCCGAAGCGGAAGTACCAGCGCTCGCCCAGGTCGCGCGACACCTTGATCTCCACGCCCTGGTAGCGCGAGTCTTCGGCGGGCGAGTTGCCGAGGACGTACCGGTCGCGGAGGAAGCTCTCGGGCAGGCGGTTGTAGATGGGCAGCGGGTTGTAGCCCTGGAGGCCCGCAATATCGACGCCCGGATCCTCGATGAACGTCACCGCGTAGTCCTCGGCGGTGACGCCCACGTTCTGCAGCGCCACGAGGTGGCGCTCGCGCCGATCCAGTCCGGTGATGCCCACCTGCCAGGAGCCAAAGCCGTGCTCGACGCCGATCTGGAACTCGCCCGTCATCGGCCGGCGCAGGCCCGCATCGATGCTGCTCGCGCCCGCGCCGGTGCAACATAGCCCGACCGCCGCGACCGCGGTCAGTTCGGAGGGCGTGTGGTCGCCATCGCCATTGCCGTCGTCCCACCGATACATCGTGCCCGTGGGGCCCGCGGGGTCGCCCACGGCGAAGTAGTCGAGCGGCAGGCGATGGCGGTACCACGAGTAGCCCGTCGTGATGGCGAACCGTTCGTTCGAGGTGGGCCGCCACCGCACCGTGATGCGCGGTGATGCGGTGAACCAGCTGATCGAGTCGGCCGCGCCGTCAGCGGACCCGCGATCCATCTCGAAACGCAGGGCCGCCATCAGCGTCACGCCATCGGCCACCGCGATGCGATCGCTGACGAATGCGTGCGCGGCGGTGGCCCCCCACTGCGACTCTCCCGCGACGGATCCCACGTCCCAGACGCGCGCGGGCTCGCCGTTCACCAGCTCCGC
>DAIRFN010000097.1:7868-16513 GCA_036795065.1 Vicinamibacterales bacterium
GAACGCGGGCTGCGCGCCCGGCGCGTTGCCGGCACTCGCCCCGCCGACGCCCGCGCCCAGCCGCACCGTGTGATCGCGTCCCAGCCATCGCCTCGTCCGAATCGCCCCGGCCTGCACGTCCCATCGCTGACGACGCGTGTTCCCTGTATCGACCAGGCCGAGTGGCGCGCCGTCGAGCAGCCGCTCCATGATGCCGCCGGCGGCCGAGAGCGGCACCTCCGGCTCGCGGGTCGAGCGCTGATAGGTGCCCGAGAGCGACCACACGGCCCCGCGACCCAGCCGCTCCCACGCGGCGGACACCAGCATGTGCCGATCGTCCTCGGTGAGGTCGCGATCGGCGAACCGCGCGCGCGTGGCGTAGGGGCGCGTGGCGTCGGCCGCCGAGGTGAAGAGGCGCAGTTCCGAGTCGGGCCCGTTCGAACCCACCAGGTGCGCGGTGAACGATCGGATGCTCCCGTCCAGGTTCTGCGGCCGCTCGCGCTCCACGCGCCGGCTGTCGGTGATGCGCCCCGACGCGAAGAGGCCATAGCCCGACGTCCCGATGGGGCCGCCGACCGAGAGGCTACCGTCCGTCCACGACTGGAGGCGCGCGATCGGAGCGATGTCGCCGCCCTCGCGCTGCAGTCCTCCGGGCGCGGCGCTCACCTGCGCGTCGCCAGTCCACGCGCGATCGGGACGACGCAGCGTCATCTGCACGGTGGGCCCGGGACCCACGGCCGCAGGGTCAAGGCCCGCGGAATCCACCGTGACGGCCTGCAGCACGTTCAGGTCCGGGTGAAACAGCGGAGTGCCGGTCACCTTCGGATCGGTGACGTCGACGCCATCCAGCCTGAACGTCGTCTGTGACGCCGACGATCCCTGCCCGCCGAGCATCGCGCGCTCGCCGGTCCACAACCCGCCACCGTCGATGCGATCCGCGATGAGGAACGGGTGGGCCGTCTCGGCCAGCGACCACACGGTGCGCGACGTGGGCAGGCCTTCGAGGTGCCGGGAGTCGAACGCGGTTCGATAGGCGGCCGTCGTTCGCCCTCGTTCCACCACCATTGATGCAGCGGCGCCGCTGTCCGGCTCGAGGCGGATCTCGAAGGTCACCACCTCACCCGGCGCCAGCGTCACCGGCTGCTCGGCCGGACGAAAGCCGGCCAGCGTGACCCTGAGCCGATAGGCTCCCGGGGGGACCGGCAACGACGCGCCAGGCGCGTCAGTGCCGATGCCCGCCGATCGGACGGCGCCTACCGTATCGGGTTCCAACTCGACGACGGCGCCACTCGCAGCAGCGCCATCCGCGCGTTCGACGCGCACCAGGACAAGACTCGAGACGCTCTCGGCGAAAGCCCAGGCGGCGGTCAGGAAGAGGACGACAAGGGGCGCGACCAGGCGCCACGACGACATGCGGGGGAGATTGTCGCAGAAATTCTGCGCTTGCAGTTCAGAACCTCCTCGGTATACTCCGCCGATGAGCTTGCTGCGCGTCGCGATATCCGCGTCTCTGGTGGCAATACTGGGCATCTCGCCCGCCCTCGCTCAGACGGGTCCGGACGACCCGACGCCAACAGACGCGGAAACGCCGCAAGGCACACCCCCCGCGGTTCAGCCAGCTCCGCCACCACCCGCCGCGCCGTCCGCCGCGGGCGCGTACGACGACCGACCCTTTGCCCGAATCGTCCCCAACTTCCTCACCGACCTGCGCCGTCTGCCCTCCCTGGACACGGCCGTGGTGCTCGGCGTGGGCGGCCTCCTGAGCGCAGTGGCGTACCAGAACGACGTGCATTTCACGCGGCAGGCGTCGGCCGGGGGCACGGATCAGATCTTCGCGGTTGGCGGCAGCATGGGCGACGGATACATGCAGGCGGGGATCGCGGTGGGAGTCTACGCCGCCGGCCGGCTCTCGAAGAGCAACGCGACGGCGCACATTGGCGCGGACCTCATCCGGGCGCAACTGGTCACCGGCCTCCTCGTCCACTCCCTCAAGCTGGCGACGCAACGCGACAGGCCCAACGGCACCCACGACAGCGCCACGAAGACCTACGCCTTTCCCTCGGGCCACTCCGCCGCCACCTGGACGACGGCCACGGTGCTCTGGCGACATCTGGGCTGGCGCGTCGGCGCACCGGCATCGCTGCTGGCTGCCTACGCGTCGGCGTCGCGCCTGCAGCAGAACCAGCACTACATGAGCGACGTGCTGTTCGGTGCCGCCCTTGGGATCGCCAGCGCGCGCACCGCGACGATCGGGCATGGACAGCGACGGCTGGCCGTCACGCCCGTGCCGATGAGGGGCGGTGGGGCTGTGATGTTCTCCCTCCTGCCGAACTGAGGCCCTCACGCCTCTGCGCGCGCGGCGATGCCGTGCAGTTGCCTTCGCTGCATGACGAAGTGCACGAGGCGGACAATCGGCTTCGCCAGCCACCACGGCAGCCCGTGGAACGTGTAGCCGGGCCCTCCTCTTGCGCGCGTGATCAAACGCGTGCTGTTCGACCCCGCGTCATCGAGCACGAACGCCCAGGTCACGAGGTACGCCCCATCGGGCGAACGCCACCCCAGGACGAGATAGTCCTCTTGCTCGAAGCCGAGGACGGTGAATCCGTCCATTGATCCCGGCAGCGCGGGGAAGACCATGCCGACCTGGAGAGGCTGCCATTCGGGCACGATGCGTTCCGCGCTGGGCCGCCGGCCGTTGTCCAGGAAGTCGTAGCTGTACCAGCCGCCTCGGCTCCCGGCGCCCATCTGAGCCAGCCATGGCCACACCATCTCCGGCGGGCGCTGGATGGTGATGGCGTGAGTCAGCGTACCGAGCGGCTTCGGAATCAGCTCGTCGCCTGGCAAGTGACGTGCGTGTTCATCGCGGCTCGCGCGCACCGATCGATGTGAGAGCTCGCGAGCGACAGCCCCGGCCAGCACGATGGCGCCCGCCAATAGTCCGATGTCGAGAGTGACACCCAGCACGAAGACACCGATGGCGCCATATGCGATGCCTGTTGCCGCCAGGGCGAGGCTCCACGCCTTTGGGCGGAACATGTCGAGAATCAGCGTGATGCCGATGACCGCCGATAGCGTCGGACATGGAACCAGGCCGAGCGGCGCCGCGAACGCGAAGGCCGTCCAGTGGCGTGCGTGGAGGAAATGCGGGTAGACCCACCCGAACACAACGAGCATGACTCCGGGGATCAAGTATTGGGTCGATGCATAGCCGACGAATCGGGCAGGCCGGCCTCTCGGGATGGCGACCAGGAAGAGCGCGAGCGCCGCGAACACCGTGCCGTTGAACGGATTGCCCGAAATCCACGCGAGTGCACTCACTGAGACGAGAGGCAATACGAGCAGGTGACGGACGCATGTGTCGGAGAGACGCGCGCGGCTCGCAATGGCCAGGAGAAGCGCGGCAAAGAACACGTGCCAGCCAATCGCGAGGATTTGCCAGTCGTTGGCCGTTTCGGTCAGGCTGCTGAGGATTGCTTCAGAAGATGGCATGTGTGCGTCGAACACTTACCTGTACGCCGCCGCCTGAATGCCGAAGAGCTCGGCGTAGTGCCCCTGCCGGGCCATCAGCGCGTCGTGCGTCCCGGATTCCACCACCCGCGCGCCGTCCAGCACGACGATGAGATCGGCCATGCGCACTGTGGAAAAGCGGTGCGAGACCAGGATGGTGATGCGCCCTGTGTGACCGCCGTCCCGCACCGCCGACGCGTAGCGCTCGAACAGCGCGTGCTCGGTTTCCGCGTCCAGCGCCGCGGTGGGCTCGTCCAGCACGAGGAGCAGCGGCCCGTCGCGCATGAAGCCGCGCGCCAGCGCGAGCTTCTGCCACTGCCCGAAGCTCACGTCCACGCCGCCAGGCCACGTGGGCCCGAGCTGCGTCTCCAGGCCGTCCGGCAGCCGCGGCACCACATCGTCCGCTCCCGCGCGGCCCACTGCCGTCGTCACCGCTGGCATATCGTCCAGGCGCGGGAGGTCTCCCACGCCCACCGTGTGGCGCGCGCGGAACTCGAAGCGGAAGAAGTCCTGGAACGCGCCCGCAAGGCGTGACCGCCAGTCCACCGCCGCCACCTGCGCGAGGTCCGTCCCATCCACGAGAATGCGCCCGCTCGTCGGCTGATACATCTTCGCCAGCAGCTTCACCAGCGTGGACTTGCCGGCGCCGTTCTCCCCGACAATGGCCACGACCGCGCCGGCAGGCAGGGTGAGAGTGACGTCATCGAGGACGAGCCGGTTGGTGCCAGGATAGGCGAACGAGACCTGCTCGAACCGTATGCCCTCGTTCAGGCGTCCCGGCGCCGACAGGTTCGCCGCCGCCGACACGGCCTTCGCGTAGTCCTCGAGCCAGGCCAGCCGCCTCGCGGCATCCAGCCAGATGCCGCGCAGGAAGCCAATCTCGCCAACGGCCGCGCCGACGTAGAACGACAGGCGTGAGCCCGCCGCGAGCGTGAGGAGGACGTCGCCCGCGGGCCGTGCCAGGCTGGACGCCACGAACACGATGGCGCCGACGTATCCGAGGCCGAAGATCGCCCACGCGACGGCGTGCCAGCCAGCCGACGCCCATCGGGCGCGTGCGATCGGGCGGTTCCCGACCTCCCACGCCTGGCGGCGATCGACGGTCAGCTGATCCCCGATGCCCGTGACGCGCACGTCCTTGCCTGGGCCCGCCGTGGTCGCCATGTCGAAGAGATGTCTCGCCAGGCGATTGGCCTCTGCGCCGCGTTCCTGCGCGCTCCGCTCGATGGCTGGCCGCCACGTGGACGTGAGTACGGTCGGCAGCGCGAAGGCCGCGAGCAGCGCAAGCGCGGGGTGGATGGTCATCAACAGCCCGATGGTGACCGCCACGCGCAGGATCCACGCCAGCGTCGTCAACAGCGACGCGTACATGTGGTCCAGCATGAACACCTGGTTGCGCAGCACGGAGAGGCGGTCGAGATACTCCGGGCGCTCCTGGTGCGCGATGGTGGGGATGGACGCCTGGAGCGTCGCGACATGCGACTCGAGCGCGATGGTCACCTTGTCCCGGAACCGCCGCTGCACCCGCGTGCTGACGACCTGCAGGAACCAGGTCGCGGTGGCGGAGACCCCGATGGCGACGAGCGCGATCTGCACGAGGCGCCAGTTCGCGTCCAGCGCGCCCTCGCCGAGCAGCTTGAACCAGAACGCGAGGAGCGCGTCCGGCAGCGCCGCCACCAGCGCCAGCACGAAGGACGCGACGATCAGCGCCGGCTCGTGGCGATAGCCCAGCACGCACAGCCGCCACATCGACGACAGGGACGGCGGCAGCGAATCGATGCGCTCAGGCGAGGACGTCATAGGCGTGGCCCTCCTCGTCCTGGCTCGCGAAACGCTGCGCCTGCAGGTCGAACATCGTCCGGTAGCGGCCGCTGAGCGCCATCAGCTCGTCGTGCGTGCCCAGCTCGACGACCCGGCCCCTCTCGAGCACGCAGATCCGGTCGGCCCGGCGCACGGTCGAGAAGCGGTGGGAGATGAGGATGGTCGTGCAGTGGCGGGTGGCGGCGAGCAGGCGCTCGAAGATCTCCGCCTCGCCGCGGACGTCGAGCTGCGCGGTGGGCTCGTCGAGGATCACGACGCCGGCGCCGGTCCTCACCGCGCAGAGGGCGCGCGCCAGGGCCACGCGCTGCCACTGGCCACCGGACAGCTCGACGCCGCCCGCGTAGCCGCGTGCCAGGACTTTGTCGAGGTGCGCCAGGGTCCTGGCTCCAGCCGCGTCCAGCGCTTCCAGGATGTAGGGATCGGGTGCGCCGCGCGGCGCCACGTTCTCGCCAAGTGATCGCTCGAGCCGCATGAAGTCCTGGAAGACAGCCGCCAGGCGATGACGCCACGACGCGAGGTCCAGCTCGCGCAGGTCGATCCCGTCCACCTCGATCGCGCCGCCCTGCGGGTCGTAGAAGCGGCACAGCAGCTTCGCCAGCGTCGTCTTGCCGGCGCCGTTCTGCCCGACGATGGCGAGCGAGGATCCGGCCGGGATGGTGAGGTCGAATCCGTCGAGGACGCGCGCCCCCTTCGGGTAGGCGAACGTGACATCCCGGAAGCGAATCTCGCGAGCGGGAAGCCCGTCGGCGGATCGATCGCCGGAGGCGAGATGACCGGCGGTGGCCATCGCCGGCCCGACGCGTGACACGGCGTCCACCGGCGCGGAAGCGCCGTCGAGTGCCCAGTTCAGCCCCCCAAAGGCAATGAGGGAAGTACCCACCGCGCACTGGGCGTAGACGACAACCTCGCCGAGGCTCACGCGGCCTTCCGCCGCGGCCGATGCGAGGGCCCAGAAGACGAGCACGTTGGCAGTGGCGACGAGCAAGAGGCTCAGCGCCAGCGGCCGCTCGCGCAGCCGGGTGGCGTCGTACTGGAGCCGATGGAGGCGCGTGCGGCGCGCGATGAACCGCTCGATGGTCCAGTCGACGAGTCCGAACACGCGCAGCTCCTTGCTGGCCGGCGGATCCACGGCGAGGCGGTACAGGTAATCCGCGTCGCGCTGGGCGCGCTTGACTTCGTCGGTGTTGCGGTCGAACCAGACCGCGCTCTCGCGAAGGAGCCAGTGCGTGGAGAGCCATGCGCCAGCCAGGACGACAGGCGCCCACCACGTGAACCCGAAGAGCACCGCGGCCGCCGCAAGCCCGCCAACCATGCCGACGAGGCCGCCGGCGATGAAGTCCATCGAGTAGGAGAGCTGTGGCCCCGTCATGCCGAGGTCGAACTCGCGCGCGACGGTGAGGTCGGCGGCGAGGGCCGGGTCCTCCAGGTGCGCGATGCCGTTTGGACGGACGCAGGCCTCGCTCAGGCGGTCGTAGAGCCAGGCCGAGGTCCGCTCACCGAGGTTGTGGCTCACCGCCGTCTGGATAGGCGTGAGCACCTGCACCAGGACGAATGTGACGCCCGCCAGCGCCAGCGGCCCGGTGAGCGGGGCGCCGGCTTGCACCGCGGCCACGAGGACGCCGGTTGCCACCGCGAAGAGCACGGGCAGGAGCCCGTGCAACAGGACCACCGCCCACCACGTGAGGGCGAGCGGGCGGTCCGCCTTCGGCAGGGTCGCAAAGAGCATCCACTCCTTGCGCTGACGCAGGCGCTGCAGCGCTGCTACCATGGGGACCCTCGTCGATGAGTACCGTTCGAATCGCGCTCGCCAACCTGCCGTTTCCCGCGACGCCAGACGCGTCGGTCGCGATGGCCGAAGGGACCATCCGCGAGGCCTCCGATCTCGGCGCCGACCTCGTCTGCTTCCCGGAGTGCTTCATCCCGGGTTACCGCGCGCCGGGCAAGCAGGTGCCGACGCCCGATCCCGCGTTCCTGTCGCGCGCCTGGGCTGCCGTCGCGGCCGCGGCCGGGAAAGCCGGCGTCGCGGTGATCCTCGGCACCGAGCGCGTCGAAGCAGACAGGCTACTCATCTCGGCGCTCGTCATCAATCGGGATGGGACGAACGGCGGTTTCCAGGACAAGGTCCAGCTGGACCCGTCAGAACAGGGCCTCTACGTGGACGGCTCCGGGAGGCGAATGTTCCAGGCCGGAGCGCTGAAGTTCGGCGTGGTCATCTGCCACGAGGGCTGGCGCTATCCCGAAACCGTCCGCTGGGCCGCTCGCCAGGGCGCGCACGTCGTCTTTCACCCCGCCTTCCACGAGGCCGAGCCCGGCAGCTACCGGCCTGCGACGTTTGCCGACCCGGCGAACTCGTTCCACGAGAAGGCGGCGCTCTGCCGCGCGGCTGAGAATACGTGCTGGTTCGCCACGGTGAACTACGCGAGCGAAGGCTCGCCGACGACCTCGGCGGTGGTGAAGCCTGACGGGACGCTGCTCTGCTATCAGCCTTACGGCAAGGCGGGGCTGCTGACGGCCGATGTTGACCTCAGCGAGGCGACGGGGTTGCTGGCGGGGAGGTTGAAGCCGCTCTGAGGGTTGTGGACGTCAAAACGGCTCTGGGCCTCGCCCTGCGGTGATTCGGCCCGGTATTTCGCCGCACCCAGGGCGGCAATTGTTCCGCCCGTTGCGGCGAATACAGCTATAATCACCGCAGGACATGCGGTGAATGACACCCTATATTCATGAGCGTTCGGACTGGCCCAAATTCCGTTGGAATGAGGGACGCCTGGCCGCCCCTTTGGCTGCAGCCAGGCACCTGCAGGGGCGCCTGGTCGGTCAGATGGAGGCGCTGGGGTTTAAGGTCCGAGAGGAAGCGGTTCTCCGCACGCTGACCGAGGACGTACTGAAGAGCAGCGAAATCGAGGGGGAGACGCTGGACGCCGATCAGGTCCGCTCGTCGGTCGCGCGTCGGCTCGGAATCGACATCGGCGGGTTGCAGCCAGCGGATCGCCACGTGGAAGGCGTTGTGGAGATGATGCTCGATGCGACACAGCACTACGACCAGCCCCTGACAGCAGAGCGGCTCTCCGGGTGGCACGCGTCGCTGTTCCCCGCGGGGCGAAGCGGCATGCATCGAATCACGGTCGGCGCCTGGCGTGATGACCGCACCGCACCGATGCAGGTGGTGTCCGGGCCTGTCGGACGCGAACGCGTGCACTTCGAAGCACCTGCGGCCGAACGACTCGAGGACGAGATGCGGCAATTCCTCGAATGGTTCAACGGTGACGCCACGACGGAGCCCGTGCTGAAGGCGGCGCTTGCGCATCTCTGGTTCGTGACGATTCACCCGTTCGACGACG
>DAIRFN010000366.1:0-4780 GCA_036795065.1 Vicinamibacterales bacterium
CTTGTCTGCCGCGGCCCCGGCCGCAAACAACTCCTCGATTCGCTCTCTCACGCCGTGTGTCCTCTCTTGCTGTCGCGCTGTCTTCACGCCCTAGGTCAGGGCCGCAGATGACACGGATTCCACGGATGCAGACGCTGCTCTGGCTGTGGACGGCGTCCGGCGGCGTAGCCGCCCGCAGGGGTAAGGGAGGGTCGGCGAGAACACTCGCGAACCCTGATCTTGGTTGCGGGCGAGTGCTCTCGCCGGCCCTCCTTTACCCCTGCGCGTGGCGCGCTCGCGCGCGCCACCGCCGTCCCTTCACCTGGACAATCCTATCTGCGTAATCTGCGTCATCTGCGGATCCTATCTCTGCGTAATCCCCGCTGTAATCCCCACCTCACCCAGCACCGCGAGAATCTTGTCCTTCGACGCCGGCCGGGGCGGCACCATCGGCAGCCGGTACACTTCTTCGCACAGTCCCATGGCGGCCATCGCGAACTTCACGGGGCCCGGATTCGACTCGACGAAGTTGATCAGCAGGAGCGGCAGCAGCCGCTGGTGCAGCTCGCGCGCCGCGCGGTAGTCCCCGCGCTCGGCGGACTCCACCATCTGCACCATCTCGGCAGGAATCTCGTTCGACGCCACCGAGATGATGCCCCGTCCTCCGATCGCCATCAGCGGAAGCGTGATTGCATCGTCGCCCGAGAGCACGCGGAAGTCGCGCGGCACCGCGCGCAGAATCTCCGCCATCTGCTGGATGTTGCCGGAGGCTTCCTTCACGCCGACGATGTGCGGGATGGTGGCCAGGCGCGCAACAGTGGACGCGTCCATGTTGCAGCCCGTGCGGCCCGGCACGTTGTAGAGCACGATGGGCAGCGGCGTGGCATCGGCCACCGCGGAGAAGTGCTGGAAGAGACCCTCGGGCGTGGGCTTGTTGTAGTACGGCGTCACCGAGAGCAGGCCCGTGGCGCCGGCCTTCTGCATCTCCTTCGCCGCGTGGATGACTTCCTTGGTGTCGTAGCCGCCAGCGCCGGCCATCACCGGCACCCGCCCTCCCGCTTCTTCCACCACCAGTTCCACCACGCGACGCTTCTCGGCGTCCGAGAGCGTGGGTGTCTCACCCGTCGTACCGCAAGGCACGAGGAAATGCACGCCCGCGTCGATCTGACGGCGGGCCAGGCGCCTGACGCCTGCTTCATCCACGTCGCCGCCCACCGTGAACGGCGTGATCAAGGCCGTGCCGACTCCGGTCCACATGTCGCGCATAGGGAGTTCCTCAGGTCTTGGGTCTTGGGTCACCCGATAAATCGTCGATCATCAATCGGCGATCACTCAATGGACGGCCGCAGTACGTCAGCCATCCCGTACCACCCCTTCCGGCCTACCAGCCACCTCGCGGCCACCAGCGCACCGCGGGCGAATACCGCGCGGTCGCGCACGGTGTGCGTCAGCGCGATGGTCTCGGAGGGCCCGTCGAAGCCCACCGTGTGCGTGCCGGGGATGAACCCCGCCCGCGTGGACGACACGTCGATGCCGCGCGCGAAGCCGGCGTGCTCCATGGCGGCCTTCAGCGTGAGCGCGGTCCCTGACGGCGCGTCCTTCTTCTTGTCGTGGTGTGCCTCGTGGATCCACGCGCCGAAGTCGCCCTGCGGCGCGAAACAGCGCGCCGCCTCTTCCACCACCATCTGGAACAGGTTCATCCCGAGGGAGAAGTTCGCTGCGGCCACGACGCCGATGCCGCGCTCTTCCGCGACCGTCCGCATCGCGGTCTCGTGGGCCTGCCATCCCGTGGTGCCGATCACCACGTTGATGCCGCGCGCGGCGAGCGCGGGCAGTGTCTTCGGCACGGCCTCGGCCAGGGTGAAATCGATGGCCACGTCCACGCCGGCGAACGGCCCGTCGGCGATGGCCCCCTCGCCGCTGCGCGCGCTGACGCAGCCCGCCACGTCGAAGCCGTAGGCGGGCGCGAGCGCCTCGACCAGCGAGCCCATGCGGCCGTGCCCGACGATGAGCAGCCTCGACATCGCCTGTCAGCCCCGGGTACCGGCCACCGAGGCCGACACGGGATAGGGCGCGAAGAACGTGTCGTGCAGTCGGCTGAGCGCGGTCGGCACGTCGCGCTCGCGGATGACGAAGGTGATGTTCCGGCGGCCGGCTGCCTGCGACACCATGCGCAGCGGCACGTCGCCGACCGCGGCCAGCACGCGCGCCGCCATGGCCGGGTCGCGCTGCAGGCCATCGCCGACCGCGCAGACGATGGCCATCTGGCCTTCGCACGACACCTCCGCGAACCCGGACAGCGCCTCGACGATGTCCGGCAGCCGCCGGGCATCGTCCACCGTCACCGAGACGCTCACCTCCGAGGTGGTGACCACGTCCACCGGCGTCTTGAAGCGATCGAAGACGGTGAACAGCCGGCCGAGAAAGCCGTGCGCCATCAGCATGCGGGTGGAGGTGATGTCCACCACGGTGACGCCCTTCTTCGCCGCCACGGCGGTGAGGGGATGCTCGCCGATCGGCCGCTCGGCCGTGATCAGGGTGCCGCGCGCGTTGGCGCGACGGGAGTTGAGGATGCGCACGGGGATGTTGCGCGCCACGGCCGGCTGGATGGTGGCGGGGTGCAGCACCTTCGCCCCGAAGTAGGCCAGCTCCGACGCCTCGGCGAACGAGATGTGCGGCACGACCTGCGGGCCCTCGACGATGCGGGGATCGGAGGTGAGCATGCCGTCCACGTCGGTCCAGATCTGAATCTCGGCGACGCCCAGGCACGCGCCGATGATGGCGGCCGAGTAGTCCGATCCGCCGCGGCCGAGCGTGGTGGTGACGCCCTCACGCGTGGCGCCGACGAACCCGCCAATCACTGGAATGCGGTGGGCGGCCAGCACGGGATCCGCGTGGATCATCAGCGCCGCCGTGGTCTCGGGGAACTGTGGCGCGGCGGCCTGGTGCTCGCCGTCGGTGACCACGGCCAGACGCGCGTCCACCCAGGCGGCCGGCAGGCCCTGCGCGTTCAGCGCCGCGGCCACCAGGCGGCTGCTGAGGATCTCGCCGGCGGCCGCGATGGTGTCCATCCACCGCGGCGAGACCTCGCGCAGCACGCCCAGCGCCGAGACGACACGCTCGAGTTCGCCGAACTCGGCCGCGATCTCGTCGAGCACTGCGGACCTCACGGCCTCGTCCGTCACCACCTCGGCCACGGTGACATGGCGCTGGTGGAGGTCGCGAAGGCTGGCGAGCGCGCCATCGATATCGCCCGCCCCGGCCTGCGCGGCCACCCCCAGCAGGCGATCGGTCACGCCCGACAGCGCCGACACCACCACGATGGGCCCGCGCGCATCGCCACCTTCCTGCTGCGCGCCGGCCTGCCGCTCGGCCCGCACGATGGCCATCAACCGCTCGACGGCCGCGCGATCGGCCACCGACGTCCCCCCGAACTTCATTACGACCATGGCTGCTCCACTGATGGTCTTGGGTCTTGGGTCTTGGGTCTTGCTTGTCCGCCGTAGCCTTGGCGAAGGCGGAACTCCCGACTCCCGATCTAACTCAGCAACCCCTGTGCGTGCATCAGCTCCGCGTTCAGGATGGCCGCCCCCGCGGCGCCGCGCACCGTATTGTGGCCGAGCGCCACGAAGCGCGTGTGCAGGACGGGGCACGGGCGGACGCGCCCGACGCTCACCGCCATGCCGGCACCCAGGTCCGCGTCGAGCCGCGGCTGCGGACGGTTCGGCTCGTCCATGACCACGATGGCCGGCTGCGGCGCGCTCGGCAGCTCCAGTTCCTGTGGCCGGCCCCTGAAGGTCCGCAGGGCCGCCGCCACCTCGTCGGGCGACGGCTTCGCGCCCAGATCCACCGACACGGTCATGGTATGGCCGTCGATGACGGGCACGCGATTGGTGTGCGCGCTGATGACGGCGGGATGCGGCGTCCGCCCGCCATCCGTCCCGAGGATCTTCTGCGTCTCGGTCTGCATCTTCTCTTCTTCGCCCCCGATGAACGGGATGACGTTGCCGAGGATGTCGAGGGAGGCGACGCCTGGATAGCCCGCGCCCGAGACCGCCTGCATCGTCGACACGAACAGGGCGCGGATGTCGAACGGCCGGAGCGGCGCCAGCGCCATGGCCAGCACGATGGTCGAACAGTTCGGGTTGGTGACGATGGCCCCCGACCAGCCCTTCGAGGCGCGCTGCTCGGGCAACACCTGCAGGTGATCGGCGTTCACCTCGGGGATGAGGAGCGGCACCAGCGGATCCATGCGGTAGTTGCGCGCGTTGCTGACGACGATGTGCCCGGCGGCGGCAAAGGCGCCTTCGATTTCGCCGGCGACGGAGGCGTCGAGCCCCGAGAAGACCACCTTCGGCCCGCGGCCCGGCGTGCACGGCTCCACGACGCGACCAGCCGATGCCTCGGGGATGGGGGTGGACAGCCGCCACGGCGCCACGGCCTTGTAGGCCTTGCCCTCGGAACGCTCGCTGGCAGCCAGCCAGGTGAGGTTGAACCACGGATGCCGCGCGAGGCGGGACACGAACTGCTGCCCCACCATCCCCGTCGCCCCGAGCACGCCGACGTCGATCCTCTCCACGTGTCCTCCACACAACAAAAAACCCGCCTGGGCATCTGCCGCGGCGGGTGGCTGCTGGCCCCTGGTCTGGGGGCCGGTCGATGGTTCCGATTCACTTACGGAGTGGACCACTGACCCACGCATCCCGACGCGCAGCACGCCCGCTTTCGGGTGGTGCACTTTCGGGTCTGGGTGGTGGTCACGGGGGGAGAGTATAGCACGGGGGTTCAAAGCACGGCGGGT
>DAIRFN010000367.1:0-4778 GCA_036795065.1 Vicinamibacterales bacterium
AGAAGTACGGCCGGAAGATCTCGTGGGCCGACCTGATGGTCTTCGCCGGCAACTGTGCCCTCGAGTCGATGGGGTTCAAGACCTTCGGCTTCGCCGGCGGGCGCGAGGATGTCTGGGAGCCCGAGGAGATCAACTGGGGGACCGAGGACTCGTGGCTCGACGACAAGCGCTACAGCGGCGACCGTGAGCTTGCGAATCCTCTGGCCGCGGTCCAAATGGGCCTCATCTACGTGAATCCGGAAGGGCCGAACGGCAACCCGGATCCCCTGGCCGCCGCGCGGGACATTCGCGAAACGTTCCGCCGCATGGCGATGAACGACGAGGAGACGGTGGCGCTCATCGCCGGCGGGCACACGTTCGGCAAGACCCACGGTGCCGGCCCTGCCACCCACGTCGGCGCCGAACCCGAGGCGGCGCCCCTCGAGGCGCAGGGCTTCGGCTGGAAGAGCAGCTACGGCACCGGCAAGGGGGGCGACACCATCAGCAGCGGCCTCGAGGTCACCTGGACCACGACGCCCACGAAGTGGAGCAACAACTTCTTCTGGAACCTGTTCGGCTACGAGTGGGAGCTGACCAAGAGCCCGGCGGGTGCCCATCAGTGGAAGCCCAAGCACGGCATGGGTGAGGGCACCGTCCCCGACGCCCACGACCCGTCGAAGCGCCACGCGCCGTCCATGCTGACCACCGACCTCGCGCTCCGCTTCGACCCGGCCTACGAGAAGATCTCGCGGCGCTTCTTCGAGAACCCTGACCAGTTTGCCGATGCCTTCGCCAAGGCATGGTTCAAGCTGACGCACCGCGACATGGGGCCGCGCCCGCGGTACCTGGGCCCGCTGGTGCCCGCGGAGCCGCAGCTGTGGCAAGACCCCGTGCCCCCGGTCACACACGAACTGATCGGCGCACCGGAAATCGCCGCCCTCAAGGGCCAGATTCTCGGGTCGGGCCTGTCCATCGCCCAGCTCGTTTCGACCGCCTGGGCGTCGGCGTCGACGTTCCGCGGTACCGACAAGCGCGGTGGCGCCAACGGCGCGCGCATCCGCCTCGCGCCGCAGAAGGACTGGGCGGTCAACGACCCGGCCGAGCTGACGGCGGTGCTGGCGACCCTCGAGGGCATCCAGAAGGCGTTCAACGACGCGCACGCCGGCGGCAAGACGCAGGTCTCGCTGGCCGACCTGATCGTGCTGGGCGGGTGCGCCGCCGTCGAGCAGGCCGCCAGGAACGCCGGCTACGACGTGCAGGTGCCCTTCGCGCCCGGGCGCACCGATGCGTCGCAGGAGCAGACCGACGTGGAGTCCTTCGCCGTGCTCGAGCCGACGGCCGACGGCTTCCGTAACTACCTCGCACCGGGCCACCAGGTGCCGGCCGAGGCGCTGCTGATCGAGAGGGCGCAGATGCTCACGCTGACCGCGCCGGAGATGACGGTGCTCGTGGGCGGCCTGCGCGTCCTGGGCGCGAACGCCGGGGCATCCGAGGCCGGCGTCTTCACCTCGCGGCCCGGCGCGCTCAGCACCGACTTCTTCGTGAACCTGCTCGACATGGGCACGGAGTGGCGGTCGACGTCCGACGCCGCGGAGACCTTCGAGGGTCGTGTTCGCGGGACGGGCGAGCGCACGTGGACCGGCAGCCGCGTCGACCTCCTCTTCGGGTCGAACTCCGAGCTCCGTGCGCTTGCGGAGGTCTACGCGTGCGACGACGCGCAGGAGAAGTTCGTGCGTGACTTCGTGGCCGCGTGGGACAAGGTCATGACACTCGATCGATTCGACCTTGCCTGAGGGGTGAGCCTGTCCATTGATGATTGGGTGATTGCAGATTGAGTGATTGATTGAGGATTGGGGGATTGGGGATTGCGGGATTGATTGGTGATTGAGTGATTGAGCGATTGGGCGATTCATTGATGATTGGGTGATTGGTCTCCCCTCCCCTCGTCGTGGATCACGCGCCTCGCCCTCGTCGTGAAGCACCGCCTCGACGCCCCAATCGCCCTAATCGCCCAATCACCCAATTACCCAATCGCCCAATCAATCGCCCAATCCTCCAATCACCCAATCACCCGATCAATCACCCAATCAGTCAATTTCCCAATCCTCAATCAATCACTCAATCTGCAATCTCCAATCGCTCAATGCCTCAGACACCCGCCCCGCCCCCCGAACGCCTCCTGGATGTTGCCATCCACAGCGCCCGGACGGGCGACGTCGAGACCCTGGCGCGCGCCGTCGACGCGGGCGTGCCCGTCTCGTCGACGACCGCGCGCGGCGACTCGCTGCTGATGCTGGCGGCCTACCATGGCCATCTGCCGTGCGTGCGCGCGCTGCTCGATCGCGGCGCCGATCCGAACCAGCGTGATGGCAACGGGCAGGCACCTCTGGCCGGCGTGGCGTTCAAGGGTATGATCGACGTGGCCACGATGCTGCTCGACGCCGGCGCCGACATCGAAGCGGCGCCCGGGGACGGCCGCACGCCGTTGATGATGGCCGCGGCGTTCAACCGGGCCGAGATGGTGAGGCTGCTCGTCGCGCGCGGCGCTCGCCGCGACGCCCGTGACGCGACAGGGCTCGATGCCGCCAGCATCGCGCGCGCGATGGGCGCGCCGGACGCCGCCGCCATTCTCGGCAGGTAGGCTGGTCCTCCCGCGATCAGCGTTCGTGGACGAAGACGCGCCACGGGCTCTTGAAGCCCGGTCGGCCCTGTGCGTCCACCGCGAACACCCGCCAGCGGCCCGGCTGCGCGCCAATGAAGGTGAACGTATTGCTCGTCCCGGCGGGCAACGGCGCAGCCTGTGGGGGCGCCGGCAGGTGGACGCCCTGCTGCTTCTCCTGATCGGTGAGTGCCACGCCGCGAAACGCCGGCTTCCGCGCCAACTGCATGGTCGTCTCGAGCGTCTCGCCCGAGGCGATTATCAGCGGCGCGCCCGATCTGCCATGGGACGGATCCCGCCACCTCTCGTGCTCGGGCGTCAAGGCGTCCAGCGTGAACGGCACGTGCGGAGCCGCAAGCGTGTAGACACCGTCGTCGCGCCGCTCGTCGGAGACGAAACACACCTGCGGGTCCGCCGCCAGGGGCCAGCCCGTCTCGGCATCAGCGGCGCGCAGGAGCAGCATACCGTTCTTCGGGGCCAGCACCACCGTGACCGTGGCCGAGGGCGTGCGATCGTCGAGGAAGAGGTCAACCACCGGCAGTCCCGGCGCGCGATAGAAGGGCCGCCTCTGCGACAGGTGGCCCCCGTCCGGGTCTTCGGCCATCACCTGATGACGGCCTCCGGCCCGCGTGTCGAGCACGAAGCTCCCCTCGTTCCCGGAGCGCGTGCAGCTGGCGCCGAACGATGGGCCGCCCTCGATCGGATAGGCGCAGACGCGCACACCGACCGCGGGCGCGCCGGACGTATCGACCACCTGACCGGCGATGCGATATGCCCGGTCCTGCGCCGTCAGGTTCGCCGCGTGCGCCACGAGAGCGGCGGCGAGCATGAGCGTGGGGGTCGCTCTCCTCATGTGCCCCATGCCTGCGGCTACGAAACCGGCCGCACGAACAGCATGCTGAGGCCGGTCGCCACCGCCAGCACCAGCAGCGTCGCCAGCCCGCACACCGCCAGGGCACGTCCGGTGCTGCGGTAGTCCAGCGCGTGACGCACGCCGAACACCATCGCCACGAACATCCATAGACCCGTCACCGCGAAGATCAGGGTCCGCGCCTGCGGAACCAGGCCGAAGACCAGCAGCAGCCCCGGTGCCGCCGCAAAGCCCGTGGTCCTGAGCAGCTGGCCCCAGTCCGCCCGCGTCTCCGGGGTGGGCAACATCCGGGTGCCGATCTGGAAGATGAGCATCGCCCACGCCGACCAGGTGATCACGGCCAGCGCGGCCACCAGCACCACCGTCGAGGCGCGGGTGCCCAGCCACTCACCCGCGCCAATGCCCGCTGCCAAGCTGGCCATCAGCACGACGGCCAGGGCCTGGTTGGTCGTCCGGCGGTCGGCTTCGATGCCTTCGTACATCCCCGCGTCGAGCATCGCGGCCCCGAGCAGGCGGTATGCGAACAAGCCCATACGCGCATTGTATGCCCGCGCGCGACAGCCGCACTCGATCAGCGAGCGCGGGTGGAGCGATAATCACCCTCCAGACGGCCGTCGTCCGTTGTGCTGGTCGGTCATCGAGGAGGAGCGCGCGTGGAGAACCCAGCCGAGACCCGCCGGTTCGTGTGTGATCGGCGACACGCTCTGTCCACCCTGGCAATGGCCGGCGCCGGGTTGGCGCTGGGCTCCACTGCGTTCGCGCGACAGGCTGCCCCTCCCGGGACCGCCATCATCCGCACGCTCCTCCGTGACGTCGAGCCCGCGTCGCTCTCGGGCCGCCTCCTGTTCCATGAGCACCTCTCGATGCGCTACCCGCTGGGCGCCGAGCAGCATTTCACCGACGACGTGCCGATGATGATCGAGGAGGCGCGCGCCGCCGCGGCCAACGGCATCGGCTGCATTGTCGACGGCGGGCACGCCGACATGGCGCGGAACCTGGCCGCCCTCCGCCGCATCGCGACCGAGTCGGGCCTGCCGGTGGTGGCCAGCGGCGGCTACTACATGCAGCGCACCTACCCGCCGGATGTCGCCGCGATGTCGGCGGACGGGTTGTCGATCGCCGGCACGATGCCGACGATGTAGATCGGCACGTCGATGGAGCTGGCGATGCCGGATACCTCGCCAGCCGTCAGCCGGCTGGCATTGTCGAAGCCGTCGGTCAGCACCACCACGGCGCGTCGAAGTCCGTCCCTCGTCGACGTCTTCTCGG
>DAIRFN010000368.1:0-4760 GCA_036795065.1 Vicinamibacterales bacterium
GTGGTCGCGTCCGTGGCCGAGAAGGCCAGGTAGGCGCGCACGTTCAGCTCGCCGGCCTCGCGCGCGGCCTCGTACAGCGCCATCTCCTCCAGCGAGCCGCCCGCGTTCTGGATGCTCGTGATGCCGAACCGGTTGGCGTACGCGACGGCCGCCTTGAGCGCCGCACGCCGATCGGCGTCGGTCACCTTCGGCAGGACGGGATCGATGAGATCCGCGGCGCTTTCCTTCAGGTGCCCCGTCGGCTCGCCTGTCCTCGGGTCCTTGACGATCTCGCCGTTCGGCGGATTCGGCGTGTCCTTCGTGATGCCGGCCATGGCCAGCACCTTCGAGTTCACCCAGATGCTGTGGCCGTCGTAGCAGGTCATCACAGCCGGGCGATCCGGCACGATCTCGTCGAGCTGCGCCTTCGTCGGGCTGGCGCCGGGGAACGGCGCGTAGAGCCAGCCGCGCCCCTTGACCCAGGCATCGGCCGGCTTGGTGGCGGCGAACTGGCTGATGGCCGCCTGCACCTCGCGCAGCGTCGTGAGGCCCGCGAGATCCGCGTCGCCCAGCGACTGGCCGCCGGAGACGAAGTGCACGTGCGCATCGTTGAATCCGGGCGCGACCGTGGCGCCGCGGGCGTCGATGACGCGCGTGTTCGGGCCGCGCAGCGCGGCCAGTTCCGCGTCGGTTCCGATCCGCAGGATCGTGTTGCCGGCCACGGCCACGGCCTGGGCGGTGGTGCCCTGCTCGTCGGCCGTGAACACGCGGCCGTTGGTGATCAGCAGGTCCGCGACCTGGCCTTCCGCCGGGGGCGCCGGTTGGCCGGGACCGCACGCGGCAGAGGTCATGACCAACAGCGACAGGCAGAGCGATCCGGTCTTCAATGTCATCGAGGTGTACCTGGGAACAGTTCCTTCACGCGCTGGCGGCCGCCCCGGATCACGGGGTTGCGACCGGCAGCACCAGCTGTGACGTGTGCGACCCGCCGTGATGGATGCGGATCGTAGCACGCTGCCTCCGCGATGAGACGCTCTCGAGATCCCCGGTGTGGAGGTTGCGCGAGAAGTTGGGGAAGAAGCTCGCGGAGACCTGGAGGCGCAGGCGGTGCCCGCTCTTGAAGAGGTTGCTGGTGACCAGGTGATCCAGCCGCAGCTCGTAGACCTCGCCCGGCGTGAGGAGCTGCCGGCCCTTCGACAGGTCGCGGTAGCTGGCGCGGAGCACGTCCAGGCCGGGGCTCATCAGGTTGAACGCCGTGCCGTCTGGTGCCACGTCGTACAGGCGCGCCCAGAGGTCGGTGTCGCGGCAGTCGCACGACACGAAGAGCCGCGCGACGATGGGCCCGGTCACTTCCGTGTCGGCCTCGAAGGGCGCCGAGTCGAACGTCAGCACGTCGCTTCGATCGGCAAGCGCGCGGTAATCGTGCGCGCCAGCCGAGTCATACGAATTGACCACGGGATTGTCGGGGTCGGAGACGAAAGTGGACGTGGGTCCTGGGTCGTGGGTCGTGGGTCGTGGGTCGTGGGCCGCTTGCGCCAGGGCGCCGGGCCGGCGAGGCGCCGCGGCGGTCAACATGTAGGTGACGGGCCGCGCGGGCGGAGGCCACGCGCTGGCCGTCTTCCACTGGTTGGCCCCCATCACGAAATAGCGCACGGGCGGGTCGGCGGGTCGATCGGCGCCACTCGCCCGCAGGTGGCGATCCATCCAGCCCAGGATCACCTCGTCGTACTGGATGGCCGCGTCGGCGCCGAACTCGCGCTCGCCCGATTTGGTCCGCGCCGTCGAGCCCACGCCGTGCACCCACGGGCCAATCAGCAGCGCCGTGCGTGTCGGCTGGCCACCGCGCGCCTGCACCAGGCCGTTGAAGTTGGTGGTCGCGCCCTCCGGCCCGTAGTTGTCGTCGTGCCAGCCCGAGAGGTTCAGCACGGCCACGTCGGTCCGCGCGTACTTGTCGCGGAGCTCGGCGAAGTCCCAGAACGGATCCTCCGGCGGATGGTGCAGCCAGTCGGTGTAGTACGGGGCGACGTCCTTCAGCGCGTCGAAGGCGTCCAGCGGCAGGGTCGCTCGCATCTTCTGCTCGATCGCCGGCCAGCCGGCCTGCACCTGCTCGTCTGTCCGCGGTCCGGGCAGGTCCTTCCGGGCGCGCACGTCCGGCGCGATGTTGAACCAGATCCAGGAGACCCAGGACAGGTCCCACACGCCCCAGGTGTAAAAAAAGTTCTGCGGCGTCGAGAAGGTCATCGCCGGCACCATGGCCTTCAGGTGCGGCGGCCGCTCCATCGCCGCGAGCCACTGCACCGCGCCGGGGTACGAGAGCCCGAAGGTGCCGATGTTGCCGTCGGACCACCGCTCGGCCGCGGCCCACTCGATCGTGTCGTAGCCGTCCCTGCCGTCGTGCTCGTAGGGCCGGAACTCCCCGTCGGACCGGTAACGGCCACGCACGTCCTGCACCACCACCGCATAGCCGCGTTCCGCCGCTCGGGTGAAGGTGGTGTAGTCGGCCACGGCCGCGTGCGCGCCGTACGGCGTGCGGTACACCAGCGTGGGATATCGGCCGTCCGCGGCCGGCCGCAGCACCTCGGCGCGCAACACAACGCCGTCCCGCATGGGCACGGCCACGTCCACGTCGTGGCGAAGGCCGGAGACCGGGGGCGCGGGCGCACAGGCGGCCCAGGAGATCCCGGCGATGGCGACAAGGACGAGGGCGAAGCGAGGGAGACTGAGGGTCATCGGGCTAGCGGGGCATCGGGCTGAACGAGGTGGGATGGCGCAGTATACTTCGAAGGATGCCGTCACCGCGGCGGGAGACCCTACCGTGATCACCTATTGCCGCGTGCTGCCCAACGGCCTGGTCATCGCGTCGGCGCGCCCCGAGCACGCCCCGCAGCTCGAAGAGCTCCAGCGCGTGGTGTTTCCCACCTTGGCCGACGAAGAGCGCTTCAAGGCGCCGCACTACCTGAAGCACCTCGAGCTGTTTCCGGAGGGCCAGTTCGTGGGACTCGACGGCGACCGCGTGGTGGCCGCCACTGCCACCATCCGTCTGGGCTTCGACTTCGAGCACGTGAACCACACCTTTGGCGAGATCATCCAGGGCGGCTGGCTCACCTCGCATGAGCCTGATGGCGACTGGCTGTACGGTGCCGACATCGGCGTGCACCCGGACTACCGCGGCCGCGGGCTCGCGCAGGGCCTGTATGCCGCGCGCCAGCAGCTGGTCTGGGAGCTGGGCCTGAAGGGCCAGGTGACCGCCGGCATGATGAGCGGCTACGGCGCGGTGAAGAACACGGTCAGCGCCGAGGAGTACTACGCGGGCCTGGTGTCGGGGCGCATCAACGACCCGACGCTCTCCATGCAGCAGAAGATTGGCTTTGAGTTCCGGGGGCTGCTGAAGGACTACCTGCAGGACCCGGTCTGCGACAACTACGGCGTGCTCATCGTGCTCGACGCGGAGAAGGACGTGCCCGGCGCCGTCCGGCCTGCCGGCACCGCCCGCCAGTGAAGGAGCGACAAGAGATGGCTTCGATCCAGTTGAAGACGCCCGTGCCCGGCCCGAAGAGCCAGGCGCTGCTCGCCCGCCGCGCGTCGGCGGTACCCAACGGCCTCGGCAGGGCTACTGACGTGGTGGTCGAACGCGCCGAGGGCGCGCTCGTGCACGACGTGGACGGCAACACCTTCCTCGACTTCGTCGGCGGCATTGGCGTGCTGGCGGTGGGCCACTGCCCGCCGACGGTGGTGCAGGCGGTGCAGCAGCAGGCCGCGGCGCTCATCCACATGGGCTCGCTCGTCGGCACCTACGAATCGTACGTGCGGCTGTGCGAGCTGCTGAACGAGATCACCCCGGGCGCGTTCCCGAAGAAGACGCTGCTGGCCAACACCGGCGCCGAGGCCGTGGAGAACGCGGTGAAGGCCGCGCGCGCCTACACGCGCCGGCCGGGTGTCATCTGCTTCGAGGGCGGATACCACGGACGGACGCTCCTCACCCTCTCCCTCACCAGCAAGTACAGCCTCTTCAAGAAGACGATGGGCCCCTTCGCGTCGGACATCGTCCGGCTGCCGATGCCCAACGCGTACCGCACGCCGCCGAGCATCAACCCCGAGCAGGCCATCGACTGGGGCATCCAGCAGCTCGAGCAGGCGTTCACCGCGCAGGTGGACCCGAGCGAGGTGGCGGCCATCATCATCGAGCCGGTGCAGGGCGAGGGCGGCTTCGTGCCGGTGCCGCCGCGCTTCATGCAGCGCATCCGCGAGCTGTGCACGCAGCACGGCATCGTGATGATCGCCGACGAGGTGCAGTGCGGTTTCGCCCGGACGGGCCGGTTGTTCGCGCTCGAGCACTACGGCATCGAGCCCGACATCATCGTGACGGCCAAGTCGCTGGGCGCGGGCATGCCCATCAGCGCCACGACGGGCCGCGCCGAGATCATGGACGCCACGCACACGGGCGGCATGGGCGGCACCTACGGCGGCAACCCGGTCACCTGCGTGGCGGCGATTGCCGCCATCGAGATGATGCGGCAGCCGGCGTTCCTCGCACGCGCCGAGCGCGTGGGCGCCATCCTCCGCGAGACGCTGGAGGGCTGGAAGGCGAAGCACCCGCTGATTGGCGACGTGCGCGGCCTGGGCTCGATGATGCTGATCGAGCTCGTGAAGGATCGCCAGACCAAGGAGCCCGCGCCCGACGAGACGCTGGCGATCATCAAGGGCGCGTTCCAGCGCGGCGTCATCGCCATGCGGGCGGGCCTGTTCACCAATGGCATCCGGTTCCTGCCGCCGCTGACCAT
>DAIRFN010000007.1:0-41553 GCA_036795065.1 Vicinamibacterales bacterium
GGATGACTGGGTGATTGGGTGATTGGCAAATCACCAATCGTCAATCAGCGAATCCTCAATGAATCGCCGAATCGCCGAATCGCCAATCACCAATGAATCGCTCAATCTGCAATCACGCAATCGCTCAATGCCCCCCTCACCACACGCCGGGCAGCAGCCTCCACCGAACCCGGCGCTGATAATCGCTGTAGGTCTGGCCGAACGCCGCCTGCAGCCCACGTTCCTCGAACGGGATGGCCACGACCAGATACAGCGTGCTGATGCCGGCGAACAGCAGCCGGCCAGCGGTCATCGTCGGCGCGCCGAAGACGATGAGGACCCATCCAAAGTAGATGGGGTGGCGGAGCCACCGATAGGGGCCGCTGACTTCCAGCGTCGATGAGGCGTCCGCACGCGTCTCGGGTGCGTGACGGACCCCGGCCAGTTCCCAGACATCGATGCGCGACGCGCTCCGCAGCGTGAGGACGATGCCGGCAAACTGGACGGCGTGGAGAGCCCATCTGAGGGCGCCCGTGGCCTGCCAGGCGATGCCGGGGAGCGGCTGCCACAGCAGGCAGACGGCAATGAGGAGGAGGCTGGCCACCCACACGTAGGCGGCGCGCTCGAGCGAGGGGGGCAGCAGGCGCTTCACCAGCGCCTTGACGCCGGTGCGGGCGAAGATCGAGTGGTGAAGGGCGAAGGCCGAGAAGAGCGCGATGTTGACGGCCAGCGCACCCGGCACGCGGTCCGGGGACACGGTGGCGGGCTGGCCGAGCAAGACGAGGTAGAACCAGGCGAAATAGAGGAGCGAGACAAGGAACAGGCCGGCTCCCGCCCAGGTGGCCGCGCGCATGCGCATAGTATAGGAGCCATGCGGCCTCGCATCGCGATCACGGGCATCGGCGCGGTGTCGGCGTTTGGCGCCGGGCGCGAGACGTTCTGGGCGTCGGTCAGCCGCGGCGCCAGCGGCACGCGCGGCATCACCGAATTCGACGCCTCCACCTACCCGTGCCGCGTGGCCGCCGCCGTCCCGCCGCTCATCGACGATCCCGAGCCGCTGGAGGGCGAGGGAGAGTTGCGCGACTCCAGGGCCGATCCGAGGCGCTACTCGCGGGCGGCGCACTTCGGCGTGCGGGCGGCTCGCGAAGCCTGGAACGATGCCGGCCTGCGGTTCGGCGAGCCGCGTGCCGGCGTCATCATCGGATCCGGCGGGGGCGGTATCGACATCGGCGAGCGCCAGTACGAGGAGTTCTTCACGAACGGCGGGCGGCAGGTGACGCCCTATGCCATTGCCGTCGGCATCTGCGGCATGGTCTCGAGCGAGATCTCCATCGCCCTCGGGCTCAGGGGCATCAGCCACGTGCTGTCCACCGGCTGCACGAGCTCCACCGACGCGATCGGCTACGCGCGCCTGCTGCTGTTGCTCGACGAGTACGACGTGCTGCTGTCCGGTGGCGCCGACGGATGCGTGCTGCCGGGCATGATCTTCGGCTTCTCGCGCATGCGCGCCGTCTCCACGCACTACAACGACCGGCCCGCCGAGGCGTCGCGGCCATTCGATCGCGGGCGCGACGGGTTCGTGCTGGGCGAGGGCGCGTGGATGCTCGCGCTGGAGCGGGAAGACCGGGCCCGCGCGCGGGGCGCGCGCATCTACGCGTGCGTGGAGGGCTATGCCTCCACGTGCGACGCCTATCACCGCGTGCAGATGGATCCGGACGGCACCGAGATCGTGCGCTGCATCCGAGGCGCGCTGGGCCAGGCGGGGCGCGCGCCGGAGGAGATCGGCTACGTCAACTACCACGGCACGTCCACGCAGCTGAACGACGCCATCGAGTCGCGGTGCACGCGCGAGGCGCTCGGGCCCTCCGCCGAGCGGACGCCGGGCTCGTCCACCAAGTCGATGATCGGCCACCCGCAGGGCGCCAGCGGCGCGGCCGGCGTCGTGACCGCCGCGCTGGCGCTGGCGCGCGGGTTCCTGCCGCCCACCATCAACCTGCGCGATCCCGATCCGGCGTGCGACCTGGATTTCATCCCCAACGAGGGCCGGCACGCTCGAGCGGGTGCGGCCCTCTGCAACTGCCTGGGGTTCGGGTCGAAGAACTCGGCGCTGGTCCTCGGGGCGGCCGACGGGCGCGCGTGAGCTCGGGACGCGGGCATCCATGGACGATGTGGTGATTGTGGGAGGCGGGCCGGCGGGGGCACTGGCGGCGTGCCTGCTGGCGCGGCGGGGCGCGCGTGTGACGCTGGTGGAGCGCGCGCGCTTCCCACGCGCGAAGCTGTGCGGAGACACGCTCAATCCCGGCGCGATGGCGCTGCTCGCGCGGCACTTCGACACCGGGCCGCTGCGCGCGCGCGGGCGGCCCATCGACGGCATGGTGCTCACCGGACCGCGAGGCGTGCAGGTGATCGGCGCGTACGGCCACGGCGCGCGGGGCCTGGCCATCACGCGCGACGTCCTCGACGCCTGGCTCATCGACGAGGCCGTGCAGGCCGGCGCCATGGTCGTGGACGACACCACCGTGATCTCGCCGCTGCCGGCCGCGCGCCACGGCATGGTGGGCGGTGTCGTCACGCGGCATCGATCGGGGCGAACGCGGTCGATACCTGCCGGCCTCACCCTGGCAGCCGACGGCCGGCGCTCGCGCCTCGGGCAGGCCCTGGCCCTGTCGCGCGCGGCCCGGCATCCACGCCGATGGGCCATCGGCGCCTACTTCGAGTCCGCGGACGGGCTGACGAGCATGGGCGAGATGCACGTGCGAGAGGGCCACTACCTCGGGGTGGCGCCCACCCCCGACGGCCGGGCCAACGCGTGCCTCGTGCGCGAGCTGGTCCCGGGCCAGGGCTCGTGGCCGAGCCCGGAATTGCTGTTGCGAACAGCCCTCGATGCGGATGCGGTCCTCGCGCCACGCTTCCGCCGGGCACGCATGGTGGCGAAGGCGCGGGTGCTGGGACCGCTGGCCGTGGACACCGCGTGCCCCGCCTGCCCCGGGCTGTGGCTCGTCGGCGACGCCGCCGGGTTCATCGATCCGATGACGGGCGACGGTATCCACCTCGCGCTGAAAGGAGCCGAAGTGGCCGCGGCCACCGCCGGCGCCGTGCTCGACGGCCAGCTCGATGCGGCCCACGCGCACTCGAGCTACGCCCGCGCGCTCGACCGGCGCCTCGGTCCCAAGCGGCGATTCAACCGCCTGCTCCGTGGCCTGGTGGGCTCCCCGCGCTCGGTGGCCGCGGCGGCGCGGCTGGCCACCGTGTGGCCGACGGCGTTCGCAGTCGTGATTCGTCACGCGGGCGACTGCGGAGTGCACGCGTGACCCTCTCGCCCGGGCTCGCCGTGGCGCTCGTCACGCTGGTGGCCGTCCTGCTCGTGATGGCGGGCGAGGCGCTGCTCTCGCGCGTGAACGAGGCCTCTCTCCGGCGCCGCGGCGCGGTTGAACCCGAAGGCGACGTGCACCGCACCATGCAGTGGGCCTATCCGGCGTCGTTCATTGCCATGGCCGTAGAAGGGGCGCTGTGGGGGCCGGCGCCCCGCGATCTGCTGCTGGCGGGGCTGGCCGTCTTTGGCGCCGCGAAGGCGCTGAAGCTGTGGGCGATCACATCGCTCGGCGAGCGGTGGTCGTTCCGCGTGCTCGTGCTGCCGGGCCAGCCATTGGTGGCCACCGGCCCCTACCGCTGGATGCGCCATCCCAACTACCTGGCGGTGGTGGGAGAGATCGTCGGTGTGGCGCTCACCGTCTGGGCGCCGGTCACCGGCCTCCTGGCCCTCGTGGGGTTCGGATGGCTGATGCGGCGCCGGATGGCGGTGGAGGAGCGGGCGCTCGGCTACGGCCGGGGCGGCACGTGACATCGTGTGACACCGGCCTAAACCCTTCCCACGGTATACTTTCCGGCACTTCGCCCATGAAGAGGATTGTCCCCGCGGTGATGCTGGCGTTGGTCGTGGCATTCGCACTGGTTGCCGCCTCGGAACAGGGTGCGCCAGCCACGCCGCCGGCTCCGGAACCACGCTCCGGGCCGGCCTCGCTTCCGGTTCCAGCCGTCGCGCCCGTCACGTCTCGGTCCGCGCCCGCGCGCGTCCCCCAGGCGGCTGCCGCGGCCACCGCCCTCGCTCACACGGAGGTCGTCAGGCAGTACTGCGTCACCTGCCACAGCGATCGGGCGAAGGCCGGCGGGCTGTCGCTCGCCTCGTTCGACGCGGCCACGGCCGCCGAGCATCCCGACGTCACGGAAAAGATGATCCGAAAGCTGCGGGCCGGCATGATGCCGCCCGCCGGCGCGAAGCGCCCGGACGCCGCCACGCTGGCAGCGCTCACGACGGCGCTCGAGACGCGGATCGATCGCGCCGCCGTGGCCATCCGGCCAGGCTCGCGCGTGTTCCAGCGGCTCAACCGGGCTGAGTACGCGCGGGCCGTCCGCGATCTGCTCGCCGTGGACGTGGACGTCTCGGCGCTCCTGCCCGCCGACACCATCAGCGCCGGGTTCGACAACGTCTCCGACTCGCAGATGTTCTCGCCCACGCTGATGGAGGCGTACCTGCGCGCCGCGAGCAAGGTGACCGCGCTGGCGGTGGGTGACCCCGAGGCCGAATCGGCCGAGGCGCTGTACCGGGTGCCGAAGACCGCGTCGCAGATGGAGCGTGTCGAGGGCGCGCCGCTCGGGACACGCGGCGGCACGTCGGTGCTGCACACCTTCCCGGCGGATGGGGACTACACGCTCCGGCTCGAGCTGCACAGCAACGCGTGCGGCTTCCTGTTCGGCGGCCCGACCACCGGCGAACAGATGGAGGTGTCGATCGACGGCGAGCGCGTAGCCCTGCTCGACGTGAACCCGCGCATGGCCGACATGTCGGGTGGCCTGTCGCTGAAAACGCCCACGATTCACGTCACCGCGGGCGCGCACCGTGTGACGGCGGCCTTCCTGCAGCGGTTCGAAGGCCCGGTGAACGACCTCATCGCGCCCATCGATCACACGCTGGCCGACACGCAGATCGGCGTCGCGCACGGCATCACCGCCCTCCCGCACCTGAAGGACATGGCCATCGTCGGCCCGCAGCGGGTAACCGGTGTGTCCGACACGGCCAGCCGCCGGAAGATCTTCGCCTGCCGTCCCACGTCGCCTGCCGAGGAGTCTGCCTGCGCGTCGCGGCTCGTCCGCGACCTGGCCACCGAAGCGTTCAGGCGACCGGTCGGGACGCGCGACTTCGATCGGCTCATGCAGTTCTACGCGGACGGGCGCGCGGAGGGCGACTTCGAATCCGGCATCGCCTCGGCCATCGAGGCCATCCTGGCGAGCCCGCAGTTCCTGTTCAGGCTCGAGCCCGTGCCGGCGGGGGTGGTGGCCGGGCAACCCTATCGCCTGGACGATCTCGCGCTGGCCTCGCGCCTCTCCTTCTTCATCTGGGGCAGCGGGCCCGACGCGGGGCTGCTGAAGACGGCGACCGCGGGCACGCTCTCCACGCCCGGCGTGCTCGACCGCGAAGTGAAACGCATGCTGGCCGACCCGCGGTCCGACGCGCTGGCCTCGCGCTTCGCGGCGCAGTGGCTGCGCCTGGCCGACGTCGAGCAGATTCTTCCCGACGCGATCCTCTATCCCTATTTCGACCGGTCGCTGGGCCGCGCGATGGTGCGCGAGACCGAGCTCTTCTTCGACAGCCTGGTGCGGGAAGATCGCAGCGTCCTGGATCTGCTGACGGCGGATCACACGTTCGTCAACGGCCGCCTCGCCCGGCACTACGGCATCCCGAACATCACGGGCAGCGAGTTCCAGCGCGTCACCGTTCCCGACGAGCGGCGCGGCCTGCTCGGCAAGGGCAGCGTCCTGCTGCTCACGTCGGTGGCGGACCGGACCTCGCCGGTGATGCGCGGCAAGTGGGTCATGGAAGTGCTGCTGGGATCGCCCCCGCCCGCGCCGCCTCCCAATGTGCCGGCGCTCGAGGACACCAAGGCGACGGGCGCGACCCGCCTGCTCACGGTGCGCGAGCGCATGGAAGAGCACCGGAAGAACCCCGCGTGCCGGTCGTGCCACCGCGTGATCGATCCGCTGGGGCTGGCCCTCGAGAACTTCGATGTGACCGGCAGGTGGCGCATCAAGGACAACGGCGCGCCGGTGGACCCCACGGGCGAGCTCTACGACGGCACGCCGATGGACGGGCCGGACGGCCTGCGGCGCGCGATCCTCAAGCACCAGGACGTGTTCGTGCTCAGCTTCACCGAGAGCCTGATGACCTACGCGCTCGGCCGGCGCATCGAAGCCGAAGACATGCCCCTGGTGCGCCGCATCGTCCGGGAAGCAGGCGCCAACGACCTGAAGATCGGCGCGTTCGTGCAGGCCATCGTCCGGAGCCCCGCGTTCAGGATGAGCGCGGAGGCGCCGGCGCCGACGGACACCGCGTCGGCGTGGCCCGAGTAGTTCCACCAGGCGGCACAAGGGGGGAGAATCGGACATGGAGGTTCTGACCAGGCGACACCTCGATCGGCGGACGGCCCTCAAGGGCATCGGCGTCAGCGTGGCGCTGCCGCTGCTCGAAGCGATGCTGCCCGCGCGGACGGCCGAGGCCCGCCAGCTTGGCCGGAAGCTGCGCTTCGTGGCCATCGAGATGGTGCACGGCGCCGCCGGGAGCACCGCCTACGGCGAGAAGAACAACCTGTGGGCGCCGGCCGAGGTGGGCAGCGGCTTCGATGTGAGCAAGACGAGCCTCGCGCCGCTGGATCCCTACCGCGACCACCTGACCATCATCAGCCGTACGGACGTGCGCAATGCCGAGGCGTTCGCGCCACCCGAGATTGGCGGCGACCACTTCCGTTCCGCGGCCGTGTTCCTCACGCAGTCGCATCCGCACCAGACGCAGGGGTCGGATGTCCGGGCGGGCGTGTCGATCGACCAGATCTACGCGCAGCAGGTCGGCAGCGAGACACCCATCCCGTCCATGCAGCTCTGCATCGAGAGCGTGGACCAGGCGGGCGGCTGCTTCTACGGCTACTCCTGCGCCTACACCGACTCGATCAGCTGGGGCTCGCCGACCGAGCCGCTGCCGATGATCCGAGACCCGCGCGCGGTGTTCGATCAGCTGTTCGGCGTCGGGGCCACGCCCGAGGCCCGTGCCCGCCGGCGGCGGAAGGACAAGAGCATTCTCGACTGGGTGACGGCCTCGGTGAACGACCTGAAGGGCACGCTGGGCGCGGCGGATCGCGCGCGCCTCGCGGACTACCTCGACGACGTGCGCGAGATCGAGCGGCGCATCCAGAAGGTCGAGACGTTCAACGCCACCGGCGAGCAGCGCGAGCTGCCGGGCGCGCCCGCGGGCGTGCCGGACTCGTATACCGACCACGTGAAGCTGATGTTCGATCTGCAGGCGCTGGCGCTGACCGCCGACATCACCCGCGTCTTCGCCTTCAAGATGAGCCGCGACGTGTCGAACCGCGTCTACCCGGAGACGGGCGTCAACACCGGCTTCCATATCGCTTCGCACCACGGCGACCGCGACGAGCGCATCATCGAGTACGAGAAGATCAACCGATACCACGTGAGCCTGCTGCCGTACTTCCTGGACAAGCTGCAGAAGGCACAGGAAGCGGATCGGACGCTGCTCGACAACACCGTGGTGCTCTACGGGTCGCCCATGGGCAACTCGAACGTCCACAACCACAAGCGGTGCCCGTTCATCCTGCTGGGCCACGGCGGCGGCGCCATCAAGGGGAACGTGCACCTCCGCGCGGCCGACGGGACGCCGATGGCCAACCCCATGCTCTCGGTGCTGCACACGCTGGGCGTGGACGTGAAGAGCTTCGGCGACAGCACGGCCACGTTCGACCTGAACGCCCCGGCACCCTCCACGGTGGCAGGAGCATAGACGCCATGCGCGATCGCGGCTTCGGACGGTGGGGGATGGCGGCGGTGCTGATGGCCGCGCTGCCGGGTGTGCTGTCCGCATCGCTCGTGGCGAGCGCGAGCCTGCAGGGCCGGGCGGAGCCCGGCCGGGACGGCGTGGCCGTGGCCAGCGCGGCGATGGCCGGCGACCTGGCGGAGGTGCGCCGCCTCCTGAAGGACGGTGGCGACGTGAACGGCGCCCGACGTGATGGCACGAGCGCCCTTCACCATGCGGCGATGCGTGGTGACGCCGAGATGGTGGGCGTGCTGCTGTCGGCCGGCGCCAACGTGCGGGCGACGACGCGTCTCGGCAACTACACGGCGCTGCACCTGGCCAGCCAGCGCGGGCACGATGCCGTGATCGATCGGCTGATCAAGGCGGGCGCGAACCCGAGCCTGCCCACCGCCACCGGCGCCACGCCCCTGATGCTGGCCGCGGCGTCGGGGCACGTGCCCGCCGTCAAGCAGCTGCTGGCGCACAAGGCCGACGTCGACACGAAAGAGTTGGCCAACGATCAGACGGCGCTGATGTTCGCGGCCGCGTTCGACCGTGCCGAGGTGGTGCAGCTGCTGGTGGAGGTGGGTGCGAACCTGTCGCTCACCTCGAAGGTGGTGGACATCGCCGCGTTGACCTCGCCGGAAGAGGCGCTGCAGGAAGAGATCCGCCTGGCCACGCAGCGGGCGAGCGCCCAGAGCAGCGGGCGGCCCGCGCCGGCGGCCGCCAACCCGGCCAGCGAGATCCCGGGCGTGACGCGCACCTATCGCTACAACGAGCTCATCGACAAGCAGGGCGGCTTCAGTGCGCTGCATTACGCCGCCCGCCAGGGGAGCGTGGCCTCGGTCAAGGCCCTCCTCGACGGACGCGCGGACGTCAACCAGCGCGCGGGCGGCGACGGCACCACCCCGCTCCTGATGTCCGTCATCAACGGGCACTACGACCTGGCGAGGTACCTGCTCGAGCAGGGGGCGGATCCCAACATCGCCAGCGAGGCCGGCGCCGCGCCGCTCTATGCCACTGTCAACATCGAGTGGGCGCCCCGGTCGTTCTATCCGCAGCCGCGCGCGCAGCTCCAGCAGCGCACCACCTATCTCAGGCTGATGACGGCGCTGCTCGACAAGGGCGCCGATCCCAACGCGCGCCTGAAGAAGAAGATCTGGTACACCCAGTACAACTTCGACCTGCTGCGCACCGACGAGGGCGGCGCCACGCCGTTCTGGCGCGCGGCCTACGCCGCCGACATCGACGCCATGCGACTCCTGCTCTCGCGGGGAGCGGATCCGTTCATCACCACCATGAAGGGACCGACGCAGGAGCGGCAACAAGGTGGGGTGCAGGCGGGCGACGCCTCCCGGCTCCCGCCCATGCCGACCGGCTCTCCCGGGATCGGGGCGCTGCACGCGGCGGCCGGGGTGGGCTACGGCGAGGGCTTTGCGGGCAACGCCCATCGCTTCGCGGCCACGGGCATGATGGCCGCGGTGAAGTTCCTCGTGGAAGACGTGGGCCTCGACATCAACGCCGTGGACGACGATGGCAATACGGCCGTGCACCACGCGGCGTCGCGCGGCGACAACGAGATGATCGCCTACCTCGTCTCGAAGGGCGCGGACGTCACCCGCGTCAACCGCCGTGGCCTGACCACCGTGGACATGGCCAACGGCCCGGTTCAGCGGACCCAGCCCTACCCCGAGACCATCAAGCTGCTCGAGAGTCTCGGCGCGAAGAACAACCACCGCTGCGTCTCCTGCTGATTCATCAAGTCTCCAGGGGCCGCGGCGGCGTCTAAAAGTCGTCAGGCAGTCAGCTATACTCGCCGAAGGGCCCATGACACGCCGTTTCTGGGGCATCGCCCTTGTTTGCATCGCCATCCCTGCCGGCCTGGGGCTTGCCTTCGCGCGGGAACAGGCCGCCAGCAGTCCGGCAGCCGCGCGGACGGCGGCCGAACGGGCCTGGAAGGCGGGCCAGTACGACGAGGTGGAGCAGGTCGCCTCGGCGCACCCGGGCGACGAGCCCCTGGTCATCCTTCGGGCAAGAAGCGCCGCGGCGCGCGGCGACTACGCCCGGGCCGAGTCGGTACTGCAACCCCTGGCCGCGCAGGCGCCCGGCGGCGACGCGGCGCTCGAGCTCGGCCTGCTGCAGGCGTACCAGGGCCGGCGTACCGAGGCCCGTCGATCGCTGCAGCTCATGCTGCTGGCCGCGCAGGACGCCGATAGCCCGCGCGACTACCTGCGGGCGGGGCGTGCCGCGAGGGCCCTTGGCCGCTTCGAAGATGCCAACAGCTCCTTCCGCGAGGCCGTAGCCGCCGCGCCCACCGACGCGGAGATCAACACCGCCTGGGGCGAGCTGTTCCTGGAGAAGTTCAACCGCAAGGACGCGGTGCGATCGTTCCAGGACGCGCTGAAGGTGGACGAGGACTACGGGCCCGCCCTGGTCGGCATGGCCCGGGCGGTCCAGGACGACAACCCGCCGCAGGCCCTCACCTTTGCGGCCCGCGCCCTGAAGCTCAACCCGAACAGCGTCCCGGCCCAGGTCTTCATGGCCGAGGCCTCCATCGGCCAGGACCGCAAGGACGAAGCGCGCGACTGGCTCAAGAAGGCCCGCGCGGTGAACCCGAAGAGCCTCGAAGCCATCGCGCTCGAGGGCGCGCTGGCCTACGTGGACGGCGATACGACCGGGTATCAGGCGCTCGCCGCCGAAGCGCTGAAGGTCCATCCCACCTACGGCGAGTTCTACCGGGTCGTCGGCGCCATCACCGCCGGCTACTACCGTTTCGACGAGGCGGTGGAGCAGGTGCGCCGGGCCATCCAGCTCGATCGCGAGAACTGGCGGGCGTACGCGGAGCTGGGCGGGCACATGATGCGCACCGGCGACGAACGCGGCGCGCGCCGGATGCTCGAGACCGCGTTCCGGCAGGATCCGTACGACGTCATCACCTACAACCTGCTCAGCCTGCTCGACACCCTGGACCAGTTCGCCACCGTCCGCGACGGCGACACCATCATCCGCCTCCACCAGGACGAGGCGGGCGTGATGGAGCACTACGTGACGCCGCTGGCGCGCGAGGCGCTCGACTCGCTGGCGAAGCAGTGGGAATTCACGCCCAAGGGGCCCATCCTCGTCGAGGTGTTCCCGCGGCACGACGACTTCGCGGTCCGTACCGTGGGGCTGATGGGCATGATCGGCGCTCTCGGCGCGTGCTTCGGGCGGGTGGTCACCATGGACTCGCCGCGGGCGCGCCCGCCGGGCGAGTTCAACTGGGGCGTGACCTTGTGGCACGAGATGGCCCACGTCATCACGCTGCAGCTGTCCAACCAGCGCATCCCGCGGTGGCTCACCGAGGGAATCTCGGTGTTCGAGGAGAAACGCGCGCGTCCCGAGTGGGGACGCGAGATGGACATTCCCTTCGCGCGCGCCATCGACCGCGGACACGTGATCAAGCTGAAGGACCTGAACAGCGGCTTCACCAATCCCGAGACCATCTCGCTGGCCTACTTCCAGTCGTCGCTGGTCGTGGACCACATCGTCGAGGTGTATGGGCAGCCCAGGCTGAAGGCGCTGGTGCAGTCCTACGCCACCGGCATCGACACCGAGACCGCGATCAAGCAGGTGCTGGGCGTGGAGATCGACGCGCTGCAGACCACCTTCGACGCGTTCCTCGAGAAGCGGTACGGGACGCTGCGCAAGGCCCTGGCGGTGCCCGAGGGGCTTGCCGCCGACATGCCGCTCGATGGGCTGCGCGCGCTGGCCTCGGCCAATGCCGACAACTTCACGGCGCAACTCGCGCTCGGCATGGCGCTGAAGAAGACGGCCCCGGACGAGGCCATTGCGGCGTTCGAGCGCGCGGCGGCGCTGGTGCCGCATGCGACAGGTCCCGACAGCCCGCAGGCGCAAATCGCCGAAGTCGCGCTGGCCAGGGGTGACCACGCGCGAGCCATCAAGGCGCTGGATACGCTCACCGGCTTCGATCATTCCGACCTCGCGTCGGCGCGGAAGCTGGCGTCGTTGCTGGATCCCAGTCAGGATCAGGCGCTGCTCGGCACGGCCCTGCGACGCGCGGTGGCGGTCGACCCGTTCGACGCGGCCTCCCACACCACGCTCGGCCGCATGGCGCTCTCGTCCGGCGACACCACCGAGGCCGTGCGCATGTTCCGCGTGGCGCTGGCGGCCGGGCCGGTGGACCGCGCGGGCGCGCACGCGGACCTCGCCGAGGGACTCTTCGAAGCCGGCAATCGAGACGAGGCGCGCACGCAGGCGCTGGCCGCGCTCGAGATTGCCCCCACCTATTCCCGCGCGCAGGACCTGCTGTTGAAGCTCGTCGGGGGGCGATAGCGTGGCCCGCGGCGCCCGGCGTTCACCGAGCGTCCTCATGGGAGGCGCGGGCCTCGTGCTGGCGCTGCTGGCCCTGATGCCCGTGGCCGACGCCCAGATGCCGGCCATGCCCGACGAACGGCTGGCCGGGCTGCAATGGACCTTCGCGCGCATCCGCTACAACTCGTGGGCCGACGAGGGCCGCGGCCGCCCCCGCATGAGCTACTGGGAAGATCCCTGGGCCATCGACGCGCCGGCGGCGGAGCAGAACCTTTCGCGCCGCATCAAGGCCGTCACCGCCATCGAAGTGGGCGAGCCGGTCGTGCTCACGTTGGATGACGAGCGGCTCTGGCAACATCCCTGGATCTACATCGTCGAGCCCAGCAACCTGCAGTTGCAGGACGCCGAGGTGCCCATCCTGCGCGAGTTCCTCCTGCGCGGCGGCACCCTGACGATGGACGATTTCCACGGGCCGTACGAGTGGGACCTGACCGTGCGGCAGTTGAGCCGCGTGTTCCCCGATCGCGAGATCGTCGAACTGGAGCCGCCGCACCCCATCTTCACGTGCTTCTACCGCATCGAGAAGTATCCGCAGATCCCCGGGCTGGGGTCATTCTTCAGCGGACGCACGTGGGAGAAGGGCGGGTTCCAGCCGCACCTGCGGGCCATCCTGGACGATGCGGGGCGCCCGATGGTGATCATCAACTGGAATACCGACATGGGCGACGGGGTGGAGTGGTCGAACGCCGAGGAATATCCCGGGTACATCCGGTTCACGGCACAGGCGTATCAGATGTGGATCAACGAGGTCGTCTACTCGCTGACGCACTAGGGGTGCGAGATAGCAACATGGAACAGACCGTCGAGACGAAGACCGCGAGCCTGGCCGAGCACGTCGCGAAGAGCCGGGCGCAGATCCTGGCCGAGCTGCGCAAGGTGATCGTGGGGCAGGACGAGGTCGTGGACGAGGTGCTGATGGCGCTCTTCTGCGGCGGCCACTGCCTCATCACCGGCGTGCCCGGCCTGGCCAAGACGCTGCTGGTGAAGACGCTGGCGCAAATCCTCCACTTGAGCTTCAAGCGCATCCAGTTCACGCCCGACCTGATGCCCGCGGACATCACCGGCACCGAGGTGCTGGACGAAGAGGCGGGGCATCGCACGCTGCGCTTCGTCCACGGGCCGATCTTCGCGCAGATCATCCTGGCCGACGAGATCAACCGGACGCCGCCCAAGACGCAGGCGGCGCTGCTCGAGGCGATGCAGGAGTATCACGTGACGGCCGCGGGCCGCACTTACGAGCTGGATCGCCCGTTCTTCGTGCTGGCCACGCAGAACCCCATCGAGCTCGAGGGCACGTACCCGCTGCCCGAAGCCCAGCTCGATCGCTTCCTGTTCAACGTCGTCATGACCTATCTGTCGGAAGACGACGAAGTGACCGTGGTCACCGACACCACGGGCGCCGAGCGGCCGGCGCCGGCGCGGGTGCTGGACGGGGCCGACATCCTGCGCATCCAGGATTACGTCAGGCAGGTGCTGATTGCCGAGGAGGTGGCGCGCTATGCCGTGCGCCTCGCCGACAACTCGCGCCCGGGCCGTGGCGCGAAGCTCGACTTCGTCCAGAAGTGGGTGAAGTGGGGCGCGGGCCTTCGCGCGTCGCACGCGCTGGTGCTGGGCGCCAAGGCGCGCGCGCTGATGCTCGGGCGGCACCACGTGTCGGTGAAGGACATCCAGGCGCTGGCGAAACCCATCCTGCGTCACCGCATCATCCCGAATTTCTACGCCGAGGCCGAGGGCGTGACCACCGAGCGCATCATCGAGCAGCTCATCGAGACCGTACCCGTGCCCGCCAGCGGGTTGTGACGCCATGGCCGGGCCCGCACGCTACCTCGACCCGGCGATCGTCGCCCGACTGGGCACCATCGACCTGAAGGCACGGACCATCGTCGAGGGGTTCCTGACCGGGCTGCACCGCAGCCCGTTCAAGGGGTTCAGCGTCGAGTTCGCCGAGTATCGGCAGTACCTGCCCGGCGACGACCTGGCCACGCTCGACTGGAAGATCTACGCGCGTTCCGACCGGCACGTCGTCAAGAAGTTCGAGGAGGAAACCAACCTCGAATGTCACATCCTGCTCGACGTGAGCCGCTCGATGGGCTACGGCTCGCACGAGGTGACCAAGCTCCAGTACGCGTCGTACCTGGCGGGGGCGCTGGCGTACCTGATGAACCGGCAGCGCGACGCCGTGGGGCTGCTCACGTTCGACGACCGCATCCGCCAGTTGCTGCCCACCAGCGCGCGTCCCGGCCATTTGAAGGCGGTGCTCGTCGCGCTCGAGCGGGTCACGCTCGGTGAGAAGACGGACGTGGCCAGGCCGCTCGGCGATCTCGTGCAGGCCATCCGCAAGCGCGGCCTGGTGGTGCTGATCTCCGATCTGCTGGACGAGCCCGAGCGGGTGATCGACGGGCTGAAGCACTTCCGATACCGCGGCACGGACGTCATCGTCTTCCAGGTGCTCGATCCCTACGAGCTGGAGTTCCCGTTCGATCGAGCCGCGCGCTTCCGCGACAGCGAGACCGAGGACGAGGTGGTGGCCGTGCCGGCCGCCGTCCGCGACGAGTACAAGGCGCGCATCCACGCGCTCATCGCCAACTACCGCACCATCCTCGGCCAGAACGGCATCGACTACTGCCTGCTCGACACGTCGCAACCGCTCGAAGTGGGCTTGCTCTCGTACCTGCAGACCCGGCGGAAGGCGTTCTAGCCGTGGGCGGGCTGTCCTTTCTCTCGCCGATCTACCTGCTGGGCGCGCTGGCCATTGCCGTGCCCATTGCGCTGCACCTGTTCCGCCGCCGGACCGAGACGGTCGTGGACTTCCCGGCGGTGCGATTGCTGACCAGGTCGCCGGTGGAGCAGCGGCGCCGGCGGCGCCTGCGCGAGCTCGTGCTGCTGGCCCTGCGCGTGTCGGCCCTGGTGCTGCTGGCCGGGGCCTTCGCGCGGCCCTACCTGGCGGGCAGCACGCTGGCCGCCGACGCCCCCATCACGGTGGTGGCCGTGGACACGTCCTTCAGCCTGTCATCCCCGCAGGTGTTCGAGCGGGCGCGGGAACTGGCCAACGAGCGGGTGCGAACCGCGCCTCCAACGCATGCCGTCGCGCTGGTGGCCTTTGGCGACGCGGCCTCGACCATCGTCGAGCCCACCACCGATCGTGGCGCGGTGGCGGCAGCCGTGGCCGGGCTCACCCCGGGGGCGTCGGGCACGCGCTACGGGGCGGCGCTGGCGAGGGCGGCCGAACTGATTGGCGCGCGCCAGGGTAGCGTGGACATCGTCACCGACCTCCAGCAGGGAGGGTGGGAGGCGACGGCGCACACGGGACTGCCCGAAGACGTCGAGGTGCGCGTGGCCGCCGTGGAGGGACCGATCCAGAACGTGGCGGTGGTCTCGACCGAGCGTCGTGAGGGGCGCGTCGTCGCTGGCGTGCACAATTTCGGTTTCGAGCCGCGCACGGTTCCCGTGTCGCTGTCGGTGGACGGCCGCGTCGTCGCGCAGGCCAGCGTCAGCATCGCGGCGCAGTCGGCCGCACACGTGGCATTCGATGCCGCGGTGCCAGGTTCGGGTGCGGCATCGGTGACGGTGGAAGACGCGGGGGGGTATGCCGCCGACAACACGCGCTTCCTCGTCCTGGATCCCTCCGCCGCGGCACGCATCGCGGTGATCGTGGCCGACCCGTCCGCGCTTCGCGGGGGGCTCTACGTGGAACGGGCGCTCGGCGCAGCGGACGAAGGCCGCGAGTTCGCGATCACGGTGGTCGATGGCCGCGCGCTGTCGGCCTGGACCGCGGACGAACTGGCGCGGCACCAGGCGCTGGTGGTCCTGGGCACGCGCACGCTCGAGCGACGCGGGCGAGAGCTGGTGGCGGGATACCAGGCGCAGGGCGGATCGATGCTCCTCGCACTGGGGCCGGATGTGGATCCGGGCACGCTCGGCGACATCCTGGGATCGGCGCCCGGGGTGGGGCCTGAGGTGCAGCCCCTCGCTGGCGGCGCCGCCACGCTGGTGGTCGCCGACACGCGCCATCCCGTGTTCCGCCCGTTTGCCGAACCGGCTGCCGCGCTTGGAGATGTATCGTTTCAACGCTTCCGCCCGCTCGAGGAGAGCGGCCGCGCGGTGCTGGCCCGTTTTGCCGGCGGAGCCGCGGCCCTGCTCGAGCAGCCGCGCCCGAACGGGCGACTGCTGCTCTTCACTTCGGACCTCGACAACCAGTGGAATCGTTTCCCGCTGAGCCCGGCGTTCGTGCCGTTCATGGTGGAGGCGGCCCGCTACCTGACCGACGGCGCGCGCGAGCGGCAGTCGTGGGTGCTGCCAGCTGCGCCCCCCGGGATCGGGCCCACACCCGGAGTGTTCACGATTGACACGCCGACGCAGGAGGCGCGGGGAACAGGCCGCCGCGTGGCCGTCAACGTCGATACGAGGGAGTCGAATCCCGCGCCGATGTCGCGCGAGGCGTTCCTCGAAAGCGTGCCTCGCGTGCCCCGCAGCCTCACCGCGGATCCGGAGGCGGACGCCCGCAAGGCCGAGGACGAACAACGGTTGTGGCAGCTCGGGCTGCTGGCCATGTTCCTGGCCCTCGCGGGCGAGGGACTGGTCGGCCGCAAGGCGAACTGATCGCATAGGATAGGCACAAGGTGGACGAGCGTCAGAACGAGCTCGGGGCGGTCCTCGCCGAAGTCAGGCGCCGGTGGACCCGGCGCGTGCGGCTGGGCGCCTGGACCGCAGGCGCGGCCGCCGCCACGATGATCTTCGGCGTCGGCCTGTTCACCGTGTGGCTGCTGGCCTCCGAAGGGCTGGCGCTGGCCGTGGTGGCGCTGCTCGTCACCGCCCTGGCGCTCGTCACCCTCGTCGCGGCCGCCTGGCCGATTCGGCGTCCTCCCTCGGACCTGCAGCTCGCGCGCTACATCGAAGAACAGGCCGGCGGCCTGGACGATGTGGTGGTTACGGCCGTGCAGCACGGCGAGACCGGCACGCCGATCGCGAAGCACCTGGCGGCCGACGCCGCGGCCAGCATCGGCCGCCTGGGCCTTGACCACATCATCAGCGGCGAGGCGTTGCGACGGGTGGCGATGGGCGCCGGCCTGGCGACGCTCGCGCTGGCGGCGGGATTCGCCGCGTTCGCCCCGACGATGGGCCGCGGCGCGTCCATCGCAGCCGCCTATCTCCTGCCGTCCCGCTTGCTCATCGACGTCACGCCGGGCACCTCGAAGGTGAGGGCCGGGCTGCCGGTCACCATCACGGCCCGCCTTCACGGCCTCGATGCCGGCCTCGTTCCCGCACTCACCTATGGCAGTGGCGACGCGCAGGACTCGCTGCGCATGACGCCCAACGCCGACGGCACCTTCTCGGTGACCTTCGACGAGGTGACGGCCTCGTTCCCGTATCTGGTGGAGGCCGGTCCGGCGCGCTCGGACACCTTCAACATCGAGGTCATCCGCCCCGCGCGGGTCACGCGCATCGACGTGCGTTACCGCTATCCCGAAGGCCTCGGCCTCGAGCCGCGCGTGGAAGAAGACGGAGGCGACATCTACGGGCCGGCGGGAACCACCGTCGAGCTGACGGTGACGACCGACAAACCCATTGCCCGTGGTGCGCTGACGCTGGCCGACGGCACGAGCCTGGCGCTCGCGGCCCGCGAGACCGTGCTCGACGCGTCCATGGCGATTCGCGCGGACGGGGCGTACCGCGTCGCCCTCACTGACGTGGACGGTCTCGAGAACCCCGGCGACACCGAGTACTTCATCCGCATGCTGAACGATCGCCCGCCCGATGTGCGGGTGTTGCGTCCCGGTGGCGACAAGCAGGTGAGCCCGCTGGAGGAGGTCGTCATCGAGGCGCGTGCCGAGGACGACTTCGGACTCTCGGCCCTGGAGATCGTGTTCCAGGCGCCCGGCAGGAAGGACACGGTCGTGCCGCTCGCGACGGGCCGGCAGCTCTCGGCCAGCGGCAGCCACATGGTGCAGCTCGAGGACCTCGGCGTCACTCCCGGCGACTTCGTCACCTACTATGCCCGCGCCCGCGACGTGGGGCAGGGCCGGCGCGGCGCCGAGGCGCGCAGCGACATCTTCTTCCTCGAGGTGAAGCCGTTCGAGGAAGAGTTCGTGGCGGCCCAGAGCCAGGCCATGGGCATGCAGGGCGGTGGGCCGGGCCTGCAGGACATGGCGGAGGCGCAGAAGGAAATCATCGCCGCCACGTGGAAGCTGGACGCGCGCGCGAGGCGTGCGCGGAATACCGGGTCGGAGACCGACATTCGGGCCGTGGCGAAGGCGCAGTCCGAGCTGCGGGCCCGCGCGGCCGAATCGGCCAGCCAGGTGAGCGCCGCGATGGCTGATCCGCGCCGTCGGCGGCCGCGGCCCGGACAATCGTCCGCACCCGGTGGCGACGACCCGATGGCGCGCGCCATCGAGGCCATGGGACGCGCGGCGGGCGAGCTCGATCGGCTGAAGACCGCCGACGCGCTGCCGCACGAGATGACCGCCCTCGAGCAGCTGCTCAAGGCCGACGCCGACGTGCAGCGCCGGCAGATCTCGCGTCAGCAGCAGGCGGGCGGCGGCGGCAGCAACCGGCAGACGCCGGATCTCTCGACGCTGTTCGATCAGCAGCTGCGCAAGCAGCAGCAGACCAACTACGAGACGCCGAACAACAGCGAGACGCGCGAGGAGCAGGCCCCCGAAGACGATCCCCTGGCCCGCGTGCGCGAGCTGGCCCGCCGCCAGGAGGCGCTGCAGCGCGCCCAGCAGGATCTCGCGCGCAATCGCGAGCGGATGCCGGACGAGGAGATCAAGCGCCAGCTCGAGCGGCTCACACGCGAGCAGCAGGAGCTGACCCGGCGCGCTGACGAGTTGTCGAAGCAGATGCAGCAGCAGTCGGGGCAGCGCGCCGCGGGCGACGAGCAGGAACGCCAGGAGTCGCCGCAGTCGCGCGGCCAACAGTCGGCATCGGGCGGCCGCCAGTCGCAGCAGGGCGGGTCCGAGAGCCAGGCGTCCGGAAGCCGCCAGATGCGCGAGATCGCCGAGCAGATGCGCAATGCCGCCAGCGACCTGCGGCGGCAGGATCCCGACCAGGCCAGCTCGCGCAGCGGGCAGGCCGTCGAGCAGCTGCGCGACCTGTCGAGACAGATGGAGCGCGCGCGGCCCGACGAGCGGCGGCGTGCCATGGGCGACCTGCAGTTCGAGGCGCGACAGCTGGCCGACGCCGAGCGTCGCCTGGCCTCGGAAGCCGACCGCGCGTCCGCCGGTGGAGACGAAGCGCGACGGCTCGCGGCCGAACAGGAGCGCCTGGCCGACCGCACCGAGCGCCTGCAGCAGGCCGCGCGGCAGATGAGCGAGCCCGGCGTCGGCGCATCCGGCGAGGAGGGCGACGTCGAGTCGCGGCAGGCGGCTCGCCAGGCCGCGCAGGAGATGGGGCGCGAGCGGCTGGCCGAGCGTATGCGCGCCTCTGCCGAGGCCCTGCGTCAGCAATCCGCAGGAGGGCAGGGCGAGCAGGGTCGGGAGATGGCTCGCGCGCTGGACCGCATCGCGGGTCAGCTGGGCGAGGCGGCGGGAACCGCCGATCGCGAGACCGAGCGGCTCTCCGAGCAGCTCGCGCGGGCCAACGAGCTGCGCGACCAGATTGGCGAGCTGCAGCAGACGCTGCAGGAACTGGAGCGCGAAGCTCAGCAGGGCCAGCAGGGCGGACGCTCCGAGTCGGATGCCGCGGGCCAGCAGGGCCAGCCCGGACAGTCGAAGCCTGGACAGTCGCAGCCGGGGCAGTCGCAGGGCCAGCGGTCGGCCCAGTCGTCGCCATCGTCGCAGCAGGGCTCGCAGGGGCGCGAGGGTTCCAGCGGCGAGCAGGGCGGCGCCGACGGTGGACGTGCCGGGCGCCTCGACCGGCTGCAGCGCGAGGCTGCTGACCAGATGCGCGACGCCCAGCGCCTGGCCGGTGAGCTCCGGCAGCAGAATCCCGACATGCGCAACGGCCCGGCGACGCCCGAAGACTGGTATCCCAGCCTGTCGGCGCCCGGCACCGAATCGTTCAAGCAGGACTTCGCGAAGTGGGAGACGCTCAAGAAGAACCTGCTGCTCGCGCTCGAGCGCACCGAGACCCGCCTGTCGAGCCAGCTGCGCGAGCGGGAGGCCCGCGAGCGCCTGAACGCGGGCGGGCACCAGGGCGTGTCGAACGAGTACCGCGAGATGGTCGACCGGTACTATCAGTCCCTGGCCGCGCCGCGGAAGCCTCCGCGCTAGACGAGGTCGCGCCCAATGCGGTTTGCTGTCGCACTCCCGTGGTGGGGCTACGCGCTGGCCTTTGGCCTCGCTGGTGTGCTGGCCTGGATCGCGTACGCCCGTGTCAGCGTGGCGCTCTCCGCGTCGCAGCGTGTCCTGCTCACCGGACTGCGCGCGGCCGCGCTCCTGCTCATCGTGGCCGCGCTGCTCCGCCCCGTCGCGGTCGTGCCGTCGCCCGAGGTGGCCAGCCGCGTCGTCCCGCTGCTGGTGGACGTGTCGAAGAGCATGGGCATTGCCGACGAGGCCGGCACGACGCGAGTCGAGCGCGCGCGTGGGCTGGCGCGCCAGATCACCAGCGGTCTCGGGCCCGCCTATCGCGTGGATCTGCTCACCTTCGGCGAGTCGCTCTCACGGGCCACGGAGGACGAGCTGGCCGCCACGGCCAGGCGCAGCGACCTGACGGGCGCGATTGAGGAGCTGGCCGAGCGCTATCGCAACGAGCGAGTGGCCGGCATCGTCGTCCTGTCCGACGGCGGGGATACCTCCAACCGCCCGCCCGAGCCCGGTCGGCTTCCGAGCGCCCGGGTGTTTCCCGTTGGTGTGGGGACCACGGGGCCGTCGCGCGACCGCGAGGTGTTGAACGTGACGGCGGGCGAGCCGGTACTGCCGGAGGCGTCGATTGACCTCAGCGTGTCGGCCGTCAGCCACGGGTACGGCGTGGAGCCCCTCGAACTGCGCGTCAGCGCCAACGGGCGGCCCGTCGAAGTGCGTCGTGTGACGCCGGCGTCGGAGGGCGCGCCCGTGCACGAGGTCTTCACCGTGTCGCCCGCGGCCGATCAGCCCACGGTCTACAGCGTCGAGATCCCCGCTGCGGCAGGCGAGGTAGCAGCCGGCAACAACACGCGCAGCGTGCTCGTGCCGCCGCAGGCCGCCCGGCGGCGCATCCTCATGATCGAGGGCGCCCCCGGCTTTGAGCACACCTTCCTGAAGCGGGCGCTGGCCGCCGATCGCGGCCTCGACGTCGACTCCGTCGTCCGCAAGGGGCAGAACGACGACGGGCGCGACACGTTCTTCGTTCAGGCGGGCGAGAGCCGGGCCGCGGCGCTCTCGTCGGGCTATCCCGTGACGCGCGAGGCCTTGTTTGCCTACGACGCCATCGTCTTCGGGAACGTCGAGGCCGACTTCTTCTCGCGCGAGCAACTCGACCTGACCGCGCGCTTCGTGGCCGAGCGCGGCGGCGGGTTGCTGGTGCTCGGCGCCCGATCGTTCGAGCGCCAGGGACTGACCGGCACACCGCTCGAAGAGGTGCTGCCAGTGGACCTCACCGACCGCCGCGCAGCCGCCGTGGCGGCCCTCCCGGACGACGGTGAGGGTCGCGTGCTGAACGCCCCCGCGCTGACCGCCGATGGCGTGCGGCATCCTGCCACCCGGCTGGCCGCCGCCACGGACGAGAACCGCCGGAGGTGGCAGGCCCTTCCGACGCTGGCATCGGTCGCGTTGGTGGGCGGCGCGCGTCCGGGGGCGCAGGTGCTCGCGGTGACCGCCAGCCCGGGCGGCGACGGGCACCCGTTGATTGCCGTGCAGCGCTATGGCCAGGGCCGGGCGATGGTGTTCTCGGGCGAAGCGTCGTGGCGGTGGCGCATGATGCGCCCCGCGTCGGACACCACCTACGACACGATCTGGCGCCAGATGGTCCGGTGGCTGGCCGCGCCGGCGCCCGGCCCCGTGGCCGTGGCGCCCATGGCCGTGACACTGCCGGGCTCGGCTGAGCCGGTCAACGTGCTCGTGCGCGACGAACGGTTCGCCGCCGCGGCGGACGCCGACGTGACGTTGACGGTCACCGCTCCCGACGGCCAGGTGCGAACCTGGACGCCCGTGCTGGCCGACCCGCGAGAGGGCCGATACGCGGTGGCCGTGCGGTTCGACGAGCCGGGGGTCTATCGCCTGGCGGTCGAGGCGCGCCGTGGCTCCACGTCGCTGGGCCTGGCGTCGCGGCACGTGCTGGTGGGCGGCGCCGATCCGGAGCTGAGCGACCCGCGGTTGAACGAGCCCGTGCTGCAGCGCGTGGCAGCCGCGACGGGAGGCCGATACCTGCGCGCGGACCAGGTGGACGAGCTGGGAGGGCTGCTCAGCGATGCTGGCGCCGAGCGGCAGCCCACCGAGGTGCGCGACCTGTGGCACAACGCCTGGACGCTGATGGGTATCATGGGACTGCTGGCCGCCGAATGGCTCGTGAGACGCCGAGTCGGCCTCTCATGAACGTCGACGTCGAAGGGCCGCTGACCGCACAGATGGATCAACGCCGCAGATGCGCAGATGATCTCAGGGGCGTGGGATTGGCATGAAGCACCAACCTGAAACGACCATGGTGATAGTCCTCAAGCGTCTGTTCTGCGTGGCGATATTGTTGTCGGCTCCTGTGACCGGCTGGGCCGAGACGCGCTGGGCGGTCATCGTGTCCGGGGCGTCGGGCGGCGAGAAGTACGCCGAGCAGATGAAGCAGTGGCGCTCGACGCTGCAGTCCGCGCTCGTGGACCGGTACGGGTTCGATGCCGCGCGCGTCCGGGTGCTGGTGGACGAGTCGGTGTCGGGCGGCACGACGGGCTCGGCCGCGAATGTCAAGTTCGTGTTCAGCGAAATCCGCAAGACCGCGTCAGCCGACGACCTGGTCTTGCTGGTGCTCTTCGGGCACGGGACCTTCGATGGCGATGTCGCCAAGTTCAACCTGGTGGGGCCAGACATGACCGCCCAGGAGTGGAACACGATGCTCTCAGGCCTTCCCGGCCGCCTCATCCTGGTCAACACCACCGAGGCGAGCTTCCCGTTCCTCGAGGCCCTGAAGGGGAAGGGCCGCGTGGTGATCACGGCCACCAACTCGGCCGCGCAGAAGTACGCCACCGTGTTCCCGGAATACCTGGTCAAGGCGCTCAGCGAAGCCTCCACCGATCTCGACAAGAACGGGCGCACGTCGGTGTTCGAGGTGTTCGAGGCGGCGAGCCTGGCGGTGAAGCAGCACTACGAGCAGCGCGGGCAGCTGACCACGGAGCGCGCGCTCCTGGACGACAACGGCGACGGGGTGGGGCGCGAGGAGGGGGCCGACGGGCCGGACGGCGGCATGGCGCGGCTCTGGCATCTCGATGCGGAGCCGGAGGCCGCGACCACCAACCCCGAGCTGGCGGCGCTCCTGAAACAGCGTCGCACGCTCGAAGCCGAGGCCGAGCAACTGAAGCAGCAGAAGGACGGCATGCCGCCCGCCGAGTGGCAGGCGGCCTATGAGAAGCTGATGATCGAGCTGGCGCGCGTGTCCCAGGAGATCCGCAAGCGCAGCTAATTGCCCCACCATTCGACGCGCCCGCGCTCGGGGCGGCGCATGAGCCGCACCAGGACCACGCCGGCCACGAAGCCCATCACGTGGGCCCAGAAGGCCACACCGCCCGGCAGGCCGGCCTCGGTGGCGGCCGCGAGCGAGCCCAGCCCGCTCACGAACTGGATGACGAACCACAGGCCCAGGAAGAAGACGGCAGGCACTTCGAAGAGCATCAGCGGAAACGGGAACAGCGTGAGCACGCGCGAATGGGGGTAGAGCACGAGGTAGCCGCCCATCACCCCGGCGATGGCGCCGCTGGCCCCCACCATGGGGATGCGCGAGCCCGGGTCCATGGCCATCTGCGACAGGGCGGCCACGACGCCGGTGGCGAGGTAGAAGACCAGGAACCGCCCGTGGCCGAGCCGATCCTCGATGTTGTCGCCGAAGATCCAGAGGTAGAGAAGGTTGCCGCCGGCATGGCCCAGGCCCGCATGCACGAACATCGACGAGAACATCGTCGCGATGGTGAAATGGGCGGGGATGAGGCCGAACGCGAAGATGAACGCCTCGAGCTCCGCGGGCGCCAGGCCGAGTTGATAGAGGAAGACGAGGGTGTTCGCCGCGATGAGGGTGATGGTGACGACCGGCGTCGTGCGGGACGGGATGACGTCCTTGATGGGGATCATGGCGAGAGACGTTAAGATCGTGGCATGAATTGTCGCTCCTGCGGCACCGAGATCGCCGCCAATGCCCTCATCTGCTACCGGTGCGGCACGGCGACCGCCGAGCCCCGGATTCCGCCCCCGTCCTCGCGCCGGCCATCGGGCAACCGCTGGCTCGTGCCGGCCCTGGCGGCGGCCGGGGCCGCCCTGGCCGCTGCGGCCGCCTGGTTCTTCTAGTCGCGCTAGAATGAAATGAATCGGTTTTTCGCATGACAGACGCTCGTCTCGAACTGAACGACGGGCTGGGGCGCCGGGTCATTCCGCTCGACAAGCCGCAGCTCACCATCGGCCGCCGCACCGAGAACGACGTGCGGCTGACCGGCAGCGACGTGTCGCGCGACCACGCGGAGATCGTCAGGGTGGACGGCGACTACCTGCTCCGCGACCGGGGCTCGCGATACGGCACGTTCGTCAACGACACGCAGGTCGCCGAGCACAAGCTGGCGAGCGGCGACCGCATCCAGTTCGGGCGCGCGGCGGGAACCGACGTGGTGTTCCTCGTTGGCGATGCCGGGCAGTCCAGCTCGCGCACCCCGGTGACGGCGGTCAGCGACCTCCGTCAGCTCGCGGCGCTGCTCGAGGGCCTGCGCGCGCTGGGCTCGGGACGGGTCCTGGACGAGGTGCTCGCGCTCGTGCTCGACGCGGCCATCGAGGTCACGGGCGCCGAGCGCGGCTTCATCATGCTGGCCGGCGACAGCGGCCTCGACATGAAGCTGGCGCGGGCCCGGGGCCGCATCACGCTGCCGGGGAACCGCTTCGACACGAGCCGCAAGATCCCCGAAGAGGTCTTCGACACCGGCGAGATCAAGATCGTGGCCGACCTGCTCGACGGCGATCTCGCCAATGTCCACATGGGCACCGTGGCGCTCGGCATCCGTCACGTGGCATGCGCGCCGCTGCGGCTGGTGCGGTATCTCGACAAGGCGGATATGCCCGCCGAGACGCGGTCGATCGGCGTGCTGTACCTCGATTCGCGCGAGAAGGGGAGCCTGCTGGCGCCGCACACGCGGACCGCGCTCGATACGCTGGCGACGGAGGCCGGGGTGGCGATCGAGAACGCGCGGCTCTATCGCGAGACGCTCGAGAAGGCGCGGATCGAGCACGAGTTGAGAATTGCCGCCGAGATCCAGCGGGCGCTTCTGCCCGAGGGATCGCACAACGGCGACTTCTACGAGGCCAGCGGCACGTCGGTTCAGGCCCGGACGATCGGCGGCGACTTCTACGATCTGCTCGAGATGAGCGATGGGCAGTTCGCGTTCCTCGTGGGCGACGTGGCGGGCAAGGGGCCGGCGGCGGCGCTGCTGACCAGCAAGATCATGGGCATCTTCTCGGCCTTCGTCGCGGCGGGGACCGATCCGGCCGAGACGATGAGCCAGATGAACCGCGTGCTGACGCGCCGGGCCATCGATGCGCGCTACGCCACCGCGATGTACAGCCAGTTGTCGCCGCAGGGCGACCTCGTGTTCTGCAGCGCGGGCCACAACCCGGCGCTGCTGCTGGGCGAAGGCGGACTCCACCGGCTCGAGGCCGACGGGATGCCCGTGGGGCTGTTCGACTTCGCAACCTACACCTCGACCAGCCTGAAGCTGAGGCCGGGCGATACCCTGGTCATGTACAGCGACGGCGTCACCGAGGCGCAGAGCCTCGATGGCAGCGAGTTCGGCGAGGCGCGCCTGGTGGAGGTCCTCAAGGCCCACCACGGCAAGCCGGCCGGCGAGGTCCTGGCGCACATCATCGAGGCCGTGCAATCGTTCGCGCGCGGCGCCGAGCAGTTCGACGACGTCACCGCGCTGGTGGTCCGCTACAAGGGAGCGGGGCCCGCGAGCGTCGCATGAGGCGATGGGCGCCGTGGGCGGCCGCGTTCGTCATCTGGAACCTGTCGTTCGACTACCAGCTGCGCCGCGCGGGCGACGCCTTCGTGGCCGACCAGCTCCAGCGCTGGCAGCAGGGGGAACCGGTCGAGCTCATCCGTGATGTCTTCCGCCCGCAGGTCCGTCGCGCGGCCGTCGTGTCGTCGGGGGCCGCGATCGCGGTGCTGGCCGCTGGCGTGTACGGCGCGCGCCGCCGGACGCGTGCGGCGCATCGGTAGTAGGCTGGTCGCGACTCATTCATGATCGACTCGCTCATCTTCGACTGGAACCGCATCGGCGCTCCGCAGCGGCCGCCCCTGGTGATCCTCAACGACGAGACCCTGCGGGATGGCCTGCAGTCGCCCTCGGTGCGATCGCCCACCATCGATCAGAAGATCCGCATCCTGCACCTCATCGATGCGCTGGGCATCGGTTCGGCCGACATCGGGCTGCCAGGCGCGGGCGCGCAGGTCGCCGACGACGTCGAGCGGCTGGTGCGCGAGATCGCGACGGCGAAGCTGTCGGTGAAGCCGAACTGCGCCGCGCGGACCCACGTGAACGATATCCGGCCCATCGCCGAGATCGCGCAGCGCACCGGCGTGCCGCTGGAGTGTTGCGCGTTCATCGGGTCGTCGCCGATCCGCCAGTTCACCGAGGGCTGGACGCTCGACTGGCTGCTCCGGAGCACCGAGGACGCCATCACCTTCGCGGTGAGGGAGGGCCTCGAAGTGATGTACGTCACCGAGGACACCACGCGCGCCAACCCCGAGACGCTGCGCGCCATCTACGGGTGCGCCATCCGCGCGGGCGCCAGGCGCATCTGCGTGGCCGATACCGTCGGGCACGCCACGCCGGTGGGCGCCTCGGCGGTGGTCCGGTTCGTGGCGCAGGTCATCAAGGACGCGGGCGCGGACGTGGGCATCGACTGGCACGGGCATCGCGATCGCGACCTCGCCGTCATCAACAGCATCGCCGCGCTCGACGCCGGCGCCAGCCGGGTGCATGGGGCGGCCCTCGGCATCGGGGAGCGGGTCGGCAACACGCCGATGGACCTGTTGCTCGTGAACCTCGTGCTGATGGGCTATATCGAGCGCGACCTCCATCACCTGGAGGAGTACTGCCACGCCGTGTCGGAGGCCTGCGGCGTCCCGATCCCCGACAACTACCCGGTGATCGGCCGGGATGCCTTCCGCACGGCCACGGGCGTCCACGCCGCCGCGGTGGTGAAGGCCTGGAAGAAGGGCGACCGCGAGCTGATGGACTCGGTGTACTCGGGCATCCCGGCCAGCCTGGTGGGGCGGGAACAGGAGATCGACGTGGGCCCGATGTCGGGGAAGTCGAACGTCACCTACTGGCTCGAGAAGCGCGGCATTCCCGCCTCCGAGCAGGTGGTGGACCGCGTCTTCCAGCGCGCCAAGTCGTCACCCACCGTGCTCACCGAGGCCGAGATCCTCGCCGAAGTCTACCGGTAGTCACCCGCACGGAAACGAAACCACGAAGACACGAAGGCTACGAAGGGCGGCACGAAGAATTCCCTGGGCGGATCCAGAACCAGTTCCTGAATCTCAAACGAAAGGCTTCGTGCCCTTCGTGATTCTCATCGTGCCTTCGTGGTTTATTTTGCCTTGAGCAGCCGCGCCTCGATGTCGGGCAGGGCGGCGAGCACGACGTCGCCGACGATCTGCAGGCTGCGCGCGCTCACCTTGTCGAGCGTGTCGCCCGCCTGGTGCCAGTCGGCGTAGTCGAGATCGATCAGGTCCACCGAGGGCACGCCCGCCTTCAGGAACGGGATGTGGTCGTCTTCCACCGGGAACGGCTCGTCCAGGAAGTGCGCGCCGTGGCCGAGGCGCTTCGCCGCCGCCCAGACGATGTCGGTGAGCCACGGAGTGGAATTGGTGTCGCGCCGGAGGTTGAGCCCGCGATCACCGATCATGTCCAGCAGGATCAACGCCTTCAGCGAGGCCAGCGTGCCGGCGCTGCGCGCGGCCGTCACATAGTGCCGGCTGCCGTAGGTGTGATTCGGATCCCGCCACTCGCCCCAGGCTTCCTCGCCGTCGAAGAACAGGAACTCGATGGTGAAGGGTGGCCGGGGCCGGCTCTTCAGCACGCGCGCCAGCTCGAGCAGCGCCCCGGTGCTCGAGCCCCCGTCGTTGGCGCCGACGAAGCGGAACTCGTCGATGGGTTTCGTATCGAAGTGGCTCGCGATGACGATGCGTTCGGGCCGATCGCCGGGGAGCGTGGCGATGACGTTGGCCATCTTCACGCGCCCGACCGGCGTGGACGCGTCGAACGGCTGTTCCACGGCCTGGTAGCCGGCCTGGGCCAGCGTCCGGATGATGTACTCGCGGGTCTTGATGTTGGCGGGCGAGCCGGCAGGCCGCGGCCCCAGGGCCACCTGGTCGCGAACGTGGGTGTAGGCCCGTGTGCTGTCGAACGGCGAGGGCGCCTGTGCGGAAAGGCACGCGCCCACGGAGACGAGGGCGGCGAGGAGGAGCGGTGAGCGGTGCGGCGGCCGTCCGAATCCCATCCGTCCTCCCCCGTGCCGTGGTTACTTCCGGCCGTCGATGGCCACGTAGTCACGCGGCGTGGCGCCGGTGTAGATCTGCCGCGGGCGGAAGATCTTCTGCTCGCTGTCGAGCAGCATCTCCTCCCACTGCGCCACCCAGCCCACCGTGCGGGCGATGGCGAAGAGCACCGCGAACATCTCCACCGGGAAGCCCATCGCCTGGTAGATGAGGCCCGAGTAGAAGTCCACGTTCGGGTAGAGCTTCCGGCTGATGAAGTACTCGTCCTCGAGGGCGATGCGCTCGAGCTCGAGCGCGATGTCGAGCAGCGGGTTCTTGCCCGTCACCTCGAACACCTCGTAGGCGGTCCGCTTGATGATCTTCGCCCGCGGGTCGTACGACTTGTAGACGCGGTGCCCGAAGCCCATCAGGCGGCCGTCGCCGGCCTTCACGCGCGTGATGAACCCGGGGATGTTCGCCACGGATCCGATCTCCTTCAGCATCCGGAGCACGGCCTCGTTGGCCCCGCCGTGCAGCGGGCCGTAGAGCGCCGCCGCGGCGCCCGCGAGTGCCGAGTACGGGTCGACGTGCGAGCTGCCGATGCCGCGCATCGAGCTGGTGGAGCAGTTCTGCTCGTGGTCGGCGTGCAGGATGAACAGCACGTCGAGCGCGCGGGCGAGCGCCGCGTCCGGCTTGTACTTGCTCTCCGTCATCTTGAAGAGCATGTTCAGGAAGTTGCCGGTGAAGCTGAGGTCGTTGTCGGGGTAGACGTACGGGCGACCGATGCTGTGGCGGAAGGCGTAGGCCGCGATGGTCGGCGTCTTGGCGATGAGGCGGAGGAGCTGAAGCTTGCGGCGCTCGGTGTCGAAGATGAGCTTGCCGTCGGGGTAGAACGTGGACATCGCCGCGACGGTGCTCACGAAGACGCCCATGGGATGGGCATCGTAGGTGAAGCCCTCCATGAACTTCTTGATGTTCTCGTGCACCATCGTGTGCATCGTGATCTGATACGTCCACGCCTTCAGCTGATCGGCCGTCGGCAGCTCGCCGTTCAGGATGAGGTACGCGGTCTCGAGGTACGAGCTGTGCTCGGCCAGCTGCTCGATGGGGTAGCCGCGGTAGAGCAGCACGCCCTGGTCGCCGTCGATGTAGGTGATGCTGCTGCGGCAGACCGCCGTGTTCATGCAGGCCGGGTCGTAGGTGAGCAGCCCCGTGTCGTCGGCGGCTTCGGTCTTGATCTTCTTGAGGTCGGTGGCCTTGATGGCGCCATCGGTGATGGCGACCTCGTAGGTCTTGCCGGTGCGGTTGTCGGTGATTGTCAGCGTGTCAGCCATGGCGGGTCAGGGCGCGGGGGTCCAGAGCACTGAGGTTCAGGGCACGGCCCGGATAACCGCTTTATTGTAGACCAGCGCCTCGCGCGAATCACGCATCGTCTTCACAGCATCCATCAGTTCGGTGGATGGGAGTGATGTGCTGGACGCGTGTCAGAGCCGGCTGCCGCCCGACCCCGGGGCCTCGAAGGGCTGGTGGCGGACGTCGCGGGCCGAGACCATGAAGATGACGTCTTCGGCGATGTTCGTGGCGTGGTCGCCGATGCGCTCGAGGTGGCGCGAGATGAGGATGAGGTCCAGGGCCGGCTCGATGGTCGAGGGGTCCTGCAGCATGAAGGTGAGCAGTTCCCGGAAGATCTGCGTCTTCAGCGCGTCCAGCTCATCGTCCTTCAGGAGGACCGATTCCGCCAGAAAGAGGTCGCGCCGCACGAATGCATCCAGCGCGTCGCGCAGCATCACCTGGGCGATGTCGCCCATGCGGGGGATGTCGATGAGCGGCTTCACGGGCGGGTGTTGCAGGTAGCGCTTGCCGGCCTCCGCCACGTTGACCGCCAGGTCGCCCACGCGCTCGAGATCGCTGTTGATCTTGACCGCGGCCACGATGGCGCGCAGGTCGGCCGCCATCGGCTGGTGGAGGGCCAGCATCTTGAAGCAGCGATCGTCGATCTCGATGTGCAGGTCGTTGATGGGCTCGTCGCCGGTCAGCACGACCTGGATGGCCTCGTGGTCGCGCTCGGCCACGCCGTGGACCGCCACGCGCGTGCGCTCCTCGGCCAGGCCGCCCATGGCCAGCAGCCGTTGCTTGAGCGTCTCGAGCTCCTCCTGGAAGTGACGAACGACGCGTTCCACCAGTCCTCCTACCCGCAGCGGCCCGTCACGTAGTCTTCGGTCAGCTTCTCGGCGGGCGCCGTGAAGATGCGATCCGTCCGTTCGTACTCGACCAGCCTCCCCAGCCAGAAGAAGGCGGTGTGGTCCGACACCCGCGCCGCCTGCTGCATGTTGTGGGTGACGATGACGATGGTGTAGTTCTTCTTCAGGTCGTAGATGAGCTCTTCGATGCGCTGCGTGGCGATCGGGTCCAGCGCGGATGCGGGCTCGTCCATCAGCAGGATCTCGGGCCGGATGGCCAGCGCGCGCGCAATGCACAGGCGCTGCTGCTGGCCGCCCGAGAGCGCCAGCGCCGACTCGTGCAGCCGGTCCTTCACCTCGTCGAAGATCGCCGCCTGGCGGAGGCTCTCCTCCACGCGGTCGTTCATCTCCGACTTGCTGCGCGCCATGTTGTTGATGCGCAGGCCGTAGGCCACGTTCTCGAAGATGGACTTCGGGAACGGGTTCGACTTCTGGAACACCATCCCGACCCGCCGGCGCAACTCGACGACGTCCACGCCGGGCCCGTAGATGTTCTGGCCGTCGATGAGGACCGTGCCCTCGACGCGGGTGGCGGGGATGATGTCGTTCATCCGGTTGAGCGAGCGCAGGAACGTGCTCTTGCCGCAGCCCGAGGGGCCGATGAACGCGGTGACCAGGTTGGCGTGGATGCGGATGGAGATGCCGTCCAGCGCGCGCTTGGCGCCGTAGTAGAAGTTCATCCGGTCCACGTCGATCTTGACGGGCGCGTCGGTCGGGACGGGCGCCTGCCCACGGCGGGCCGCGATGCCCGCGAGGCTGGGAACGGAAGGGGTGGCGACGCTCATGAACGACCCTGGCGCTGGAAACGGTCTCGCAAGAATACCGCGATTGCGTTCATGAAGAGCAGCAGGAGCATCAGCACCAGGATGCCGGCCGCCGCGTTCTCCTTGAACGCCGCCTGAGGACGCGAAACCCAGTTGAAGATCTGAATCGGCAGCACCGTGAACGGCGACCACACGCTGTCGGGCGCGAACGGGATGTAGGTGAGCGCCCCGATGGTGATGAGCGGGGCGGTCTCGCCGATGGCCCGCGAGAGCGACAGGATGAGCCCGGTGAGGATGCCGGGCAGCGCCATCGGCAGCACCTGGTACCAGATGGTCTGCCACTTGGTGGCGCCGAGCGCGTAGGATCCCTCGCGGATCGAACCGGGGACGGTGCGCAGCGCCTCGCGGGTGGACAGGATCACCACCGGCAGCGCCAGCAGTGCCAGGGTGCACGCGCCGGCCAGGACGCTGCGGCCCATGCCCATGAACCGCACGAACACGCCGAGGCCGAGCAGGCCATAGATGATGGACGGCACCGCTGCCAGGTTGGCGATGTTGATCTCGATGAGGCGGGCGATGCGGCTCCTGGTGCCGTACTCCTCCAGGTACACCGCCGCGGCCACGCCGAGCGGCAGTGCCAGCGCGGCGGTGAGCACGATCACCCAGATGCTGCCCGCGAGGGCGTGGTAGATGCCCGCGTCCTCGGGGCGCCGCGAGGCCATGTTCGTGAGGAACGCCCAGTCCAGCCGGCCGAGGCCCCCGGACACGATGTCGTAGACCAGGGCGGCCAACGCCACCAGCGCCAGGACCAGCGTGCCCAGCGCCACCGTGCGAAACACGAGGTCGGCGCGGTGCTTCACGAGTAGACCTCGCGGAATCGCTCGCGCAGCCAGGTGCTGACCAGGTTGAGCCCGAACGTCATCAGGAACAGCAGCATGCCCACGGCGAAGATGGTGCGGTACTCGAGCGTGCCCTGCGGCGTGTCGCCCAGGCTCACCTGGACGATGTACGCGGTCATCGTTTCGAGCGGCACGAACGGGTTGGCGGTCAGGCGGGGCTGCTGCCCGGCGGCGATGGCCACGATCATCGTCTCGCCGACGGCGCGCGAGACCGCCAGGATGAAGGCGGCCGTGATGCCGGAGAAGGCCGCCGGCACCACGACTTGCAGCGCCGTCTGCATGCGGGTGGCGCCCAGGGCATAGGCGCCCTCGCGCAGGCCCTGCGGCACGGCCCGCATCGCGTCCTCGGAGAGCGACGAGACCAGCGGGAGAATCATGATGCCCATCACGATGCCCGGGCTGAGCGCGTTGAAGCCCGACATCTGCGGGAACACGCGCTGCAGCAGGGGCGTGACGAACATCAGGGCGAAGTAGCCGTAGACCACCGTGGGCACGCCGGCCAGCACCTCGAGCACGGGCTTGACGACCCGGCGCAACCGGTCGGGCGCGTACTCGCTCAGATAGACGGCCGAGAGCAGCCCCATGGGGAGCGCCACGACCATGGCGATGGCCGACACCAGCAGCGTCCCGCCCACCAGGGGCAGCACGCCGAAGCGCGGCGTCGCGAAGAGCGGCGTCCACTCGGTGCCGGTGAGGAACTCCAGCACCGGCACCTCGCGCAGGAACTCGAACGTCTCGACCGACAGCACCAGGATGATGCCGGCGGTGGTCGCCACCGAGAGCGCCGCGCACAGCAACAGCGCGCGCTCGATGATCCATTCGAGCCTGCGGGTGCGCATCGCCTACTGCGCGCGTTCCTTCGCGAGCAGCTGCTCGATGGTCACGCCGACGGTGTTCTCGGCGCCGGCGAACAACGACCCCGTGACGCGCTTGCCGAAGCGCTCGCCGACCAGCTGATAGGCGGCCGGGCCCAGGCCCACGTAGCTGACCTCGCGAACCAGCGTGTCCGCCTCGGCCAGGTAGAACTCCACGAACGTCCGCACCTCGGGGCGCTCGGCGGCCTTCGTCGACACGTAGATGAACACCGGCCGCGAGAGCGGCTGGTAGGTGCCGGTCCGGATGCTCTCGGCGCTCGGCAGCAGCGGGCCCGCGCCGTTGTCGGCCTTCCCATCGTCCACGGGCACCAGCTTGAGCTTGTCCTGGTTCTCCTCGTAGTACGCGAAAGGGAGGAAGCCGAGGGCCAGCTCGTCGCTGCTGACGCCTTGCACCAGCACGTTGTCGTCCTCGCTGGAGGTGAAGTCGCCGCGGCTGGCTTTGGCCTTCCCGGTGATGGCCTCGGTGAAGTAGTCGTACGTGCCCGAGTCCACGCCGGCGCCGAAGAGGTGAATTTCACGGTCGGGCCAGCCGGCCCGCACCTGGCTCCAGCGGGTCACCTTGCCCTGCGCCTCGGGGGCCCACAGCGTCTTGAGCTCGGCCACGGTGATATCGAAAATCCACGACGCCTTCGGGTTGACGACGATGGCGATGCCGTCGTAGGCCACCGGCAGCTCGACGTACTCGACGCCGGTCTTGCCGCACGCGGCAATCTCGCTCGCCGAGATGGGGCGGGAGGCGTTGCTGATGTCCGTCTCGCCACGGCAGAACTTCTGGAACCCGCCACCCGTGCCCGAGATGCCCACGGTGACTCGATGGCCCGGGTTCGCGCGCTGGAACTCCTCCGCCACCGCTTCACTGATGGGGAAGACCGTGCTCGAGCCGTCGAGCGTGATGAGCGCGGGCGCGGCCCCGGACTGGCCGGACTGACCAGCCCCGCCGCCGCAGGCCGCGGTGAGCAGCACGAACGCGGCGACGATGGGCGCGAGAGAACGGAGGGATGACACAGCCATGACGTCAGGGTAGGCGATGGCGGTTTCGCGACAGTTTCTGCGGTGTTAAATCGGCGTTACGGTGCCGCCGCACGCTGGGCGCGAGGCTTCGGGGCCAGGGCCCGTCGCGCCGGCAGACGCCGCTTCGGCGCCGTGCCGGCCTGGGCCTCGCGCTGCACCTTGGCGAGCGAAATCGGCCGTCCCAGCTCCTTTTCGAGCACCGCCAGCTGCCGGGTGCTGGCCCACATCTCCAGCTCGGCATCGCCCGTCGCCTCGACCTGCATGCGCAGGTCGGTGCCCCGGTCGCGAATCGTGACGGCGCCTACCACCCCGTGACGCGAGCGGTCCAGGGTCTCGGCCAGCCGGAGGATGGCCGCCAGCAGGCGAACCGTTCGCCGGAGCTCCGGGGAGAGGTCGCCGTACCCCTCATGGGCCTTCTTCGGGGTCCCGCGGCGGTGATACCGGGCGACCAGGGCGATGACCTCGATCTCCGCGGGTTCGAAGCCCCGCAGGTCGCCGTTCTTGATCAGGTAGTAGGAGTGGCGGTGGTGCTTCTCGTAGCTGATGTGGTTGCCCACGTCGTGCAGCAGCGCGGCGTATTCGAGCCACTCCTGCTCCCGATCGCCCAGGCCGTGCAGGTGCCTCGTCTGATCGAAGATGAGGTGCGCCAGGCGGGAGACCTGTCGCGCATGGTCGGCCTCCCACTGGGAGCGATCCGCCAGCTCGATGGCCGAGCGGCGGCGCACGTCGGGGTAGCGATCGACGCGCGCGATTTCCCTGCGGTGACGATGGATGTAGTCGAGGACCAGCCCTTCCCGGAGGGCCAGGTCGCACAGCGTGATCTCGGTGGCGTCGAGCTTGCCGAGCAGCGTATCGAGCAGCACCGCCCCGGCGACCACCAGGTCGGCGCGGCGCGGGTCGAGGCCCGGCAGTGCCAGCCGCTCGTCCAGCGTGAGATCCCTCACCGTGCGTCTGAGGCGGCGAAGGCTCTTGGCGCCCACGCGCAGGTTCCGCACCTCCTCGGGCACGCCGCCGCCGTCGAGCGCCGTCGCCACCGTGCCCAGCGAGAGAATGGTGCCCGACGTGCCGATGATTCGATCGAACCCTTCCTTGACGACGTGTCCGATGTAGCGGTCCACCTGCTCGCTGATGAACTTCACCATCTTCCGCTCGTCGCGGCGGGTGATGGGATCGGAGTTGACGAAGCGCTCCGTCAGGCGAATCACGCCCATCTTGAAGCTCCGGGCGAACTTCACCTCGCGCCCGCTGCCGAGCGTCACCTCCACGCTGCCCCCGCCGATGTCGATGACGACGGCGGCCTTCTGGGTGTCCACGCCGTAGACGGCCGCGAGGTGAATGAGACGCGCCTCCTCGGTGCCCGTGATGATGCGCGGGCGGATGCCGGTTTTCTGCTCGATGTCCCTCAGGAACGCGCCGCCGTTCTCGGCCTCACGCGTGGCGCTGGTGGCCGCGGCGAGGATCTCGTCCACCTGGTGCGAGTGCGCGATGCGCTCGAACTTCGACAGGGCCTGCAGGGCCGCCACCTGCGCCGCCCGCGTCAGCTTGCGTCCGTCGAGCCCTCCGGCGCCGAGGCGTACCATCTCTTTTTCCCGGTCGATCACCTCGAACGAGAAATCGGGGCGCACCCGCACCACGATCATGTGGACCGAGTTGGTGCCGATGTCGATGGCGGCCAGGCGCATGGGAGGCTCGGGTGCGGGGGGTCGGTATAATGACCGCCTCGGAATCCTAGCATGCAGCGCCCACCGCTTCCGGTCCGGTTGATGCGACAGCGGTTGCTCGCGCTGCTGGACGCGATGCCGGCCGCCGCCTCCGGCGACGTGACGTCGGTGCACCGCGCGCGCGTGGCGTCGCGGCGCCTGCGCGAGGTCCTGCCCGTCGTGAGCGAGGCCGCGGGCTCCGACGCCCTGGATCGCGCCGGAAAGCAGGTGCGCCGGATCACCCGCGCCCTCGGTCCCATTCGCGAGCTCGACGTCGCGCTGGGGCACCTGGACGAGGCGGGGGCGCGGGCCGGCATGTCGGCCCGCGCGCTGGGCAAGGTGCGCCGCCACCTGGCCGAGGAACGGGCCATCCACCGGCGGGCCATGCTCGACGTGATTACGCCCACCGCCCTCGACAAGCTGAAAGGGAGGCTTCACGAGCCGCCGTCCCCGCCGCAGGCGCGTGAACAGGACGCCGAGATCCGCGCCGCGCGGCGGCGTGCCGCCCGCCGTGCCGCGGCCCTCGGGGTGGCCGTCAAGCGCGCCGGAAACCTCTACTCCTCGGAGCGCCTGCACCAGGCCCGCATCGCGGCCAAGAAGCTCCGCTATGCCCTCGAAGTGGAACGCGAGCTGATGCGTGCGCGGGCGACCGGGCGCATCAACCGGCTGAAGCGCGTGCAGGATCTGCTCGGCAATATCCACGACTTCGAGATCCTGATCGGTCGCGTCCGCGAGGTGCAGGCCGCGATCGCCTCGTCGGACCGGAAGTCGGCGACCGAACTGGATAGCCTGGTGCGGGTGCTCGAGGAAGAGTGTCGCGAGGGGCACGCCGCGTTCCTCAAGCAACGCGCGGCCATCACGGATCTCTGCCGCCTCGTCATCGAGGCGGCCCGCGACAATCGACCCACCTTCACGACCTGACCATGGCAGCCATCATCGAGCTCTATCTCGTCCGTCACGCGATTGCCGCCGAGCGCGGCCCGAAGTATCCCGACGACCGCCTGCGCCCACTCACGCCGGAGGGCGCGAAGCGATTCAAGGAGACCGTCCAAGGCCTGGGCGCCCTCGGCGTAGAGCTCGATCTCATCCTCACCAGCCCGCTCACGCGCGCCGAGGAAACCGCAGCTCTGCTGTCGGCTGGATTCAAGAAGCGCGTGCCCGTACAGGTGCTGGACGCGCTCGCGCCGGGCGGCAAGTTCGGCCCGGTGGCCGAGGCCGTCGGCCGCCACGCGAAGCGCCATCGCCGGCTGGCCCTGGTGGGCCACGAGCCCGACCTGGGCGAGCTGGCCGCGCGATTCCTGGGCGCCCGGGGGCACGTCGAGTTTCGCAAGGGTGCCGTGTGCGCCATCGACGTGGATGGCGCCATGCCTGCCGGCCCCGGCACGCTGCGCTGGCTGCTGCCCCCGAAGGTGCTTCGCCGGCTGGCCCCCTGAATGCGGACGCTGGTCGTCATCAATCCGGTTTCCGGCCCGCCACGTTCCCGACACGGCGACCCCGGTGCACTGGCGCGTCAGGTGCTGGCCCGTCACGATCTCGAGGTGGAGGTGGCCATCACCACTGCGCGCGGCGACGCGCGACGGCTGGCGGAGAGGGCCTGCGCTGCCGGCACGCGCCTCGTCGTGGCGTGGGGCGGCGACGGCACCATCAACGAGGTGGCCAGCGCGCTGGCCTTCTCGGACGTGCGCCTGGGCATCGTGCCCGGCGGCTCGGGAAACGGCCTCGCGCGCGATCTGGGCCTGCCCCTCGACCCCGCGGGCGCACTCGAGGTGGTGGCGACAGGGCGCGAGCGCCTCATCGACGCCGGCCGGCTGAATGACGCGTTGTTCGTCAACGTGGCGGGCATCGGGCTCGATGCCGAAATCGCGCGGCGCCTGGCCGCGCCCGGGGCGCGCCGTGGCCTCGCGGGTTATGTGCAGGCCACCGCTGCGGAGTTGCCCGGCTACCGCGCGCGTCGTTATGCGATTGAGCTGGACGGCCACCGCAGCGAGCGGCGCGCGCTGTTCATTGCGGTGGCCAACTCGCGCCAGTACGGCAACGGGGCGCAGATTGCGCCGGCGGCGCGGCTCGACGATGGGAAGCTCGACCTGGTGGTGATCGAGGATCAGCCGACGTGGCGCCTGCTGGCGCAGCTGCCGGCGTTCTTCCGCGGCGCGCTCGGGCCGGGGCCGGGGCTCTCGATGGACCAGGTCGCCGACGCCGTCATCCACGCCGACGGCCCGATCGGGTTTCACGTCGACGGTGAGCCTCACGTGGCCGAGCGCTGCCTGCGCGTCGGCATCCACCCGTGTGCGCTCCGGGTGGTCGTGCCGTAACCCCCTTAAAGTGTTGACCTTCTGGCATTTGCCAGCGTTGTTACACCGATTTTACAGGCGCGATGTCACCGGGTGAGGCAGGATCGCATCGGTATCCATATATGCATGCCTTCATCAGGAATCTCCGGAATGACCTGCACACGCGGCGCTACACGATCGAGATGACAGACGGTGGGTGGGAAGTGCTCGAGGAGCAGGACAGCCGGGTGGTCCGGCGCGTGGAGTACCAGGACTGGCACCGCGTGGAGCGCGCGCGGCGCATCTTCACGATCCACTCCGACCAGCTGCAGGACGCAGGCTGGCGGCTCGACTAGCCGAGGACTGGCCTTGGGATGTGAAGCCCGGGGTCAGCGGCTATTCGACGAAGCGGTATCCCAGGCCCACCACCGTTTCGATCTGCTTTCCCGCCTCGCCCAGCTTGCCCCGCAGGCGTCCCACGTGCACGTCCACCGAGCGTGTCTCGATGAGCCGGTCGTAGCCCCACACGCGTTCGAGCAGTCGATCGCGTGAGAGCACGCGGTTGCGGTTCTCGACCAGGTACTTGAGCAGCTCGAACTCGCGGCGCGTGAGGCGGATGGGCTGGCCGTCCACCGCAATGGAGACGGCGTCGAAGTCGGCGACGAGATGACGGCCGCGATAGACGGCGGGGGCGGGTGGCGCCTCGTCGCCCTTGCCTCGGCGCAGCACGGCCCGCACGCGCGCTGAGAGCTCGCGGAGGCTGAACGGCTTGGTGACGTAGTCGTCCGCGCCCGCGTCGAGCCCGGTGACGCGGTCGCCCTCGCTGGTGCGGGCGGTCAGCATGATGATGGGCACGCGCGCGGTGCCGGGCCTGGAGCGGAGCAGGCGGCAGACCTCGAGGCCGCCGAGCACCGGCAGGTTCAGGTCCAGGATGATCAGGTCCGGCGGGTTCTCGGTGGCGGCTTTCAGCGCCTGGTCGCCGCTGCCCGCGACCTCGACGGTCATGTCGCCGCCGCGCTCGAGCGTGTGACGGATGAGCCCGGCGATGTCGCCTTCGTCTTCCACGACCAGCACGCGCGTGCGCGCGGGGGTGCGCCCGGCTCCCGTCCGCATCGGCGCGGCGCCTGCGGCACGATCCAGTTCAGTTGGCAGCATCCGTCGATCCTCTGGGGACATTCCCATGACCACGGTAGCCACTGGAGGTTTCCGGCGGATGACGAGGGCGTTAATTGTGAGTTACAACCGGGTGAAGGGCGGGCCATCGATGATTGCCGACTGCAGATTGAGCGATTGATTGAGGATTGGGCAATTGGGGATTGGCGATTGGATTGGGTGATTGAGTGACTGGCGATCGGTTGATTCCCGGGTGTGGCGCCAATCGCCAATCGCCAATCCAAATCGCCCGGCCAATCGCCAATCCAAATCGCCCGATCGAATCGTCAATACCTCAATCTCCAATCGCCCGATTGATCACACAATCGTCAATCCCCCAATCACCAATCAATCGCTCAATCTGCAATTCCTCAATCACTCAATGACCGTCCCGGCCGCCACCACTCCACCCTTGGGCACGATGATGATGCCGTCGCGGACGCAGTAGCCATCGCCGTCGGCGTGGGCGACGCCGGCCGCGTTCACCAGCCGGGCACCGTCGCCGATGCGGGCGTTCTTGTCCACGATGACGCGGTCGAGCCGCACGTCGCGGCCGATGCCGATGGGCACGGTGTGCCGCTCGGGCGTGCGCTCCGGCTCCTGCTCGTAGTAATCGGCGCCGAGCAGCACCGAGCGCCGAATCTCGCTGCCGGCACCAATCGACGTCCGAATCCCGACCACCGAGTCGGTGATGGCCGCCTGCTCCGCGTAGCAGCCTTCCGCCACCAGCGTGTTGTCGAGCCGGCAGGCCACGAGCTTCGACGGCGGCAGGAAGCGGGCGTGCGTGTAGATGGGGCGCGACGGATCGTAGAAACTGAACGGCGCGTCTGGTCGCGTGAGCATGATGTTGGCATCGTAGAAGCTCGGGATGGTGCCGACGTCGGCCCAGTAGCCCCGGTGCGCGAAGGCCCGTACGCGATAGCGGGAGAGAGCCGAAGGGATCAGCTCGCGCCCGAAGTCGTGTCCCGGCTCCTGCGCCAGCAGCTCGAGGAGCACGTCACGCGAGAACAGGTAGATGCCCATGGAGGCGATGTAGGGCCGCGCCTCATCTGGCGCCATGAAGCCCGAGCCCTGCCCGAGGCTCGGGCCGATCTGCCGCAGCCGTTCCGCGTTCGGCTTCTCCTCGAAGCTGGCAATGGCGCCGCTGCGATCGAACGTGAAGATGCCCATGCCGGTCGCTTCGGCCGCATCCACCGGGAGCGCCGCGATGGTGACGTCGGCCTGGCGGTCCAGGTGTGCCTCGAGCAGCTCGGCGTAGTCCATCCGGTAGAGATGGTCACCCGCCAGGATCAGGTAGTAATCGGCGTCGTGCTGGATGAAGTGCCGCTGCGCCTTGCGCACGGCATCGGCCGTGCCCTGGAACCACGCCGAGGAGGTGGGCGTCTGCTCGGCCGCGAGGATCTCGACGAATCCCCGCGAGAAGAGGTCCATGCGATAGGCGCTGCTGACGTGCCGGTTGAGCGACTCCGAGTTGAACTGCGTGAGAACGAAGATGCGCCGCAGGTCGGCGTGCAGGCAGTTGCTGATCGGGACGTCGATGAGGCGGTACTTCCCGCCGATGGGCACCGCGGGTTTCGACCTGAGCTCGGTGAGGGGATGAAGGCGGGAACCCTGGCCGCCTCCCAGAATCAGGGCGAGCACGCTGCGCATGCCGCCAGCATACATTCTGCGCTGGCCATTGAGCGATTGGCGATTGCAGATTGACGATTGATTGACGATTGGGGGTTGAGCGATTGGGTGATCAATTGAGCGATTGAGGGATTGGACCATTCGGTGATTTGCCGACACGGCTGGCTGGCCGCCGTGGCGATCGCCGAATCGCGGCGCCTCTGGCACCCCGAATCGCCCGATGCGCCAATCAC
>DAIRFN010000369.1:0-4749 GCA_036795065.1 Vicinamibacterales bacterium
GCGGCGCCCGCGGCCGTGCTGCCGTTCGCGGACTCCGTGCTGCCGGCGGTGGCCGTCACCGTGGCCGTGCGGGTCGCCACCGCCATCGCGTTCCTGTGGCTCGGGTGGCGCCACCTGCCCGGCCCCCCCTCGACCTGGCACCGCGCGCGTCGCGCGCTGGGCGGTCTGGTGTCCTTCGGCGCCTGGATCGCCGCCGCCAACCTCACGGGCACCATCACCCAGTATGCGGATCGCCTCGTGGTGGGGTCGCTGGTGTCGCTCGCCGCCGTCACCTACTACGCCACGCCGCTCGAGGTCATCAGCCGGCTGGGCATCGTGGCGACGGCCATGATGGCCGTGATGTTCCCGGCCTTCAGCGCCGAGCACGCCATGCTCGGGTCGCGGCTGGGACCGCTCTACGGCAAGACGGTCGGGTACACGCTTGCGGCGCTGTTTCCGCCGGTGCTGGTCGTTGTCGCCTTCGCACCCGAACTGCTCACGTGGTGGCTCGGCGCCGAGTTCGCCGGGGCCGGGGCGTTCGCCACGCGCCTTATCGCCGTCGGCACGCTGGCGAACGCGCTGGCGCAGGCGCCCTTCGCCCTGCTGCAGGCCACCGGCCGCGCCCGCATGACGGCCATCGTGGCGGCCGTGGAACTGCCGGTATATGCCGCTGCGCTGTGGGTGCTGGCGAGGGCGTGGGGGGTCGAGGGGGTGGCGCTGGCGTGGGCGGGTCGCATGGTCATCGACGCGTTCGTGCACTTCGTGCTGGCAAGGCCCGCCGTGGCGGGCGCGCCGGGCTCCCTGCGGCCCTTTGCCGTCGCCTGCGCCGTGGCCGGATGTGCGCTCGTGGCGGCGGCTGCCAGCGACGGTGTCGGAACGCGAGCGGCGCTCAGCGCAGCGGGCGCCGTGGCGTTTGCCGTGGCCGTGTCACGGGCGATCGATGTGCGCGAGATCGTCGGGCGGCTCCGCGGCCTGCTCGCGGAGTAGACCGAGGAACGCGCCGGGGACCGTCGGGCGTTCGGGTATCCTGTACCGTCCGCCCGAGCCCGATGGAGCGGGAACACAAGGCGTCATGGAAACCCACGATCCAGGTCCGGCACGTTTGCCCTCACACCCGCACGACGCGGAGGCCCCCACCGCCACTGGTGTTGAGGAGCTTTCGCTGTGGGATTTCATCGATCCGCTGGTGGCCTCCTGGCCGCTGATCGCGGGCATCGCGGTGCTCGGCGCGGTCGTGGCGTACACCTCCGCCCAGCTCCAGCGGCCCATGTACGAGGCCAGCGCCATCGCCCGCATCGCCGAATCGAAGACCGGCGACGTCGTCGAGGTGGCGCGACCGGAGAACTTCCGGCCGCTGCTCGAGAACCGGGCCATCGCCGCCGAGATCATCGGTGAGTTCGACCTGAGGCAGGCGTCGCCGTGGAAGTTCTCCAGTTCCGCGTCCGGCCTCTTCCGGCCCGATCAATTCCTGCGTGACCGCGTGACGGTGGAGCAGGTCGCCGGCACGAACCTGCTCCGCGTGCGGGTCCGGCACGGCGATCCAGAGACCGCGGCGAAGGTCGCCAATGCGCTGGTGGAGCGCGCGCTCGCGCTCAACCGTCGCCTCAACCAGCAGGAAGTGGTCGAGGCCCACGACTACATCAAGTCCCAGCTCGACGAGGCGGCCGGTCGCGTCGAGGCACTCAAAGGGCAGCTGCTCGCGGCGAAGACAGGGTCCCAGGTGGACGCCCTCAAGGCCGACACCGAAGGCGCGCTGGAGCTCAGGGCCAAGCTGATGGAACTGGACGCGTCGATCGAGTACGAGCGGGCGTTCCTGGCAGCGTCGGAAGCCGAACTGAAGTCGGCCAGGCAACTCGTGACCACCCGGCGCTCGATCGATCGGGACCCCGCGCTGATGGAAGCCGCGAAGGAGCAGGCGTCGAGGCCCTCGGTACTCGGCCTGGAGCTTTCGGAGGAACAGGTCAACGAGTCCTACAGCAAGCTCCAGGAACAGGTCGCGGGGAGCCGCGCCAAGCTGGCGGGACAGGAGCGGCAGCGCCGCCTGCTCGTGGACGACCGACGGCTGAACGGCGCCAGGCTGCCGGCGCTCTCGAAGCTGTACGAGAGCGAGGTGGCCATTGCGCGGCTCGAAGCCGAGTACGAAATGGCCCTCAAGCTCTACACCGACCTGACCGCGCGCTACGAGGACGCCCGCATCAGGGTGGGCAGCCGGGGCGCGCAGCTGCAGGTTCTGGATCCCGCGGTGACGCCCACGGGCCGCATCTCGCCGCGCGTGGCCGCCCTCACGCAGATTGGCGCCGTGCTCGGCCTGCTCCTGGCGTGCCTGCTCGTCCTCGGCCGGCACTTCTACCGGCGGCGGTACGCCGGGCGCTGACGGCACGGGAAGGCTGTGCGACAGGTCGCTCTCGCGAACAGGCCGGGCACGGATCGAGCCGAGGTCGCCGCGTGGCTGCTCGCCTGCGGCGGTCGAGTCCTGCGCGCCTCCGGTTACCTCCTGTTCTTCCTCATGCTGTTCGTGCCCACCACGTACCAGCCGATCAAGGCGGCGCTGCTCGCCCTGGTCGTTGGCGGGATCCTCGTGGCCGGGGCCGTCAGCGCCCGGTTTCCGCTGGCGCCCGGCATCGCGGTGGGCGCGCTGGGCTTCTCCGCCTTCGGGTTGGTGTCGGTGTACACGGGCGTGCTGGCGGGTGCGCCGGGCGCGCTCGCGATGGCCAACGTCTACGTGACGTGGCCGCTCGTGTACACGGTGCTCGTCGCCGGCGCCGGGCACGATGGCGTCCTGCGCGGTCTCTCGCGCGTGCTCGTGCTGTCGGCCGCGGCCATCTCCGCCTACAGCATCATCTACGTGCTCTGGGAAGCGGGCTGGTGGCCGGACGCGCTCTACTACGCCGTCGACCAGGGACAGGCCATCGGCTTTCACGGCACCTACATCGAGTTCAATCTCTACTCGATTTCGTCGCTGTTGTTCCTCGTGCCCTACCTGGTGGGGGCGCTCTTCGTCTTCCCCCGGGACTCCGCGCCGGTGAGCCGGCCCCTGCTGTGGGCCGCCCTGGTCGTGAGCCTCACCACGGTGCTGCTCACCGGACGGCGGGCCCTGCTCGTCCTGGTGCCCATGGCCCCGATGTTCGCGCTGATGTTTCGCGCCTGGCTCACGCCGGCCTTCAAGCGCAGCAGCCGTCGGATGGTGCGGCGTGCGTGGTGGGCCGCTCTCGCCCTGGGCGTGGGCCTCGTCGTGGTCGTGACCGCGTTCGGCGCGCTGGCGCCGGCCGGCTTCGCGGACATGGTCGCGAGCGGGTTCCGCTTCAATACCGACCCGGTCGCCATGACGCGACGTGACCAGTTCATCGCGCTGCTCGCCGGATGGATGGAGCATCCGCTGCTCGGTTCCGGTCATGGCGCGCCGGCGCCAGGAGTCATCCGCTCGATCGAGGCACCGTGGTCGTACGAGCTCACGTACGTCGCGCTCCTCTATCACACGGGGCTGGTGGGCCTCGCGCTCTACAGTGCCGGGGTCGCCTGGATCTTCCTGGCCTCGCGCCGCATCGCCCGCGGGGGCTGGCCCGGGGCTCCGGGCCTGGTCGCGGCGCTCGTGGGCACGGCATCGTTCCTGGTGGCCAACGCCACCAACCCCTATCTCGAGAAGTACGACTACATCTGGGTGCTGTTCCTGCCAATCGCCTTCATCAACCGGTGGATGGTGGAGCGCCAAAGGGCCGGGGCATGAGCCAGGGGATCGAAACGACGGAGGTCCCGCACTGTCCGGTCTGCGGCGCCGCCGGCACCATCGAGCAGCAGGACGTGCCCGACGCGCTCTACGGTGTCCCCGGGCGCTGGCGTTACCGGCGCTGCCCGCGATGCGGGCTGCTCTGGCAGGATCCGATGGTCACCGAGGCGAGCGTCGGGAACATCTACAAGGACTACTACACGCACGTGCCCCCGGCTGCACCGGCCCAGAGCCTGACGCGGCGCCTGTACCGGTCGATCCGCGCCGGCTACCTGGCCAACGCCTACGGCTATTCCGCGTCAGGGGGCGCCGAGCGGCTGGCGGGCCATCTCCTGCGCCTGCATCCGGGCCGCCGCGCCGACGCGGACTTCTCGGCGATCTACCTGCCCGCCAGCGCGCGCGGCCGGCTGCTGGATGTGGGCTGCGGTCGTGGCGAGACCATGAAGGAACTCGCGGCGCTCGGGTGGGACGTGCAGGGCATCGACACCGACCCGAAGGCCGTCGAGGTGGCACGCGAGCGCAGCCTTCGAGCCTTCCACGGCACGATCTGGTCGGAACAGCTCCGGCCACGATCGTTCGACGTGCTCTGGATGAGCCACGTGCTGGAGCACGTGCACCGGCCCATCGACGTGCTGCGCCGATGCCACGAGCTGCTGGCCCCGGGCGGCACGCTGGTCGCAGTGACCCCCAATAGCGAGAGCTGGGGATGCCAGGTCTTCGGAGGGGCGTGGCGAGGGTTGGAGCCGCCAAGGCACCTGCACGTCTTCTCGCGACGGTCACTCATCGCGGCCGCGAAGGCCGCGAGCTTCAGGGGTCCCGAGGTCCGCGTCACGATTCGCAACGCAAGGGCCATTCACGGCATGAGCCGCGCCATCCGCGAGGCTCAGCGCGCGGGGCGGCTGGTCGTGACACCAGCGCCGACGGTTCGCGACGAGATCTGGCAGGGGCTCGAATGGCTGCGGACCTTCCGGCGCGCGGAGGACGGCGAGGAACTGGTGCTCCTCGCGGCGCGCCCCTGCGCTACGCTCTAGGGGTGAGGGTCCCCG
>DAIRFN010000370.1:0-4702 GCA_036795065.1 Vicinamibacterales bacterium
GAGGGCGCCGAGATGCCGGCGCTGCTGAAATTGCGGAAGCAGCTCGGGCTCGACGAGCGCGTGGAGTTCGCGGGACGGCTCTCCGACGCCGAGATGGTGGGGCACCTGGCGCGGTGCCGCGCCGTCGCGTTCGTGCCGTGGAACGAGGACTACGGCTTCGTGACCGTCGAAGCCTTCGCGTGCAGCAAGCCCGTGGTCACGGTCACGGACAGCGGTGGGCCGGCGGAGCTCGTGAAGGACGGCGTGAGCGGCTACGTCACCGCGCCCACACCCGAGGCGCTGGCCATGGGCCTTCGCGAGATCATGTCCGATCGCACCCGCGCCATCCGCATGGGCGAGGCCGGCGCCGCCACGGCAAGGACGATGACGTGGCCCGCGGCCGTGGAGCAGTTGCTGAAGTAAGCCGCGCCATACAGGCCCCGCGCACAAGTGCCGACAACGGAGATGCCAGCCATGCGCATCCTCGCCGTTGTCTGTGTCTCCCTGGTCCTCGCCGCCTGTCGCCAATCTGTGCCAGCCGCTCCGGACGCGCAAGCGGCCGAAGCCATCCGGAACCTTGCCAATCCGGAGCGCATCCACGCCCTCAATACGGCGGCCAGCCGACGCGGCGAAGCCGCCACGCTGGTCGCGCTCGCGCAGGATCCCGATGTCCGCGTGCGCTTCGGCGCGGCTTACGTCGCGGCGCTCTGGGCCGACGATGCACGGGATGCCGAGGCACTGGCGCCGCTCCTGTCGGATGCAGACGAGGCCACGCGCGCAGTGGTGGCCGGGTCGCTCGCCGGCCTCGGCCATGCGCAGGCTCGCGCCGCGCTGGAGGGCCTGCGCAACTCCGCCGCGCCCATGCCGTTCAGCGACCCGCCTCTCACGGTCGGGCGCTTCGCCACCGACGCATTGACGGCCATTGACGCCGCGGGATCCAGACGATGACGAGCCCACGTCTTGTCCACGGCGCCGTTGTCGCGCTGACCTTCGCGGTGCTCGCTGTTCCGACCGTTCCGCTGAGAGCGGCATCGTCTCTCGTGGTGGACCCCGACGGCATCCGCATCGTCGTGCCCATCGAGGTGGACGGTGGCAGCGACGACCTGCTGTCGCGATGGTCCGACGCGGTGGACCGCGCGTGGAACCAGGGCAACAACGGCGGCCGCTTCGAGTATTGCGGCCGGCCCGTCACGTTCGTGCCCGTCTTCAAGGTGATGCCAGAGGGGGGCAACGTCGATCCGGGATACCACCTGCTGGTCGTGCAGGAGGTCCGGCCCGGACAGTACTTCGTCAGCAATGTGTCGCACACGCGCGGCAGCAATCCGACCCAGTCGAACCGCAATGGCTTCATCGCGTCCAACGCGTCCGACGGCGTCGTCGCGCACGAGTTCGGGCACTACCTGGGCCTGCCGGACGAGTACGTGGAGAACGACACCAACGGCAACGGCCGGCGCGATCCTGGCGAGACGACCACGCCCAACACCGCGCTCTACCCGGATGCGGCCGGATCGCTCATGGCCACGGATCAGGGCCGCGTCTTCGACCGTCAGGTCGACGGCGCGCTCGAGGAGCACGACATCGGCGACAAGCTGCAGTGCCCGCTGGAGATTCGCGTGAAAGGCGTCTACACCGCGGCGCCCGTGGGCGGCTGCAACAGCGAGCGCGCCACCATCCAGGCCGACGTGCTCGCGCACGAGGCGCATATGGATGCCAGCGGGGAAGGCCTGATTCAGGTGACCTGGCGCGCGGTGAACCGGTGCCCGGGAACACTCTTCGGTGGCTATCGTGTGCTGCCCGACGATCCGCCCACACTGCGCATCTCGTCGCTGTTCGACCTCGCCGCGGGACACACGGTGACGGTATCCACCGCCGGGTTGTACGAGTCCTACTTCGTCAGCGGCGGCCGCATCGGCACGGGCAACTTCCTGCAGCAGTGGCCGCAGATCGTGAAGGGCACCAACGCCGTGGGCACGCTGGCCTCGTTCCGCCTGAGGAACGGCGAGTGGAAGACGGGCGCGGTCTTCCGCTTCGAGAATCGCGAGGGCACGCTCGGCCCCGGCGGCGACATGCGCCTCTTCGGCAGCGCGACGGTGGAGTTGTGCCGCCCGTCGAGCGAAGGGGCGTTCAAGGGGTGCCGGGAGTAGATCGTGTCGGGACCCGATCGGTGACGGTGAGCGTGTCACCCTCCTTCACGCGGTCCAGGTACACCGAGAGGTTCTGGCGAGGTCGCGCACGCCCACCCGCGAGTCCCGTTTCAAGCTCTCCGGTTTCCGCGAGAACCCCACTGCCTCCATCCGACCGCCACGAAGGCCAGAGCCGTGAGCGCAACCATGACGATGCGGAAGGTGGCGACGCCGTCGGTGGGACGTGCTGGCGCAGGTGCGAGGCTCGTGGCTGGCGCGCTGGTGCCCGGCGCGGGAGCGGTGGCGATCGGTGGAGCCGTTCCCGCCGCCGCGCCTCCTATGGGCGGGATGGCCTGCGCGCCCGCCGCGGTGGCGGTATCCACGAACGTGCCGCCGGCCACGAACAGCAGGCGGATGCCGGCGTCCGCGGGCATGGTGAACGGCTCGGACTGCAGGCGCTCACCGTTCACCGTGGTCGACGCCGTCACGCTTGCGCCGATGGGCAAGTGCGCGAAGGCGGCGCGGCCGTCGGCGCCAGTCTGCGCGCGCTTTGCGCCCTCGCCGGATACCTCGAGGTCCACGTCGAGGCCCGACATGTTGCCCGTGAAGTCGCCCTGGACGATGCGGACGGTGAGCGAGCCGGGGGCGAGCGTGCCATCCTGCAGCGGCATCCCCGCCGCGCGCACCATCGCCTGCGCGCCCGTTCCGCCGCCCGGCGGCGGAGGCGTCTGTGCGGCCGCGAGCGCGGGCAGGGCAAGCGCGATCGCGAGAGCCAGGCACCAGTTCATCGACGTTCCTTTCATCGCATCCGATAGGTGAGCCCGGACAGCAGCCGCAGCTCGTCGTAGCCCTCGTCTCGCGTGTAGTCGGCGACGAGCATCAGCGAGAAGTGCCGGCTGAGCGTGGCATTGGCGGTGCCCGCGTAGCGCTTCGTCGAGGGCCGCGTCTCGATGACCACGCCGTCGCTGCGCACGAACCGGATCACCGAGAGCGAGGTCGAGTAGTCGCCCGACACGTACACGCTGCGCCCGAGGGCGTGCCCCACCGAGAAGTAGGTCGAATTGTAGGCGCCCGTCGGTCGATCGTAGCGCGCCATGTTGGCCGAGATGTCGAGCCCCGTCCCGGCCACGTTGCCCGCGTGGCCACCCACCGTCAGCCGTCCCGTCGGCTCATCGTCCCGGTTGTTGCGATCCTGATAGTAGCCGGCCCACACGTCCGTCTGGCGCGCCACGCGCAGGATGACGCGGCCGCCGGCCGATTCGTATTGCAGGCCCTCGATGGCCTGTTGCGTGAGCGGGCGGTTGTTCAGCACGTCCTCGGTGAGGCGCCGCGCATCGATCGATCGCCCGCGATTGTAGGTGCCGTTCAGCTCGACGCGTGGGCCGGCCGAGACGCGCGCGTTCATGAGGAAGTAGGACAGCCCGCTCGAGGCCGTGCCGTCCGCGGGCCCCTTCAGATCCACCTCCGCCGCCTGGTAGAGGAAGAAGCCGGAACCTCCCGGGATGTAGTTCGTGAAAGTGAGCAGGTTCCGCTCGAGCATGCCCGACTGCTTGATCTGCGCGTAGCCCACCACGTGGCGCTGCATGAACCCGCGCTGCAGCGTGACGTAGCCGCCCGACTTGCGCACGCCCGGGACATAGCCGGTGTCGTAGACCTCCGGCTCGGCGCCGCTGAAGCCGCCGACGGTGAACCTGAGGCCGTCGCTGGTGGCGGGGGCGTGGCGGTATTCGAACAGCCCGCCGGCCAGCGCACCCGCGGTGCCGAGATCCGGCAGCCACATGTGCCCGGCGCGCACGCGGAACTGCCCCTGGGCGCCGAGGCGGGCGCCGGCAAAGCCGTCGTACACCGAGGCCCTGTCGGGACGGTCCACCGTGGTGTAGCGCGAGTAGCGCAGGTCCACGCCGGCGTCCAGCCCGCTGGCGTCCATGTCCGGCGTGCGGAGCGTGAACATCGTGGCGAGCTCGGTGTCGCGGCGGCTGTCGAGCCCGTCGACGTTCCGCGTGGCCGTATTCACCAGGAACGTCACGCGGCCGTCGATGGGGGGGCGCGGCGGTGCGGCCTGTCCCTGCGCGTGCACCGAGGTGGAGACACCGAGCGCGCACGCGGCAACGAGCAGCACCCCTCGGGATGACGTCATGTGGCGCCTCATCTTCAGTCCCTCCCCTGGGGATGGCAGCTGTAACAGGCGAGGGAGTCGTAGCGATAGCCGGCCCGTCCGCGGTGCTTGCTGTCCATCTCCGACTGCGAGTGGTCGTGGCAGACCAGGCACGTGAAAGTGGCCGTGGACGTCTGGTGGCACGTGTTGCAGCTCTGACGATGCGGTCCCGACGTGATCGGGAACCGGTGGTTGAACGTGGCCTGGTTCCACGAGGTGTCCGTCGCGCGGTGGCAGCTTTCGCACGTGGTCGGGAATCCCGATGAGGCGTGCGGAGGATTGCTGGTGCGGTTGTACTGGTCCTGGTGACAGCCCACGCACGTGCGCGGGGTGCCACGATAGACATTGTTGCGGTGGCACGTCGCGCACGCCGCCTGCGCGTGCCGCCCGACCAGCGCGAAGACGGTTGCGTGGTTGAACGAGGCACCCTGCCAGCTCGTGTCCG
>DAIRFN010000098.1:0-14463 GCA_036795065.1 Vicinamibacterales bacterium
GGTGCACTGCACCACCTGGCCGCCTATCGAGGCCATGCCGCGCATCACGGAGCCTTCCATGGCCGGCCCGCCGGCGGAGTAGCGCTTGATCTCGAGGATCTCGCTCCCCGGCACCAGCGACACCCACGTCTTCATCGCCTCTTCGGCCCGGCCCTCGAACATCAGAAACGGTCGCACGGTTGCACTCATCGCTCCTCCTCGACAAAGGCCTTCAGGCGGCCAATCGCCGCATCCCACTCCGCGGAGATCCGGTCCAGCTCGCGCCGCGCGATGTCGAGCCGCCGTGTCTCCAGCTCCCAGATCCGTTCGCGCCCCACCCGGACGTCATGCACCAGGCCGGCCCCGGCCAGCGTCTCGAGGTGCTTGGTGATGGCCTGCCGCGTGACGCCGGCGCCCTCGCTCAGCCGCGTGATGGAGAGCGGCCCCTCGGTGGAGAGTCGCGCCACCACGCCGAGGCGCGTCGGGTCCCCGAGCGCCGCGAAGATCAGCGAGGCGTCGGCGACCGCGCGCCTGGTGCGTTCAAGCCGTCTCGACATACTCGGTGATGTTCGTCACCTGGCCGGCCCAGCCGCCGTCGTTCATGCGGTAGGCCTCGGCGCGGCGATGGGCCGGAATCTGGTCGAAGCCCGACTCCACGATGGTGAGGGCCGTGTGCGCGCCGGCGTCCTCGAGCCGGAACTCGACGAGCGTGGTGGGTTCACCGGAGTAATCCACCTTGGGGTCCACGGCATACGGGTGCCAGCGATACGCGAAGTAGCTCTCGGGCTGGATCCGCACGATCTGGAGATCCCCCTCCACGTGCTCGTAGCCCGGATAGGTGACGCGGCCGCGGACGGTCTTGCCCTCCACGAACGGCCCGTCGAACACCATGCGGAACCAGGTGCCGAACTCCTGCGAGTCGGCAATGGCACGCCAGACGCGCGCGCGGCGGGCCTTGAGGACCGCGCGCTTCTCGATGCGGTCGGTGCTGGACGCGATCATATATGCAACCTCCAGGTTGCCTATTATAGGCAGCCGGCTGTCAAACGCAACTCAACGGCTGCCACCCGGAGTTCAGGGTTCACCGTTCAAAGGTGCTGAAACGCCCAGGCCCTGGCTATCACCAATTTGATGCCGCGCACCTCGCGTGGCAGGAGCAGCAACACCAATGGCAAAGAAACGGCCGAGCCACGGGCCCGGGCACGCCGGGCATCCGCAAGGCGGACACGAGCACGGCGGTGGACATCGTCCGCATGGACACCATCCACCGCCGTATCACAACCCGGACTACTCGCACCCGCCGGAGCATCCGACGGAACTGCCACCCAACCCACGGTATCCGGACGAGCGTATCTACGGCACTTACGCGACGAAGCGCCCGCCCGCGTACGTTCCGCATCCGCTGGATCACCTCTGCTTCAAGCCTCGCAAGGAGGACTACAAGCCCCCGAAGACGTGCGAGGAGCCGAAGCCCGAGCTGTGCGTCCGCAAGGACCACCGCGCGCTCACGACGGACGAGCAGGCGCGCTTTCTGAACGCCTTTACTCAGGTGAACGCGTCGAACGCGCTGGGCCCACTCGTGGACATCCACTCGAACGCGGCACACCAGCCGCACGGCAATCCTCGCTTCCTGCCGTGGCACCGCATCTACCTGCTGCGGCTCGAGGAACTGCTGATGATGGTGGACCCCACCGTGTGCATCCCGTACTGGAAGTCCAGCGAGGAGCAGGCGTTCCCGTCGTGGCTGCTGGGCTTCACGCCCACCGTGAACCTGGCGAGCGGCCCGCACACGGTGACGCGCAACATCGGGGCATTTGCCACGCTCCCGAACGCCGCCGCCGTGGCGGCCGCGCTGGCCAATGCCACCTTCAACCCCTTCGGCGCGGCGCTGGAGGGTGTGCACAACTCCGGGCACGTGTGGGTCGGCGGCAGCATGGGGAGCATCCTGACGGCGCCGTGCGACCCGGTGTTCTGGATGCACCACGCCGAGATCGACCGCCTGTGGTCGGTGTGGCAGGCCTCGCACGCGGGACAGAACCCGCCGTTGGCCGGGGCGGCGGCGGTGATGGACCCGTGGTCGGAGACGGAGACGCAGACCAGGGACATCAGCGCCCTGGGCTACACCTACGCCTAGCGGCACCGTGCAGGGTTCAACCTGCAGAGTTCAAGATGGTCGTGGCCAGCACCGGGACCCGCCCGACCATCCGGGCGCAGACGGCGCTCGTCACGACCAACCTTGAACGTTGGACCTTGGACTTGGAGTGGGACGGGCGCGTCCCACGACCGGACACCTCTCGCGATCGGCGTGCTGCCCTTTCCGCGCCCTAACCCCAGACGGTGGAACAGGTTAAGCGCCCCGTAACTTTCTGGCACGAGTCTCGCTCTAACGAGAGGTGAGCACGTTCCCCATGGACCGACCCGTCCAGCGTCACCACCGCTCCTGGTTCTTCACCGCCACCACCACGGCGGGAATCGTGGCCGCCACTCTGGCGCCCGTGGCCGCGGTGGGGACGTGGCTGCTGGTCACCGACCCCGAGGTCGCAGGCGAGGTGGCCGCCGACAGCAGCGTGCTTCCGCTCGTCGAGGCCATCGCCGAGACGCTGGGTCGAGCGCTCGTGAAGCTCGTGGCGTACTTGTAGCGATCCATCAGGAATCAGGAATCAGGAATCAGGAATCAGGAATCAGGGGCGGACCCGAACCACCAGCGCGGATCCCGCCTTCGCGGCCGGCGAGACGTCTTCCACCCGCATCTCCACGCGCCCGTCCTTCCCCATCGTCGTCACCTCGATGTCCACGGCCCCGTCGGTGCCCAGGCCCACGTGCACGGGCACCACGTTCTGCGCGCAGTAGCCGCCGCCGCTGTCCGCCATCCCCATCCCGAGCAGCTTCCGCGTCCCGGCGGCGTAGACGCGCACCTCGGCGCCGGCCTTCGTGGCGCGCCCGCGCGAATCGAGGACCATCACCTGCACCGAGCGTGACGCCAGCGCCGGCGGCAGCAGGTTGCGATAGAGCGAGTGGGTGCCATTCGGGTTGTTGTTGGCGACCGAGAAATCGAGGTCGCCGTCCCGGTCGAAGTCCACCCACTGGATGCCGTGCGTGGCGCCCCGCTTCAGGAGCAGCTCGGGGATCACGTCGGTGAACCGGCCGCCCTCGTTCCTGAACAGGAAGTCGCGCTCGTTCACGGGCTTGTCGATGTAGGACGAGACGTAGAGGTCGATCTTCCCGTCGTTGTCGACGTCGCCCCAGCGCGAGGGCGTGGCGAGCGCGCCGCCACTCAGGCCCACCGCGGCCGAGATCTCGGTGAACCTGCCGGGACCGTCGTTGCGATAGAAGTAGTTGGGCCCATAGCTCGCCACGAAGAGATCGAGGTCGCCGTCGTTGTCGAAGTCGGCCACGCTCGGGCCGTTGCTCCCGGAGGTCGGCGCGCGTCCCGCGGCGTCGACGCCGAGCGCAGCGGCCGCGTCCACGAACCTGGCGCCGTCGTTCCTGAACAGGCCGTTCAGGTCGCCGTTCTGGTTGGCGACGAAGACGTCGAGGTCGCCGTCCACGTCCGTGTCGAACCACACCGCGCCCACGGTCCGGCGCGGATCGTCCACGCCGAGCTCCTTCCCGACGCTGGTGAAACGCGCGCCGTCGTTCCGGAACAACAGGTTCGGCGCGTCGCGCAGGGCGACGAACAAGTCCAGGTCGCCGTCGTTGTCGTAGTCGATGAACGATGGCTGGCGAGTCTCGCCGACTGATTCGACACCCATCAAGACGGCGACGTCCGTGAATGGCTTGCCGGGCCCGTTGTTGCGATAGAGCCTCGCCGGCAGGTTCGACCTGCGGGTGAAGCCGACGAACAAATCGGGATCCCCGTCGGTGTCGAAGTCGCCCCAGGCCGCCGCTCGCGTGTCGGTCACGTCCGCCACGCCCATCGCGAGGGCGACGTCGGTAAACCGGCCGTTGTCGTTCTGGTAGAGCCTGTTCGCCGAGTCCTGCCTGAAGCCGACGAAGTGATCGAGATCGTCGTCTCCGTCGAAGTCGGCCCACGCGTTGGGCTGCCCGCCCGAGGCGGCGAACAGCTCGGGCTGCACCAGCTCGAACCGCGGCTGCTGTGCGTGGGCCGTGAGGACTGCCAGGGGAACGAGGACGAGGACGAGTGCGCGAGGGTGGGACATGGCGATCGACCCCTATTTGTCGCTCAGCGTTCTGCGTGGAAACACCTCGACGGTGTCGCCAATCACGATCGTCATCAGGTCGTAGCCGACGGCCAGCGGCCCGCTGTACGTGCGACGTGCGGGGCCGATCACGTCCTCGGCGGTGGCCGGCGACGGGACCACGTGCGAGAAGACGCCGAGCCGCGGCTTGACGCGGCTGAAGAGCGCGCCCACCTGCTCGGGGCTCGTGTGGTGGGCCAGGATGCGCTTCACGGCGTCCGGATCCGGCACCTGTGCGCGTCGCATCTCCACCTCCGGGCTGATGACCTCGTGCACCAGCACGTCCACCCCCTTCGCGTGATCGACGATGGGCTCGAAGTTGACCGTGTCGCCACTCACGGCCACCGAGCGGCCGCGGTAGTCCACGCGATATCCATACGCCGGCGCGGTGACGCCGCCGTGATCGACGGCGAAGGCGGTCACGCGCAGTCCGTCGCGCTCGAAGGCCACACCCGGCGGCACGTTCCTCGCCGCCAGCCGCACGCCCTCGCGCGGGAACCCCTCGTCTTTCGTCCGCATCGTAATGTCCCACTCGAAGGCGCGCGCCAGGTGGCCGCTCATCTCGGCGGTGCCCGGCGGGCCGACCACCTCCAGCGCCCTCGCGCGGCCGAACACCCAGCTGGTGAGCCACACGTCCGGCAGGCCGACGACGTGGTCCGAGTGGAGGTGCGTGAAGAACACCGCGTCGATGCCGACGAGCGAATCGCGCGCGCCGATCTCGAACAGCCGCTGCGCCGCGCCGCGACCAGCGTCGATCAGGATGCGCTGCGTGCCCGCCTCCACCAGGATCGCCTGTCCGAACCGCTCCATGGAGGGGCGCGGGTTGCCGGTGCCGAGGAGCGTGACCTGCAGGGTCCCGGCCTGCTGCGCGGAGGTGATTGCGCCGCAGGCCAGCGCGGTCAGGAGGAGCACGAACGCGCGTCGACGTGTCATGGGGGCATCATAACGAGGTTCTGAGGTTCGGAGGTTCTGGGGTTCTGAGGTTCGGAGGTCTTGCTTGCGATGCTGTAAGGTAGCGGCCACATGCGCATCCGGTCCGGCACTCCAATCCAGTGGCAGTCGAGCCCACACCGGATTCCCCGCACGCTCGGTCTGGTGGCGCTGCTCGCCGTGCTGCCGCTTCAGGCCGTCGCCCAGTCCGCCCCGCCGCGCCCGCGCGAGGCATGGGTGGAGATGGCCCGGACGGGATTCACCCGGCCCGAGGGCGTTCCGGCGAGGCGTCTGCTCGAAGAGATGAACGCCCTTCTTGCATCGCCCGATCCGGTGCTGCGGGACGAGGTGGCCTACGGCGCCGCGGAGAGGTGGATCCTCGGCGAGAAGGCGCTGTCGCCCGAGGACCTGCGCGCGGTGATGAGGATGTGGACGGCCAACCTGGCCGAGGGGCTCGGCGAGAGCGGGACCGACGGGGTGTTTCGGCGATCGTTCTCCGCGCTCTGCCTCGCGGTGGTCGCGGCCGCGGATCTCTCGGCGCCGTTCCTCGAGGCGCCCGAGGTGCGCGCGTTCTTCGATCGGATGCTCGACTACTTCGCGCGCGAGCGCGACCTCCGTGGCTTCGACTCCACGCGCGGCTGGATGCACTCCGTCGCGCATACCGCGGACGCGCTGAAGTTCCTGGCGCGCAACCCGAAGCTCGGCGCCGGCACGGACACGCGGCTCCTGGACGCCGCGCGGGCGAAGCTGGAGACCTCGGACAGCGTGTTCCAGTGGGGCGAGAACGATCGCCTGGCCCTCGCGCTTCACTCCGTGGTGCGCCGCGCGGATGCGGACGGTGCCGCGCTCGAGGCGTGGACCACGCAATGGGTGGAGGCACACCGCGCCCTGTGGGCCGGCGGCCCGCAGGTGGACGCCCGCCGCTTCGCCGTCATCGAGAACGCAAAGCAGGTGATGCGCAGCCTGCACGCGGCATTGTCGATGGAGGCAAGCCCCACATCCACCGGTGAGGCTGCGCGGAAGACCCTGCTGGCCGCCCTCGCGAAGATGCGCTGATACAATCGCGCGTTGATGTCCCCATCCGGCGTTTCGTCCGTCACCGCTCCGCCCCCAACAGATCGCATCGGCGCCGCAGGCTGGCGACTCGTGCTGCTCGCCAGCCTCGGCGGCACCCTCGAGTTCTACGACTTCGTCATCTTCGGCATCTTCGCCAGGGACATCGCCGACGCGGTGTTTCCCTCCGCGTCACCTATCGCGTCACTGATGGCCTCGTTCGCGGCTTTCGCCGCCGGCTACCTCGCCCGCCCCCTCGGCGGCATCGTCCTCAGCCACTACGGCGATCGGTATGGCCGACGGAAGGTGTTCATCTGGTCGGTGTTCGTCATGTCGGGCGCCACGCTCGGGATGGGCCTCGTGCCCTCCTACGCGCAATGGGGCGTGGCGGCCAGCGCGCTGATGGTGATCCTGCGCCTGGTGCAGGGCTTTTGCCTTGGTGGGGAACTGCCGGGCGCGCTCACCTACGTGGTGGAGACCGCGCCGCGCATCGCGCCGCTGGTGTGCGGCGTGGTGTTCGCGTGCGTGACGATGGGCGTTGCCGTGGCGACGGGCGTGAGCATCTCGGTGCGGACATTCCTGGATCCCGAGATGGTGCCGCTCTACGGCTGGCGCATCGCGTTCGTGCTGGGCGGCCTTGGCGGCGTGCTCAGCTTCTGGCTGCGCCGCTCGCTCGAGGAGTCGCCGGAGTTCGAGCGGATGAAGAGCCTGGTGTCGCGCCAGCCCTTCACCGAGATGCTGCGCACGCACCCCGTGCCGATTTTCGTGGGCAGCGCCATCCTCGCGGGCACCGCCTGCTTCAACGGCCTCTTCTTCTCGCACCTGCCGGCGTACCTGTCCACCGTGCTGAAGTACGACCCGCGCGAGGCCGTGGTCTCGCAGACGCTGGGCGTGCTGGCCTCGGCGCTCGGCATCCTGCTGGCTGGGTGGCTGGGCGATCGCATCCCGCCGCGCTACCTGCTGCGCACCGGCGTCACGCTGCTGCTGGTCTTCGCCATCCCGTTCTATTCGGTGCTGGAGTCACGCGGGATGCCGCTGACGCCCGTGCTCGTCGTCGCGGGCCTCTGCGCCGGCCTGACCAACGGCTCGTTCGCCGTGCTGCTCACGGATCTCTTCCCGACGCGCATCCGCTTCACGGGCGTCGCGCTGGTCTTCAACGTCAGCTTCACGCTGTTCAGCGGCATGGCACCGCTGGCGGCCACGTCGCTCATCCGCGATACCGGATCGCCGGTCTCGCCGGCGTACCTGATGATTGGTGCGGCCGTGCTGGCGCTGGCCGGCAGCCTGTTCGCGGAGCGCTACGGCGGCAACGTGCTCGGGAACGCAGCGCCCTCCCGGGAGGCGCATGCGTAAGTGGATCGTTCGCCTCGCCTGGGCGGTGGTTCTGATCGCCGCCACGGTGATCGTGGGCGGCGGCATCCAGGCTGTGATGCTCGTGCCAGACCTGCACCCCTGGCATCGCCTGGCGCCCGATGCGGAACCGCGTGCGGCCGAAATGGGTGAGTCCTTCACCCTGGAGCAGTACCTGGAACGCGAGGAGCGGGCGTTCGCCTACGTCAGGGACACGGCAGAGGCGGCGGCGGGCGCCGCGCGTGGAGCCGGGGTCGTGGCCAACCGGTACGATCCCTTGAGCATCAGCTCACCGCGGCGGGCCGCTCGCGACTGGAACCGCACGGTCGAGACCGTGCCCGCCGAGGTGCGCGGCGGCGCGCTGCTGGTGCACGGGCTCACCGATTCACCCTACAGCATGCGTGCGATCGCGCAGGTGCTGGCCGACGGCGGATTCCGGACCCTGTCGCTGAGGGTGCCCGGTCACGGCACTGTGCCGGCCGCGCTTACGCACTCGGTGGCCGAGGACTGGATGGCGGCGGTCCGGATGGGGGCCCGGCATCTCCAGCGCGCGATGGGCCCCGATCGCCCGCTCGTCCTCGTCGGCTACTCCAACGGCGGCGCACTCGTGCTGCGATACGCGCTCGAGGCGGCCGCCGACTCCCGGCTGCCCGCCCCCCGGCGTATCGTCTTGATCTCGCCGATGATCGGCGTCAGCCCCATGGCCCGGCTGGCGCGCGCGATCAGCGCGCTCGGCCCGCTGCCGTTCTTCGAGAAGGCGCGGTGGCTGGACGTGGTCCCGGAATACAACCCGTTCAAGTTCAACTCGTTCCCGGCCCATGCCGCGCGGCAGAGCTTCCGCGTGTCGTCGAGCCTGCAATCGGAGCTGGCCGCCGCGGCAGCCAGCGGTACCATCGAGAAGCTCCCGCCCATCCTGGCATTCCAGTCCATCGTGGATGCCACCGTCAGTACCTCGGCCGTGGTGTACGGCCTCTTCGATCGGCTCCGCGGGAACCAGCACGAGCTGGTGGTGTTCGACATCAATCGCCTGTCCGGGCTGGAGCCATACATCCGGCCGGAAGATGCGGCGCTGGTGGGGCAGCTGGCGGCCGGCGCGCCGCGTGCCTACCGACGGACGCTGGTCACGAACGTGAAGGCCGACACGCTGGACGTGCGAACGAGGTCCGTGCCGCCCGGTTCAACGGAGATCGTGGACGAACCGCTGGGCCTTCAGTGGCCTCCGCAGGTGTTCTCGCTTTCCCACATCGCGCTGCCGTTTCCGCCTGACGATCCTGTCTATGGCAGCGAGCCCCCCGCCGGCGGCGGGCAATCGGTGTCGCTCGGTCGATTGAGCCCACGCGGCGAGAAGGCGGTCCTGACCGTGCCCATCGACACGCTGATGCGCGTCGGCTGGAACCCGTTCTTCCCGTACATGTCGAGCCGGATTGACGCGTGGGTGCAGTCGGCGATCCCGGCGACAGCCGGATCTTCCACTCGCTGAAACAATCCGCGGCCGGCCCGGGTCAGATGCCTCCATGACCTGGAGAGCCATCGCCGCCCTGGTCGTCGCCTGGCTGGTCTCGATTGCAGGCGTCGCCGTCCTGTCGGCGTGGTACTTCGGGCAGGAGGATTACCCCGAAGGAACGATTGTGGCCACGCTGCGCTCGGCCGTGCTGAACGAGGATCGCGAGATCCTGGTGCACCTGCCGGTGGGCTATGACGCCGAGCCCACGCGCCGTTACCCGGTGGTCTACGTGCTCGACGGCTCGTCGCAGGACATCCATACCGCTGCCACCGCGGCGCTGATGGCGCGCATCGGCCTGATGCCGCCCGTCATCGTCGTCGGCATCCCGAACGTGAGCGGCGAAGGGCGACAGCGCGACTACACGCCGCCGACGATGGCGATGGATCTGGACATGCCCGATAGCCCGCGCGGCGGCGCGGACCGCTTCCTGGCGTTCCTGAAGACCGAGCTGATTCCCGACGTCGAACGCCGTTTTCGCTCGACGCCCGACCGGATGCTGGCCGGCCACTCGCGCGGGGGCCTCTTCGTCGCGTGGTCGCTGATGGCCGATCCGGATTTCTTCCAGGCGCGCTTCGCGCACAGTCCCGCGCTGTGGCGCGAGGACACGGCCCTCGCCGGGATGCTGGACACGTACCTCACGGCGACTCCGGGGTTCACGTCGTTCTTCTACATGAGCCTCGGAACGAAGGAGAACGCCGAGATGACCGCGGGATTCGAGCGCGTGCGAGCCGTGCTGGAGGCCCGCGCACCGACGGGCCTGCGCTGGCGAGCAGACCTGGTGCCGGGCGCGGTGCACGGGAACAACGGCGAGTGGGCCACGCCGCTTGGGTTCAGGGCGTACTACGGAGATCTGGCGGAAGGCGGTCCGACTCCCGACCTGTCCCGAGCGCAGTCGAGGGACTCCCGACTTCCGCCTTCGCCAAGGCTACGGCGGACAAGCCCGACGCCCGGCCGAATCCTCACTCCGCCCTGAGCGCCTCCATGGGATCCACGGTGGCGGCCCGACGGGCGGGGATCACGCTGGCGACGAGCGCAGCAACGGCGAGAGCCGCCAGGGCCGCGACGAACGCGCGCGGATCCGTCGCCTCGAGACCGAAGAGGAACGTCTTCGCGGTGGCCGACAGCGCCCAGGCGCCGGCGCCGCCAAGGGTGAGACCGATCGCCACCAGCGCGCCGGCATTCCTGAGCACCATGCCAACCACCGTGGATCGCGAGGCGCCCAGCGCCATGCGCACGCCGATCTCACGCGTGCGCTGCGAGACCGCGTAGGCCAGCGTGCCGTAGATGCCGACCGCCGAGATGACCAGTCCCAACAGGCCGAACAACCCGATCAGCAGCATGTTGAACCTGCGCTGCGCCACGCGGCGCGCCAGCACCTCATCCATCGTCCTCACGTTCCTGAGCGGGACCTCGGGCAGCACCTGGCCAACCGCGGCCTTCACCGCGGGCAGCGCGTCGTAGGGGTTGCCGCTGGTGCGGACGACCAGCTCGCCTGCGCCGCGGCCGCCCTGCAGCAGCGGGAAGTAGATCTCGGCAAGCGGATCGGTCTCGAGGCTGGTCTGATGGATGTCGCCGACCACGCCGACGATGGTGCGGTCCAGGTCGTTCACCTTCACCGAGCGGCCCAGGGGATCCTGGCCGGGGAAGAAGCGGCGCGACACCGACTCGTTGACGATGATGACCAGTTGAGTACCGACGCGATCCGAAGACTCGAACAGGCGGCCGGCGCGGAGCGGAATGCGCAGTGCGCGATGATACTCGGGGGAGACGCGACGGACGCTGACCGAGGCGTCCTCGCGGCTCATCTCGACCCCCGGCACCGTGAGCGTGGTGGAGCTCATGGCCGTGCCGAGCGGCATGCCGCCGATGACGTACGACGCGTGCACCACGCCCGGTGCGCCGCTGAGTCGATCCACGATCTCCTGGAACTTCGCGGTGTTGTCGCCCGGCGGCCCGTTCGGGTCGAAGCGGGGGAACACCTGGGCCGTGAGCACGTTCGAGGTGTCGAAGCCGGGCTCGATGCGCATCAAGGTGACGAAGCTGCCGATGAAGAGCGCCGCCCCCACGAGCAGCACCACTGCGAGGGCGACTTCGACGACGATGAGCGCGCTGCGCACGCGCTGGCGGGCCGCACCAACGGTGCCGCGGGCGCCGTCCTTCAGCGCGTGGGTGAGGTCGGGCTTCGACAAGTGAATGGCCGGCGCGATGCCGAACAGCACGCCGGTGACGATGGCAGAGAAGGCGGCAACGGCGAGCACGCGCAGATCGAGCGCGATGGCGCTGACGCGCGCCACGCCGTCGGGCATGGATCCCTTCAGGACCTGCACGCCCCACCAGGCCAGCAGCACCGCCAGGGCGGTGCCCGCCAGTGAGAGAACGACGTTCTCGACCAGGAGCTGACGGATGAGGCGCCAGCGCCCGGCACCCAGCGCGGCGCGGACGCCGACCTCACGCTCCCGCGCGGTGGCGCGCGCGAGCTGCAGCGTGGCCACGTTCACGCAGGCGATCAGCAGGACGATGCCGACGGCGCCCAGCAGCATCAGCATCCACGACTTCGTCCGCGAGCCGACGACGTGATCCCGCAGGGACCGCACGCCGGCGAGCGAATCCTTGTTCCACTCGGGATGCGCGGCCTGCAGCGACGCAGCAATCTGGTCCATGCGCGCCTGCGCCTGCTCGATGGAGACGCCCGGCTTCAGGCGGCCAATGGTCTGCAGGTAGATGCTGATCCAGTTCGGCTTGCGCACGCGCTCGTCCGGCGGCACCACGTAAGGCACGTAGAGATCGGATGCCCGCGCCGCCCCGACGGGATAGGTGACGTCCGGGGGCAGCACGCCGATCACCTCGTAGCGGTTGCCCTCGAGCGGGATGGTCTGACCGATGACGCCCGGGTCGCCACCGAAACGGCGGCGCCACAGCGAGTCGCTGAGCACCACCACGTGGTTGCGGCCCTCCACTTCGTTCTCCACCGTGAACGGTCGGCCAATGACGGGGGCGATGCGGAGCACCTTGAAGAAGTCCGCGGTCGCGCGCAGGGCGCGGAGGTCTTCGGGCCCGGAGCCGGGCTCGTAGAGGGTGTACCCGGCGCCGGCGGTGGCGGCGAACGACTCGAAGACGTCCTGCTGCGCAGCCCAGTCCAGGTAGTTCTGGGGCGCCACGCTGGTGAGCGCCGATGGGTCGCGGGACGGGTCCGGCTCGGCCGGCGGCGGCCGCCGCTCGCCCACAGCCACCAGGCGGTCGTGCTCGTCGAACGGCAGCCCCCGGAGGACCACGGCATCGACCACCGAGAAGATGGCCGTGCTGGCCCCGATGCCGAGGGCCAGGACCAGGAGCGCCACGGTGGTGAACGTCTTCGAGGCGCGGAGCGAACGGATGGCGGCGATGAGATCGGCGCGCATGGCAATGCCGCATTCTAGGCCAGCGTCACTGATAATGGGATCATGAGCCGCCTAACCACCCCAGCCATCTCACTCGTGATCGGCGCCATGTTGATCGGCGCCATCGGCGCCGCATCTGGCCAGCAGCCGAAGCCGATCGAGCTGGACGCCACCACCCTTGCGGCTCGCACGCAGGCGGCGCGTAGCCTCGTGCCGCTGCTCGAGGACGTCAGGAAGCGCGCCACCGCGCCCGTCACCGTCCAGCAGGGCAATCCGCCCCCCTCGCCCTTTACGGGGCAGCAGTCCACCCTTCTCTCATTCAGCGTCAGCAAGCGGCCGCCGGTGGACCCGCGGGTGGTCCAGGCGATGGATCGCCTGCTGAAGTGGACCCCCGGTGATCGCTCGGACGAAGCGCAGGCGCGGCTGTTCGACGAGTGGCTGAACCAGTTGTCGCGCAAGGCCACGGGCCTGGCGCTGCAGACGAGCGCCGTCGCCTGCGACACGCAGTGCGTGGTGGAGACCATGACGCAGCTGGACGACACGTGGGGTCCGACGACGCGCGATCGAGCCGAGCAGCGGGATGGCGTGCTCCTCGACGCGCTCACCGAAGCCGTCAAGACCGTGAAGTAGCGCGTCAGTCGCAGTACGGCCCCGTGCACGGCGGAGGCGGCTCGCCCTGGGCCGAGCCAATCGCGCCGATCATCGCCGGGTGGATGGAGCAGTGATAATTCGCGCCGGCGGCCGACGGCTGCACCGTCCGGCTCGTGGCGCCTGGCGCGATATCCCCGGTATCGAACGATCCGTCGTTCGCCACGATGCGATGGACGAGCCCGTCGCTGTTCTGCCACGCGACGCTCGCCGCCTGGGTCATCGCCGCGGGGTTCGGCGTGAACGACTGTGTCCCCGTGGTGGCCACGATGTTGATGGTGACGGCTGCCGCCGACCCACCTCCACCGGAGGGCGTTGGACTCGTGGGCGTGCTCCCGCCACCGCCGCCGCAGCCGATCGCCCCCATCGCGAGCGCGAGCGCCAGCGCCGCCATCCCGTAGTAAGACAAGCCTTCAGACATGTACTGCCTCCTTCTCGATCGAGAGGAGGCAAGATTCAAACCAGTGCCGGGGAGTGGACGCGCGCCAATTACAGGCGAGAAATCCTGGTGTCGGCCGGGGCTGCTTACGTGCGCGGTAAACGCTTACCCTGACGGAGTTCGAAATTCAAAACGCAACGTTCAAAGTCGGGCGGGCACCCGGCCCGTGCTCACTTTTCACTTCTCTCTTTGGTGGTTCACTCCAGCGCTAAGCTCCCCGTGTAGATGGCCATCCCGACGACCGCGTCCACGTGCATCGCGTGCAGCGCGTCGATCTCCGCGCGCGTGGTGATGCCGCCGGCCGCGGTCACCCGCCGCGCGGTGGCCTCGCGCACCGCGCGGATGGCGTCCATGTCGGTCCCCTGCATCAGGCCCTCCCTGTCCACGTGCGTGTAGAGGAACTCGTCGCACCAGGCCTCGAGGGCGTGCACGGCGCTCACCGGGCCGATGGGCAGCGCCGTCTTCCAGCCGTGGATGACCACGCGGCCCGCCTTCGAGTCCACCGCGGCGATGACGTGCCGGGGGCCGATGGTGTCGGCCAGCGCGCGGGCGAAGTCGTGGTTGATGACGACCGTGGGGTCGGCGGCGGCGTCGGCCGCGGACCACTGGCCCGGCCCTCGGAAGAGTGCGGACCCGGCGATGACTGCCTGTGCGCCCGCGGCCAGCAACTCCTCCGCGCGGCCCACGGTGCGCACGCCGCCACCCACGCGACAGGGCAGGCGGGCGGCGATGCGGCGGACCAGCGCGTGGTTGTCCCCGCGCGACATCGCGGCGTCGAGGTCGATGAGCTGGACCTTGGGAAAGGCCGCGAACTTCTCGATCCACGCATCTACATCATCGCTGGCGAGGGCGAGCTTCTCACCCTGGACGAGCTGGACGATGCGCCCGTGTTGCAGGTCGATGGAAGGGATCAGCATGGTTCTCAGGTTCTCCTGCGTTCGCTGCCAAACGGACCGGGATGCCTCGCGCTGACAGGAATTCCTT
>DAIRFN010000098.1:14563-16256 GCA_036795065.1 Vicinamibacterales bacterium
CTCCTGCGTTCGCTGCCAAACGGACCGGGATGCCTCGCGCTGACAGGAATTCCTTCAAGGCCTCGACGCTGTGCTCGTTGAAGTGGAAGATCGAGGCGGCGAGGGCGGCGTCGGCCAGGCCCTCGGCGAAAACCTCGGCGAAATGCTCGAAGGTTCCCGCTCCGCCCGAGGCGATGACGGGGATGTTCACGGCGGAGGAGACAGCGGCGGTGAGCTCGCAGTCGAAACCGCTTTTCGTCCCGTCGCGATCGATGGAGGTGAGCAGGATCTCGCCGGCACCCCGGTCCGCGGACTCGCGCGCCCAGTCCACTGCGCCGCGCGGGGTCTCGGCCTGGCCGCTCCGCACGTACACCGCGAAGCGCCCATCCTGGCGCCTGGCGTCGATGGCCACGACCACGGCCTGGCTGCCGTAGCGGCTTGCCAGCGTGGTGATGAGCGAGGGATTCTGCAGCGCCGCCGTGTTCAGGCTCACCTTGTCGGCCCCCGCCTCGATGGCCGCCGCCGCATCGTCCTCGGTGCGGATGCCGCCACCGACGCAGAGCGGCAGGAAGATCTCGTGGGCCACGGCGGCAATGGTGTTCGCGCGTGCCTGGCGGGATTCAAGCGTGGCCGTGACGTCGAGGATGACGATCTCGTCGATGCCCTCGACGTTGTAGCGCCGCGCGAGCTCGGCGGGATCGCCAGCCTCGCGCAGGCCCTCGAAGTTGATGCCCTTGACGACGCGCCCGTCGCGAACGTCGAGGCAGGCAATGATGCGTTTGGACAACATGGCTGTCACACTGAACCCAGCCAATTGCGCAGGATTCTCAAGCCGGCATTGCCGGACTTCTCGGGGTGGAACTGCACGCCCGAGACGAGGCCGTCCTCGACCGCGGCCGAGAAGGCCACGCCGTAGGTGGTGATGGCGGCCGTGGCCGGGACCACCGGGGCCGCGTAGGAGTGGGTGAAGTACACCTGCGTCCCCTCCGGAATGCCGTCGAACAACCGCGTTGGCCTGGGGAACGACAGGGAGTTCCAGCCGACGTGCGGCACTTTCAGAACCTGACGGGGGCCGGGGGAATCATCCCCGAGGCGCGAGCACACACCAGGAATCACGCCGAGCCCTGGGACGCCCGGCGCTTCCGTCGACCCCTCGAAGAGCCACTGCAGGCCCACGCAGATGCCCAGCAGCGGCACCGAACGGGCGAGGGCGGCGTGGATGGCTTCGCGCCATGGCGCATCGAGGGCCGCGGTCGAGTCGAAGTGGCCGACGCCTGGAACGATGACGCCGCTCGCGCGGGCCAACTCCGACGGCTCGGCAGGTGTCCAGAACTCCGCGCCGATGAAGGCCAACGCTTTCCGTACCGACGTCAGGTTGCCGGCGCCGTAGTCCACGAGCGCGATCACAGCAGGCCCTTGGTACTCGGCAGCATCCTGGCGAGCCGCTTGTCCTTCGCGCACGCCACGCGCAGCGCGCGGCCGAAGGCCTTGAAGCACGCCTCGATCTTGTGGTGGTTCGAGCGGCCGTAGAGCACCTTCACGTGCACGTTGGCGCGCGCGCCCATCGCGAAGCCTTCGAAGAAGTCGTGCACCAGCTCGGTCTGCAGATCGCCGACGAGGCGGACCTTCACCCCGGTGTCGACCACGGTGTGCGGGCGGCCGCTGAGGTCGATGGCCGCCACCGCCAGCGTCTCGTCCATCGGCATCACGAAGT
>DAIRFN010000099.1:0-16220 GCA_036795065.1 Vicinamibacterales bacterium
TCGGCCGCACCATCCAGGCGCTCGCCGACGGCCGCGCGGCCTACGTGCGCGCGATGGGCGACGCCACGGCCTCGATGAGCACGCGCGGCGGGGATCCGATCAGCGCGCTCACGGCGCTGCTGACGGCCGACGGCGCGCTCACGTCCTGGTGCGCCTATCGCTACGAGCTGCGGCTGCACCGCGCCCGCGGATACGGCGCGCTCAAGGCCATCCTCGAAATCCTCGCGGAGGACGAGCCGCTCACCCTCACCGAGATCGCGCAGCGCCTGCAGCGCACGCCAGGCTCGACGAAGGACTACCTGTCGTGGCTGGAGGACGTCGATCTCATCGTCTCCAGGCAGAAACGGTACAGCTATGCGGATCCGCTGATGCGGCTCTGGGTGCGCCTGCACTGCCGCCCGGTGCCCCCCTCGGTCGACGAGGTCGCGCGCGAGGTGCAGGCCTACGCGGCGGCGCGCCTGCCCGAGGCCGAACCGGCGGCGGTGGCGCGCGTCGCCACCGGCGATCGCCGATCGGTCGGCATCATCGAGATCGACTGAGGTCTCCGAGAACACGAAGGTCACGAAGAACACGAAAGAGAACACGAAGGGCAGCCAGGAAAGACTTCTCGCGCCAGCCCCTCAAAGAACTTCGTGTGTCTTGCTTCGTGGCCTTCGTGCCCGTCGTGTTCCCGTGACACCGATCACGCCGTCTCGCCGCCGGCCTCCGCCGCCAGGCGCTCGAGCGCCGCGCGCGCCGCTTCCTGCTCGGCGTCCTTCTTCGTACGGCCCTCGCCTTCGGCGAGCAGTTGGTCGTCGACCACGACCTGGACGGAGAACTGCTTGCGGTGTTCCGGCCCCGCTTCCGCCGACACGCGGTAGGACGGCAGCGATCGGCCGAGGCTCTGCAACCGCTCCTGCAGGCGCGACTTGTGGTCGCGGCCGAAGTACCCGGGCACGCGCGCTTCGTCCATGCGCAGCGCCAGTTCCTTCACGATGAAGGCCCGCGCCGCCTCGAGCCCGCCGTCGAGATAGAGGGCGGCGATGAGCGCCTCGCAGGTGTCGGCCAGCAGCGCCGGCTTGCGACGGCCGCCGGTCTTCTCCTCGCCCCTTCCCAGGATCATGTGCTCGCCGAGGCCCAGGCCTTCGGCCATCTCGGCGAGGGCGGTCGTGGACACGAGGTTCGACTTGATCTTCGACTTCTGCCCCTCCGAGTACGTGGGGAACGAGCGGAAGAGCGCGTCGGCGACGACCAGCCCGAGCACCGCGTCGCCCAGGAACTCGAGGGACTCGTTGTCCACCACCCCGCCGCTCGGGTCCTCGTGGGCCTTCGACTTGTGGGTGAGCGCGTGCTCCAGCAGCCCGCGGTCGCGGAAGCGGTAGCCGAGGCGCGCCTCGAGCGCGGTCAGCTGCTGCGGGAGTGGCACGACCAGCCCGCCCGCCACCTGCTCGCGGTGCGACTCGATGATGCGCACCGCCTCTTCGGCCTCGGCCTCGCGCACCGAGACCCGCGTCTCGCCCAGCGTGCTCACGGTGAACGGGAACATGCCGGGCGGCGCGCCCGCGGTGCGCACCGACTCGACGCCGTGGCTCTCGAGCAGCGCCTGGACGACATTGGCCTCGATGTCGGAGTGCGTCCGGAACACGACGGTCAGCGCGGTCATCCGACCTTCATGAGGATCATGGTCATGTCGTCGTGCTGGTCGGCCTCGCCCGCGAACTCGCGCAGCTCGGCCAGGATGTACGAGCGCAACCGGTCGAACGGGAGGTGCGCGTACTGCTCGATGACTCTTGCCAGCCGTGCCTCGCCGTAGCAGTCGAACGCCTCGTTCATCGTCTCGCTGATGCCGTCGGTGAACAGGACCAGCAGGTCGTCGTGGTCGAGCGCCATCGTGCGCTCCTGGAGGATCGACTCGAACAGCTCGCCGTTGTCGATGTTCAGTCCCACGACCAGGCCGTCCGGGGCCAGGACATCGGCTCGCCCGAGACCGGGAGGCATGCCGCCGGGCACGTGGATCAGCGGGCAGTGGCCGGCGCGGGCGAAGGTGAACTCGCGCCGCTCGAGATCGATGACGCCGTAGGTCATCGTGATGAAGCTCTTCGCATCCAGGTTCTGCGCGACGACCTTGTTGACCGCGATGAGGAACTCGCGAGGCTCGTGGTGCAGCCGCGCCAGCGACTGCACGATCACCTTCAGCTGCGCCATGTAGAGGCCTGCGGCCAGGCCCTTGCCGGCGACGTCGGCGATGAGCACGCCGAGCATGGTGTCGGTGATGGGCAGGAAGTCGTAGTAGTCGCCGGCCACTTCGCGCGCCGGTTCGCAGAAGGCCGCCAGCGTGAGGCCGGGAATGTCCTTCGGGGCCGGCGGCAGCAGCTTCTGCTGGATGTCGCGGGCCGCGTGCATTTCCTGCTCCATGCGGCCCTTCTCGGCCACCTCGCCGAGCAGCGTCGTGACCTCGCCGGTCATGGCGTTGAACGACTCGGCGAGCTCGCCCAGCTGATCGCGCGCGCGGACGGGGATGGTGTAGGCGAAATCGCGGTTGCGCAGGTGTTGCGTGCCGGTGAACAGGTCGTGCACGGCGCCGGTGATCTGCCGCGCGAGCAGCAGGCCGATGACGAGCGCGACGAACTGGATGATGAGGAACAGCCCGCCCACCAGCGCCAGGAACGCCAGCAGCACCTGCCCGAAGTTCATCTCGCCGACGCTGGCCGAGGCCGCCGAGAGCCGCTCGTAGATGGCCCACGCGTTGATGCGCATCGCCAGCGTCGCGCCCGAGGCCGTGCCGGTGGACCAGTCGACGTAGTCGAGGAACGCCACCCAGCGCTGCGTCGTGAGCGACAGCGTCTGGTCGCGCCCCAGCGGATCGGCGGGCACCTGCTCGACCGAACGCCCGGCCACGGGCAGCATGTTCTCGCGGGTGCCGAACGGGATGGCCGTGACCTCGCCGAGCCGGATCCCGGTCTCGTCGGTGATGCGCTGCTCGACGGCCTGCGAGAGCGGGATGTCGAGCACCACCGCCCAGGTGGGCGACGGCAGCTCCGGCAGGGCGACCGCCCGGGTGACCAGCCGGGTGTGGGCTTGCGGATCTCCGGCCGTGGGCGGCACGCTGTAGGCCAGCAGGCCCGCGAACCCGTCGCAGGTGATCCACTTGGGCAGGACCGCCGGCGCGTCGAGGTGCGACCACGGTCCGGCCGAGACCGGCAGGCTCACCGGAAGGTTCCGGGGCACGCGCACGGCGCGCGCGGGCTCCCCACCGCACGTCAGCCCGTCGACCGGCACGATGGTCAGCGACAGGAACGGATACCGGACCTCGCTGCTCGACTGCCGCCGCTCGAGCGTCTCGAGCGCCGCGCTGGCCGTCGGGCTCCGCTGCAGTTCCACGGCCGTCGTCTGCGCCAGGAACTGCGCCTGGTCGCTGAGGCTGCGGATGCGCGACTTCACCAGGTAGGAGCTGACGTTGAAGAACAGCAGCAGCCCGGCGAGCAGGAAGAAGGTGATGACCAGCAGCACCGGCACGACGCCGACGAAGACGTACGAGAGGATGAGCTTCCGGCGCACGCGCCACAGCAGCCGCCGCCGCGCCCAGAAGACGAGCCGCGTGAGGCCGTAGGCGCACACGAAGATCAGCGCGAGGCTGCCGACCATGTCGACGGCCTCGAGGACGGGCGGCAGCGTGCCGCCGACCGCCTCGATGGTCCACGTGAGGGCCTTGACGACGACGCCGATGAGCAGCGATCGGCCGGGGAAGGTGCCGAGCAGCCATCGCCGCCACGCGAGGCCCCGCGACGGCGTGGGACCGGGCGGCAGCGCGGGCGGACGTTCGGGGACGGTCATGCGGGGCGTGTTTGCGCGCGAAAATAATATCAGAGTATCGTTGACCCTTTCGGACACCGCGCATGAAACTCACCGACACCGCCCGCTTCAGCACCATCTGCATCCACGCCGGCCAGGAGCCCGACCCCACGACGGGCGCGATCATCACGCCGATCTACCAGACATCGACTTACGTCCAGGAAGGGCTGGGGCAGCACAAGGGCTTCGAGTACGGGCGCACGCACAACCCCACACGGATGGCCCTCGAGCGCAACCTGGCCGCCATCGAAGGCGGCGCCGCGGGTTTCGCGTTCGCATCGGGCATGGCGGCCATCGACGCCATCCTCACGCGCCTCGAGTCCGGCGACCACGTGCTGGTGAGCGACAACACCTACGGCGGCACCTTCAGGCTGTTCGAGCGCGTGCGGCGGAAGTTCGGGCTCGACTTCACCTACGTCGACACCTCGCGCCTCGAGCTCATCGAGCCGGCGTTGACGCCGAAGACGAAGTACCTGTTCCTCGAGTCCCCCACCAACCCGCTGCTGCGCATCACCGACATCGCCGCGGCCAGCGAGATTGCGCATCGCCACGACGTGCGTGTCGTGGTGGACAACACCTTTGCCAGCCCCTACATCCAGCAGCCGCTCCGCCTCGGCGCCGACATCGTCACGCACAGCACCACGAAGTTCCTCAACGGCCACAGCGACAGCGTCGGCGGCATCGTCATCGTCAGGCACGCCGACGACGAGGAGTGGATGAGGTTCGTGCAGAACGCGGCGGGGGCCATCCTCGGGCCGATGGACTCGTTCCTGGTGCTGCGGGGCACCAAGACGCTGACCGTGCGGATGGAGCGGACCAACGCGAACGCGCAGGCGGTGGCCGAGTTCCTGGCCGCGCACCCGAAGGTCACGCAGACGATCTACCCGGGCCTGTCCTCGCACCCGCAGCACGCGCTGGCGAAGCAGCAGATGCGCGGCTTCGGCGGGCTCATCTCGTTCGACACCGGATCCATCGAGGCGGCGCGGCGCGTGCTGGGCAAGGTGCGGCTGATGGCGCTGGCCGAGAGCCTCGGCGGCGTGGAGACGCTCATCTCGCATCCGGCCGTGATGACGCATGCCTCGGTGCCGCCGGAACGGCGCGCCGCCATCGGCATCACCGACGGGCTCGTGCGCGTGTCGGTGGGGATCGAGGACGTCGACGATCTGACGGACGACCTCGCCCAGGCGCTCGGGTAGCACGCGGGGCGCCGTGGTTCTGCCATCGGCACTCCCGACTCCCGACTCCTGACGACTACTGCCGGTATTCCTTGAACGGGAGCTGGCAGTCGTGCTTCCGCAGGAAGTTCAGGAACCGCTTGTACTCGCGGGGCTCCATGTTGAACAGCTTCGCGACGATCTTGTAGTTGCCCCGCGCTTCTTCGAGGCCCTTGTGCACCAGGTCGCGCACGTTCGCCCGCGTGATCTCCCGGTTCATGTAGAGCGGGTAGACGACGGTCCAGAACGATTCGCGGTCGTTGACCAGCTTCTGGAACAGCTCGTCGGCGACCGTCCGCCGGCGCTCCTTCATGGGCTTCCGGCTCGGGAACGGCGCGCGCACTTCCGGCGGGAGGTCCTGCACATCGATGCGGTCGCGCCGCGCAGTCACGAGCAGGCGCTCGACGACGTTCTCGAGCTGGCGGACGTTGCCCGGCCACGCCGCCTCCTGCAGCGCCCGCATCGCATCGGGAGTGATCTCGGTGACCACCGGGCCGAGCAGCTGCGATCCCGCCACGTCGCCCGACGTGACGTGCTCGGCAAACGAGCGAATGAAGTGGTCGACGAGCAGCGGGATGTCCTCGCGCCGGTCTCGCAGCGGGGGGACCACCAGGTGGATGACGTTGATGCGGAAGTAGAGATCCTCGCGGAACTGCCCGAGTGTGATGAGCTCACGCAGGTCGCGGTTCGTGGCGGCGATCACGCGGACGTTGTTCGCCATCGCCACCTGCTCGGCGCCCACCTTCTGGATCTCGCCGGTCTCGAGGAAACGCAGCAGCAGGCCCTGCATGCGCGGCGTCATCTCGCCGATCTCGTCGAGGAAGATGGTCCCGTTGCGCGCCATCTCGAGCTTGCCCGGCTTGTCGCGATAGGCGCCCGTGAAGCTGCCCTTCACGTGGCCGAAGAGCTCCGACTCGAGCAGGTTCTCGGGCAGACCGGCGCAGTTGACGGGAATGAAGGGCGCCGCCGCGCGCAGCGAGTTCTCGCCGATGGCGCGGGCCACGACCTCCTTGCCGGTGCCGCTCTCTCCGGTGATCAGCACCTTGGCGTCCGAGCGCGCAATCCTGGCCACCTCGGACCGGAGGTCGCGGATCGGGGCGCTCGTGCCAATCAACTGGACGTTGCTGTTCTGCCTCATGTCTCGTTCAGCCTTGTCGCCGGCCGGTGTCCTCCGGTGCCGCGACGCTGGGAGGCTGATAAGCAACGTCCCCACCCGTTCCGGGCCCCGCCTGAAAATTGCGTGCAAGCCATTGATTTCACAAGAGATGACCGGATGACGAGAGCCAGGGCCGCCCCCGGCTAGGGCCCGACAAAGTCGTGGGAAGGTCATTGCTTTCACGAAGATAATCGTCAGATTGCGCGACTTCGGCGCGAGCGGGGCGCGGAATCGACCGGCGACTGCCCGAAGAGGTCGCTCGAGTCACTCAAAGGACCACAAATACTGCCGACTCACAAGAGCGCAATTTGCCCTTAGATGCACGTTTTTTACCACCATTGCCAACGACAAACGCGGATTATTTACGACACGATATGACTATTGAGCAAAAATAGTTGACATTTGTCTCGCTTGTTGCAGTAGGATACGCGCATTGATCACCAGGGTTCAGGCCATCTCGAACTCGTTCACGTGGTGAGGAGGACTCCGGTGTCTGTTTCCCCGAACTCTGAAGTGCGGCTGCTCGGACAGTCCGAGGCCGTGCGCAACATCCTGGCCGACATCGATTGCGCCGCCCGTTCGGGCGCCAAGGTCCTCATCACGGGCGAGACCGGCGTGGGCAAGGAAGTCGTCGCGCGGCTCATCCACCAGCGCAGCGCACGCGCGGCCGCGAAGCTGGTCACCGTGAACTGCGCGGGCCTGCCGGACTCGCTCCTCGAGTCCGAGTTGTTCGGCCACGTCCGCGGCAGCTTCACCGGCGCCTATCGCGACAAGCCGGGCCTGCTCGAGATGGCGCCCAACGGCACCGTTTTCCTCGACGAGGTCGGCGAGATGAGCCCCCGCATGCAGGTCGTCCTGCTCCGCTTCCTCGAGACGGGCGAGATTCAGCGCATCGGCGCCGACCGCTCGCACGCCCGCGTCAACGTGCGGCTCATCACGGCCACCAACCGCGACCTGCCGAAGGAGCTCGCCGCGGGCAATTTTCGCGAGGACCTGTTCTTCCGTCTCAACGTCATCCGGATGACCATTCCCCCGCTGCGCGAGCGCATCGAGGACGTGCCCCTGCTCTTCAATCACTACCTGGCGTACTACTGCGAGCAGCATCGCGTGGAACAGCCGGAAGTATCGCAGGCGGCGCTCGACCTCCTGTTCGCCTACCGCTGGCCGGGGAACATCCGCGAACTGCGCAACGTGACCGAACGCATCGCGCTCAAGTCGGTAGGCCCGGTCCTGCGGCCCGCCGACCTGCCCAGCGAACTGCTGAAGCCGGCCAGCCGGCCCCAGTCGGGTGCGGCCGGGGCCCCGGCACCGTCCCACTCGGCACAGGTCGAGGAAATGACCCAGCGCATGCTGCGTCAGGGCGAATCGTTCTGGTCGGTCGTCTATCCGGTCTTCATGTCCCGCGACTTGACGCGCGACGACCTGCGGCGCATCATCGAAATTGGCCTCGAGAGCACCAACGGCAACTACCGCCTCCTGGTGGCGCTCTACAACATGCCCAACGAGGACTACAAGCGGTTCCTCGGCTTCCTGCGGAAGCACAACTGCCACTTGCCGTTCCAGCGTTTTCGGACTATTCCCTCGCGGGCCAATTCGAGTAATGTGCCCAGAACACCGGTCGCGGTGGCAGGATAACCGGTCAGATGGAACGGATCATGGCGCAGGAACACGCGCCGGGAACGACCGAGGGTCGGGGTCCGGTGGTCATCGTCGACGACGACGTGAGCTGCCTGGCGGCGGTCGAGCAGATCGTCCGTCACTGGGGCCACGACACCGTGACGTTCCGCTCATTCGAGGACGCGCGCGCGTACCTCGCGGGCGCAACGCCTGCGGTCGTCATCGTGGACGTCCGGCTCGGTACCTACAACGGCCTGCAGCTCATTCACTTCTCGCAGGAGCGCAGCCCCGGTACGCAGTGGCTGGTCGTCTCGGGGTTCGACGATCCTGTGCTCCGAAGGGAAGCGACCAAGCTCGGCGCGCTGTTCCTCACCAAGCCCCTGGACCTCGCCCGCCTGAAGGAACACCTGGCGGGCGACGGCATCGCGACGCCCAAAGCCGGAAGTGAAACGTAGGGTGGAAGGCCCCACGTCTCACGGTTCACGATTCACGCCATCGATATCCTCGCCGACCGCACCCGCCAGCCACGCCAGGTAACTGGCGCCGCCACTCACCGCCACGACGAGCAGTTCCGGGAGTTCGTACGGGTGGAGCTCTGAGATCCGACGCTCCAGCGCTTCCAGCCGCGGCCTCGTGGTCTTGATCACCACTTGCCGCTCGCTCGCCGATTCCACCCGCCCCTGCCAGCGGTACGTCGAGACCATTGGCGGGAACACGCTGACGCAGGCCGCCAGGTGCTCTGCCAGCAGGGTCCCCGAGAACGCGTCGGCGTCGAAGTCGAGAGGAATCGTCGTCAGGACGAGCAAGGGGTCAGGCTGCTGACGTGCCAAAGTGTGTCACCTCACGGCCCGAAGTATACCCGTAAAACCGTCTATCCATAAAAAGGTTTGCACGTATCTACGTATTCATGTATAAGTTTGGGCGCGGATACCCACGGATAAGTCTTGCCGTATGCCTGTGTTCAAGCCTAGACTGCTTCCCGCGGTGGCGGTAAAACGGACCGACAGCGATACGGTGAAGACCACCGTCGAGCTCCCGGGCGAGCTCTGGCGGGCAGCGAAGATTCGGGCGATGGACGAGCGCTCGGACCTGCGCTCGGTGCTCATCCGGGCCCTCGAGGACTATCTGGGCCTCGGCGCCGCACAACCTCCTGCCCGGACCGGCTCGGAGGATCGATGATGGTGCCCGACACCACCATCGACCGGCCGCCCCGGCTATCGGGCGCCCCGGCCCCGCCAACCCGTCCCCCCGGACGAGCACGCCGGCTGGTCCGCTACCTGCTCATCTCGGTGACGGCCGTGCTGGTCGTCGACGCGCTGGTCGGCGAGAAGGGCCTGCTGGCGCTGCTGCAGGCGCGGCGCGAGTCGGCCGCGGTCGAGCGCTCGCTCGAGCGCTCGCGCGAAGACAACAAGCAGCTCCGCGATCACGCGCGGCGATTGAAGGAAGACCCCACGGCCATCGAGGCCATCGCCCGCCGCGACCTCGGCCTCATCAAGCCGGGCGAGAAGCTCATCATCGTCAAGGACATCGCGCCGAAGTAGCCCGCCACCGCCCGCCGTCCGGGACCTGCTACGATGGGAGACTTCACGGCACTCATCGAGGAGGATCCGAATGGCACGTCAGGCTACGGCGGAATGGAAGGGCGACCTCAAGGGCGGGTCGGGGCACGTCAAGTTCGGCAGCGGCGCGTACGAGGGCGACTACTCGTTCACGTCACGATTCGAGGACAAGCCGGGCGCGAACCCCGAGGAGATGCTCGGCGCGGCGTACGCCGGCTGCTATTCGATGGCGCTCGCCAACACGCTGGCCGGCATGGGATTCGTGGCCAACAGCGTGCACACCACCGCCGACGTGCAGCTCGGGAAGGACGACAAGGGCTTCCTCATCAACCGTATCGACCTGACGGTCGTGGCCGACGTGCCGGGCGTTGACGGCGCCGTCTTCCAGGAGCAGGCCGAGAAGACGCGCACCGGCTGCATCATCGCCCGCGCGCTGGCGGCCACGCAGTCGACGGTGAAGGCTTCGCTGAAGAAGTGACACGCCAGCAGTACGAAGTGAGAAGTGAGGCACGGGCACGCCTCGCCCGCTCCTCACTTCTGATTGCTTTCACTTTCTGATGAACGTGCCCTCGCGGATTTCCGCGAAGGCCTCTCGCAGCTCGTCCTGGGTATTCATCACGATGGGGCCGTACCAGGCCACCGGTTCCTCGATGGGCTTGCCCGACACCAGGAGGAAGCGGATCCCTTGGTCCCCCGCCTGTACGGTGACCTCGTCGCCGCGATCGAAGACCACCAGCGAACGATTCCCCACATCCGTGATGATGGGTGTGTCGCCCTGCCCGACCAGTTCGGTCGGCACTGCGCGCGGGTTCGAGGCGTCGCGGAAGGTGCCCGAGCCGGCGAACACGTACGCGAACGCGTTGACACCGAGCGCGACCGGGATGGTCTTGCGCCGTCCCGGGGCGACCGAGATGTCCAGGTAGCGCGGATCGGCCGCGATGCCGTCCACGGGCCCGCGCTTCCCCCAGAACGATCCGCAGATCACCCGCACGTGCGTGCCGTCGTCGTCCGTGATCGTCGGGATGTCGTCCGCCTTGACGTCCTGGTAGCGCGGTGCCGTCATCTTGAGCACGCGCGGCAGGTTGGCCCACAGCTGGAAGCCGTGCATGCGGCCCTGCGGATCGCCCTTCGGCATCTCCTGGTGGATGATGCCGCTGCCCGCCGTCATCCACTGCACGTCGCCGGCGCCCAGCGAGCCCTGGTTGCCGAGCGAGTCGCCGTGGTCCACCGTGCCGGCCAGCACGTAGGTGATGGTCTCGATGCCGCGGTGCGGGTGCCAGGGGAAGCCCGCGAGGTAGTCGTCGGGCCGCTCGTTGCGGAAGTCGTCGAAGAGCAGGAACGGATCGAAGTCGCTGGTCTTGCCGAACCCGAAGGCCCGGCGGAGGTGCACGCCGGCGCCCTCCATGGTGGGCTGCGATTCGCTGACGTGCTTCACCGGCCTGATGGACATGACACCCCCCTCTTCGTTTAGATGCCGCGTCCCGGGCCCCGGTTCCTGGTGCCTACCGCCCCACGTCCACGATGATCTCGTTGCGCACGCGGTAGTCGCTGTACGGCGTCCTCACCAGGCGCTTGACGAGGGTCTCGGCGCGCTCCTTGTCGGTCCGGTGAGTCGCGCAGCCCGAGAGCAGGAGGTAGCGCGCGGCTCGCGCGTCGTAGATTTCGACCCAGGCGTTCACGTCGAGCGCGGCCAGTTCCCGGGCCAGCTGGTCGTTGACCTCGTCCTCACGCTGCGACAGCAGCTGCTGTTCCAGCTCGTCCATCTCGGGCTTCAGGCGCGGCGCGCGCCTCGCCGCCGCGGGGGCGGACCCCGGCGGCGGCGGGGGCAATCTCGAGGTGAACACCACGAGCCGGGCGTCGCGCCCCTCAGGCGCGCCGACGAACGCGCGCGTGACCCGGTCGCCGGCCGCGACCTTGCGGCTCAGCTCGTCCTCGAGCTGCATCGCGCGAGCGATGCGCGTGGCGGCAGAGCGTGACGTCGCCAGTCGATCCCGCACCTCGCAGCTGGGCCGGCCGAACATCAGCAGGTTGCCGGCAGCCGATTCGGGGCGCACGACGACGTCGAACCCCTGGTTGCTGATGGGGCCCTGCGGGTCCTCGGCCACGCACTACACGTCGCCATCGCTGAAGAAGTCGGCGCCCGAGATGGCACCGCGCCCGCACGGCATGCCCCACGGGCCGTCGTCCAGGGCGGGCTGCACCACGGCGCCATCCCACGCGGCTGGCTTGAGGAGCGCCACGTCGAGATCGGTGCCGCGCATCCGCACGAGCTGCACGCGGAAGCCCTGCTCGGCGCGCATCTTCAGCCGCGCTTCCAGCCGCGAGCGCTGGTGGATCTTGTCGCTTTCCCAGGCGAAGTCCGCGGGAGAGCCTCCGGCCGCGCCCAGCTCCACGAGGCACGAGTCGAGCGTCATGGGCATCACGCGCGTGGCGCGGGCGCGGGTATCGGCATCCTCCAGGAACCGGATGTCCCATCCCTTGCGCCCGGACGTGCGGTAGACACGATAATCCAGCCCCGCCGGCGTGTCGCCGCGCTCGAACGCCGCATGGACGTAACCACCCTCGCTGGCCGTCACGGCAAGGCGGAACCCTTCCTGGCCGTAACCCGCGACGATCTTCTCCACGCCCAGCGCGGTGCGCGCGTGCAGGAACCGATACTCGCGCGGGGGCGACGGACGCCCGACGGGCCGGCTCATGATCACGAACACGTGGCCGCCGTGGTCCACGAGACCGGCCGCGTACGGCTTCCGCTCGAGCAGCGGATCCACCAGCCGGCCGTCGCCCCCGACGATGGCGCCAACCTCGAAGCCGAGAGCCGCGAACTGGTTGACGTTGCGCGCGAGGCTCGCTTCGACGTCCAGCTCGCGATCGGGCGACGTGGTGGCCACCACCACGCGGTGCTCGTAGCGGAGCTCCTGCGCGGACACCGCCCGCGCGGCGCCCGGCGACAGTCCCGCGGCCAGCGCGGCCAGCAGCGCGAGGGCGGCCAGGCCGGTTCGCTCCGGGCGAGCGTCGTGAAGCCGTTGCCCGTCGTCCACCGATGCCTCCTCGCCGCGCGGCAACGGGCGCCGGCGGCAGGCCGATTGTATCGCTGGTAGACTCTGGTCACTCCGCAGACGCATGAAGTTCCTCCCCAGTCAGCTCGCCTATCTGTTCTCCGAGCGCGAACTGCGCACCAACGTCCGCAGCCTCCTGCGGTACATCGCGTTTCTCGCGGCCCTGGTCTCTCTCTACGCGGTCCTGTTCCACGTCATCATGGAACGGGCCGAGCAGCAGTCTCATTCCTGGGTGACCGGCTTCTACTGGACCCTCGTCGTGATGACGACGCTCGGGTTCGGTGACATCACCTTCACCAGCGACATCGGCCGCCTGTTCAGCATCGTGGTGCTGCTCTCGGGCGTGGTGTTCCTGCTGGTGATGCTGCCGTTCCTGTTCATTCGTCTGTTCTACGCGCCGTGGCTCGAGGCCCGGATGCGCATGCGGGCGCCGCGCGAGGTGTCGGCCGCGGTGCGCGATCACATCCTGATCACCGAGTACGACGCCGTCGCCATCGGCCTGATCCGCCGCCTGCAGACCAACGGCATCCCGCATACGGTGATCGAACCGGATCCCGCGAAGGCCGCCCAACTCGCCGGCGACGGCGTTTCAGTGGTGACCGGCGACGTCGACAACGCCGAGACCTATCGCGCCGTGGGCGCGGAGCGGGCGCGGATGCTGGTGGTCAACCGCGAAGACACCACCAACACCAACATCACGCTGACGGCCCGTGAGGTCACCTCCGACCTCCCCATCGCGGCCATCGTCGAAGATGAGGACTCGGTGGACATCCTGCATATGAGTGGCGCCACGCACGTGCTGCCCCTCAAGGCCCAGCTCGGTGAGTATCTCGCGCATCGTGTGGACGTCGGCCGTGTCGAGGCGCACGTCGTGGGCAATTACCGCGGCCTGCTGGTCGCCGAGGTGCCCGTCCGGCACACGCCCTTCGCGGGCATCGAGGTGCGCCAGACGCGCCTGCGCGAGACCAGCGGGATGAGCGTCGCGGGCATCTGGATGCGCGGCCGCCTGCAGCCCGCCTATCCCACCACGCGCATCGATCCGGCGGGCGTGCTGGTGGTGGCGGGCACGCGCGCACAGGTGGACGGCCTCAACCGGCGGCTGGCGCAGTCGCCGGACGCGGAGACCACTGGCGCCGTCCTGATCATCGGCGCCGGCCGCGTGGGGCACGCGGCGGCCGCGGCCCTGAAGCGCAACGGCATCCGGACCCACGTGGTCGAGAAGGACGCGCGCGCGCTGTCCGCGCTCGCGCAGGTGGCCGACCTGCTCGTGGAGGGCGACGCCGCGGACCGTGCGGTGCTGGCCCGAGCCGGCCTGGCCGATGCCGCGTCGGTGGTCCTCACGACCAACGACGACGCGATGAACATCTACCTGGCGGTCTACTGTCGGCGTCTCGAACCGGACCTGCGGATCGTGAGCCGGATCACCCACGAGCGCAACGTGGAGGCCATCCACCGCGCGGGGGCGGACTTCGTGCTGAGCTACGCGTCGCTCGGTGCCGAAACCCTGTTCGCCCTCATTCGCCGGCGTGAGACGATCATCCTGGGCGAAGGCGTCGCGCTCTTCACGCGGGTGGTGCCACCGCAGCTGGTGAACCGGACCCTGCAGGAGGGCGCCATCGGCACGCTGACGGGGCTGGTCGTCATCGCCCTGCAGGACAAGGACGAGTTCATCACCGAACTGCATTCCGGCACCCGGCTTCCCGAGGGCGCCGAGCTGGTGATGATCGGTAATCTCGAGCAGCGGCGCGCCTTCGCCGCGGCGTTCGGCCAGGTGTGATCACGCGATTCGGTCGGGCATGACGAACACGCGGCGAGCGCGTCCGGACCCGAGGAGGCCTGGCGTGTAGAAGCGATCCAGCAGCGACGGCTTCCAGGCCAGCAGCTCGGGGTGCGCCGCCGCGAAGGCCTCCCACGACATCGACGGATCGCTCTCCGCCCGCCGCTCGTTGATGAGCAGCATGTACGCCACTGTGATCGTTTCGTGGTACAGGTTCGTGGCTCCCTGTGCGTGGGCGAAATGGCGAAGGCCCGCGCAGAACCGTCCGAGCGCCTCGGGCAGCGGATGCGCCCGCAGGTAGTTCCAGCCGACGCGTACGTGCTGGGCATGGTGGAATCCCCCGGCCGGCACCTGTCCAGCCTCGAACGCGCGCATCAGCTCTTCATCGGTCATCATTCGGCCCCCTTCGCCGTCGGCACGGCCGTGTCGTCCGTGCCGGGCCATTGGTTCGTACAAAGCAAAAGGGGTGGCGGCCCGGAGGCCGTCACCCCTGTGCGGTTGACCTTTCAAGTATACACCCGTAAGCTCGGACCATGCGTCTTCCCCTGTGGACTTCCGCTGCCATCATCGTTGCCCTCGCCACCGCCGCCACGCTCCGCGCCGACGTCAAGACGCAGGAGCGCACGCAGGTGAAATTCGAGGGCGCCCTGGGCCGAATCGTGAACATGTTCGGCGGGCGCGGGGCCCGCGAGGGCATCGTCAGCACGGTGGCCGTGAAAGGGGACCGCATGATGTCGGTGAGCGACGCGAGCGGGACCGGCGAGATCGTGGACCTCGCCGAGCAGAAGATCTACACGCTCGACATGAAGAAGAAGACCTACACCGTGGTCACCTTCGCCGAGATGCGCCGGAAGATGGAAGAGGCCATGGCCAGGGCGAAGAAGGATGCCGAGGCGCAGAAGGAGAAGACGTCCGACGAACCCCAGAAGGAATACGAGGTGGACTTCTCGGTGAAAGACACCGGGCGCACGCGGCAGATTGCCGGCTATGACACGCAGGAGTCCCTGGCCACCGTCACCGTCCGTGAGAAGGGCAAGACCATCGAGGACGGCGGCATGGTGATGGAATCCAGCATGTGGATGACACCCTCGGTGCCGGCGCTCAAGGAACTGGCGGAGTTCCGCGTGCGTTATGCGCAGCAGCTGTACGGCCCCGTGATGGCGCAGGCCGCGGCCGACATGACGCAGGCCCTGGCGATGTATCCGATGATGAAGGACGCGATGGCGAAGTTCCAGGCCGAAGGCCGCAAGATGTCGGGCACGGCCCTCGCCACGGAGGCGAAGTTCCAGGTGGCCGCGCCGCCCCAGAGCGCCGAGGAGCAGAAGAAGGCCGAGAGCGAGCCCACGCCCACCAGCGTGGGCGGCCTGCTCGGCGGCATCGGCCGTCGCATGGGCCGGAAGAAGGCCGAGGAGAAGAAGGACGATCCAAACGCCACGCCCGGCCGCACGACCGTCCTGACGACGATCACCGAGACGCTGCAGGTGGCGCCGGCCGCGACCGCCGCCGACGTGGCGCTGCCGGCCGGGTTCACGCAGAAGTAAACCTCGAGCCTGGAGCGCGCCGTGCCCATTCATCGTCTGTCCGCGCGGGCCCTCGCCGTCGCGGGCGTCCTCGCCATCGCGCCGGCGGCCGCCCTCGCGCAATCCGCCCGCACGGGCCCGGAAATGAGGGCCGCCGGCCGCGTGCTCTACATGGAGCACTGCGCCAGCTGCCATGGGGCGGCTGCACGAGGTGACGGCCCCGCCGCCGACAGCCTGCGGCGCGCGCCGACGGATCTCACCTCGTTCTCGCGCGCCAACGGCGGCGTCTTCCCCTCCGAGAAGACGCGCCGCATCATCGACGGCCGCGGCGTACCCTCGCACGGCAGCGTCGAGATGCCCGTCTGGGGCACGGTGTTCAAGGCCGCGTCGCCAACCGGCAGTGGCCGCGCGGTGCAGGACCGCATCGACGCCATCGTCGCCTATCTCGAGTCGATCCAGGAGCGCGTCGGGCAAGACTAGACCTTCGGAC
>DAIRFN010000008.1:0-41288 GCA_036795065.1 Vicinamibacterales bacterium
GGCCTGCATGGCGATGTCGGTACCCGTGCCGATGGCGATGCCCACATCCGCCTGCGCCAGCGCTGGCGCATCGTTGACGCCGTCACCGACCATGGCCACCACCTGGCCGGACGCCTGCAGGCGCTTCACCTCGGCCACCTTGCCCTCGGGCAGCACGCCCGCGACGATCCGGTTGATGCCGGCGGCGCGGCCGATGGCCTCTGCCGTCGCTCGATGATCGCCTGTCAGCATCACCACGTCCAGCCCGAGCGATCGCAGCCGGCCGATGGCCTCCTGCGTCGTGGGCTTGACCGGATCCGTGATGGCCACCAGCGCCGCGAGCGCGCCGTCCACCGCCACGAACACAGGCGTCTCGCCCTGGGCCGCCCAAGCGTCGGCCTGCCCCTCGAGCGGCGACACCGCCACGCCCTGCCCCGTCATCAGCGCTGCGTTGCCGACCGCGACGAGGCGCCCATCCACCTGTCCCAGGGCGCCGTGGCCGGTGACGGAAAGGAAGCCGGTCACAGGGAGGCGCGTCAACTGACGCGCCTCCGCGGCGCGCACCAGCGCGTCGGCCAGTGGGTGTTCCGAAGCGGACTCGAGGCTGGCCACGAGCGACAGCACCCGGGCCTCGTCCATCCCGCCCGCCGTGACGGCGATGCGCGTCACGCTCGGCCGGCCCTCGGTGATGGTGCCCGTTTTGTCCAGCACCACCGTGGTCACGTCACCCGCGCGCTGCAGGGCCTCGCCGCCCTTGATGAGCAATCCAGCCTGCGCGCCTCGGCCCGTCGACACCATCACGGCCGTCGGCACCGCAAGGCCCATGGCACATGGGCACGCGATGATCAGCACTGCCACCGCCGCCGCGAAGGCACGCACCAGCGGCGCCTGGTCCACGGCGACGAACCACGCCACGAAGGTGGCCACCGCCAGCGAGAGCACCACCGGCACGAACACGCCGCTGATGCGATCCGCCAGCCGCTGGATGGGCGCGCGCGACCCCTGGGCGTCGCGCATCAGGCCGATGATCTGGCTGAGCACGCTGTCAGCGCCCAGATTGCGCGCACGGTAGCGGAGCGCGCCGGTGCGGTTGATGGTGCCGCCAATCACCGCGTCGCCGGCCTTCTTCGGCACGGGCACGCTCTCGCCTGTCAGCATCGACTCGTCCACCGCGCTCGATCCGTCCTGCACCTCGCCGTCCACGGGCACGCGCTCGCCCGGGCGCACCAGCACGGTGTCGCCCACCTTCACGTCGGCCAGCGGGATGTCGATGTCGCGGCCGTCACGCGAGACGCGCGCAGTCGACGGCTGCAGGCCCGCCAGCGATCGGAGAGCGGCGGAGGTCTGCCGCTTCGCCCGCGCCTCGAACATGTTGCCCACGAGGATGAGCGCGATGATGAAGAGCACGGCCTCGTAGTACACGTCCGGCGCGACGCTCCGGGACAGGAAGAAGCCCGGCGCCAGCGTTGCCGAGAGTGAGTAGATGAAGGCCGCGCCGGTGCCGACGGCGACCAACGTGTTCATGTCGGCGGTGTGGTGGCGGAACGCCGACCACGCGCGCGTGTAGAAGTGACGGCCGGCCCAGGCCATCACCCCGAGCGTGGTGGCGAGGAGGAACGCCACCAGCCAGCGCGAGTCGATGGTGTAGAGCCAGGGAAAGGCTGCCGAGAGCAGCGGGTCGAGCCAGGCATGGCTCCACGCCATGAGCGGGTCCGACGGCGCGCTGGCATGGTGCGCCGAGGCGGCGATGGCGCTCATCACCGGCATCGAGACCACCATGCCCAGGGCCGCGGCCACGAGGCTGACGATGGCCTTCCGCCGCAGGTCGCGGTACTCGGCGGCCTGTGCCGCGTCCTGCGCCACCGAGGGGTCCACCGCGTCGTCTTTGCCGGCCACGTCCGAGTGATACCCGGCCGCGCGAACCGCAGCGACGAGGTCCGCGGGGCGCGCGACCGCCGGGTCGTAGGTGACCTGCGCGGTTTCGAGCAGCAGGTTCACCGAGGCGTCCTTCACCCCGGGTGTGTCCTGCAGGGCCTTGGTCACGTGCACGGTGCACGAGGCGCAGCTCATACCCGAGACCGGCAGGCTGATGGTCGAGGCAGACTTCATGGTTGAGGTAGCCATGACGGCCTACTTCGCCTCCGCGGCGGCCACCGTGATGCGCCCGCGCAGCATACTCATGCCGCACGTGAACTCGAAACGGCCGGGCTGGCTGGGCACGAACTCGACCGCCGTGGTCCGCCGGGCCGGCAGGTAGCGCTTGATGCCGAAGTCGGGGAGCACCACCTCTTCCGAGCAAGGTGAGGTCTCCCGCCGGTCGAAGAGCAGCCGCACCGGCGTCCCCGCCGTCACGCGGATGTCGGAGGGCTGGTAGCCGCCCTCGACCACCACCTGCACCTCCTGCACCCCGCCGGCAGCGGTGGCGGCCACCACCTTCGGCCGGGCCAGGAAGAAATACCAGTTGATCCAGCCAATCAGGGCGATGCCCCCGGTCAAGACGGTCCAGTCAGCAGCAGTCATGTCCCCCTCCTGTGCTGGTAACGCAGGCAGGGCAGGGGCATTACAGTGCCCCCCGACTCCCGACTCCCGACGCGATCGAACCCCTCCCGACGCGTCCTACTTCCCCCGATACAGGCTCGGGTCTGGCGGGGCGGTCCGTTGGGCGCCAGCCTTCTTCCAGGCGTCGTACCGCAGCCGCAGGGTCTTGACGGGGTTGGCGCTCTCGCCGCGCGTGGTGTCGTCGTCGGTGACGCTGAGGTAGGCGTAGTACTTCCCGTCGTTGTGCGTCACGCCGGGCTGATCGGTCTTCTCGGCAATCGCGATGTAGGCGACGTGCGCCGTCCGGTCGTCGCAGGGCACGAAGTCCAGCGGGTTGTTGCCGCAGTTGCAACGATGGTCGCCCCCGTTCGCATCGGCGGCTTCCATGGCCGCCATCACCCGGTCCGCCATCGTGCCGGTGGCGCGCGTGAAGGCCAGCGCCGCCTTGGTCACAACGTCGTCGCCCAGCAGCGTGTTGCCCTGCACCTGGTAATGGATGTCGCCCACCTGGCCGCCGAAGTAGAGCGACGACTGCGAGTTGCCGCTGCCGTTGAAGCCCGCGCGGTTGTTGCGGCCCGTGATCGTGCCGCCGTTGGGCATGGCCACGATGCCGAACTGACGGCGCTCGATGTTCGGATCCTTCTTCAGCATCGCGATGATGTCCGCGGGCGGCGTGCCCTTCTTCAGCTCGTTGTAGACGAGCATCTGGTTCTCGCGCGTGTTGTCCACGCCGGCCTGGCAGGCCGCGATGCCCACGCCCGGGATGATGACGGCCTGGATGTCCATCAGGTCGCGCGCGGGATTGGGCTGTCGTTGGGGAAAACCGCCCTGTCGCACGCAGGTGGCCGACGCGATGATCACCTGTCCGGTGCGCGCGTCGAGCGCGATGACCGACCAGGTGGCAAACGCCGGCGCGTGGGTCGCCAGCACCAGGAAGAGGCCGAGCACGAAGGTTTTCATGCGCGGCAGTGTACCAGAGGCTTGCCACGCCGAAGCTCGACGAGGCCCCGCGAGCGAAGGCGGGCTAGTAGAGCACCCGCACCTCGCCCAGCTGCTTCACACGCGCTCGGTAGTGGGCGACGATGAGGTCGCGCCGTTTCATCACCGCGTCGATTTCCCCCGGCGTGAGGTGGGCCTCCGCCGCGCGCGTCACCTCGTCTCGGGTTAACGCCTCGAGCCGCCCGAGCAGGCGCCGATCGATCCGGTGCAGCTCCGCCGCGCGCACGGTGTCCCACAGGCGGAACGCCCGGGTGAAGTCGATCATGATGACCCGCCACTGCGGCGAGACCAGCACGTTGGTCAGGTTCCGATCGGTGTCGTAGACCAACTCCATGAACACGCGCTGCCGGAACATGTCGTCGTTCCACGCGGTCCGATCCGGTGGTTCCACCTTCCGCTTCAGGCGCTCGCCCTCGTCCATCAACGATTCCATCCACCAGGCGAGCGACCCGGTCTTGCCCCGGAACCGGTACTCGATGGTGACGGGCATCATGTCGGCCAGTCCCAGCAGGCCCGCCAGCCGATACGCGGCCACGTTGTAGCGCCAGGAGTCCACGAAGTTCACTTCCATGCCGCCGTTTGGGAACTGCATCACGGGTTTGCGCTCGTCGACGACCTGGAAGAGGGCGTCGTGCGTGAGGGCGCCGTCCGACAGCGTCAGCCGCGTCGGGCGGGTCACGCCTATCGACGTAGTGCGGGTAGCCACCACCTTGGCCGACCGCATGAAGGCCTCGATCTGGTCCGGCGTGAGCGGGGTGTCGCCGGTCGTCTGGGGAGCGAGCGAAAGAGCGAGGGCGACGCCGAAGAGGACTCTGAGCATCGAACCTCTCCTGACTCGGGTGACCGGCGTGACGGTACGGCCGATTATCGGCGGTCCGGGGCCAGCGTCAAGGGGCCACCGCTAGTGCTAAGCTGATTACCTTCTTGGACGTCTCCACGATGCGAATTCCCCGGCGAACGGCCGTCGCTCTTGTTGCGCTGGTGGCCCTGTCGGGCGCGGCCTGCTCCGCAGACCCAGGCACGCCCGTGGCGTTGGCTGCGGAACAGGCGCCCGAGGCCGGGCCTCCGGACATCGATCACCTGGCGCCGGCGCCCGACTCGGTGGGCGCCACGCCGACGCGCTTCGAGTGGTCCCGCATCGAGGGCGCGGACAGCTATCTCCTCCGCGTGTGGAACGAGGCCGACACCCAGGTCTTCCGGCAGGCGGGGAGTCACGAGACGTCGTTTTCGTGGCCCGCGGACACCCGGCTCGAATTCGGCACCTACTTCTGGTCCGTGGTCGCGCTGCGGGACGACCGGCCGATGGCCGAGTCGGGCCTCGCGGCGTTCGTGGTGACGCGCTGAGCATGGCCGGTACGCCTCACACCTTCTTCATCGAAGCCGACGATATTCCCGGTGTGCTGTCGCGGGTGGCGGCCGTGTTCGCCAGCCGCGGCGCGAACATCTCGGGCATCCAGATGCTGACGAGCGCGGAAGGCCGGGCCGCGATGACCATCGAGGCCGAAGGCGACACCGAGCCGGGGCGGTTGGTGGAGGAGCTCCTGGCGCTGTCCGCCGTGCACCGGGTGACACGCGAGCCGTCGCTGATGACCATCTACGGCAAGCGCGTCATCATCATCGGCGGCGGCGCCCAGGTGGGCCAGGTGGCGGTGGGCGCCATCAGCGAGGCCGATCGGCACAACATCCGGGGCGAGCGCATCTCCGTGGATACCATCCCGCTGGTCGGCGAGCAGGCGCTCGCGGGCGCGGTGCGCGCGGTCGCGCGCCTGCCGCGCGCGAAGGTCCTCGTGCTCGCCGGCGCCATCATGGGCGGCGAGATCACCGAGGCCGTGCGCGACATCCAGCAGCAGGGCCTGAAGGTGATTGCCCTGAACATGGTGGGCAGCGTGCGCGCCGCCGCCGACCTGGTTGTCTCGGACCCGCTGCAGGCGGGCGTGATGGCCGTGATGGCCATCGCCGACACCGCGAAGTTCGACATCGATCGGCAGCGGGGAAAGCGGTACTGAGTCGCGTCCATTGAGCGATTGGCGATTGCAGATTGTTGATTGATTGGGGATTGGCGATTGAGTATTGGCGATTCATTGGGTGATTGGGTGATTGGGTGATTGGGTGATTGGGTGATTGGGTGATTGGGTGATTGTTCATCGCTGTGGCGTGTAGAATCCGCGCGGGTTTGTTTCAGGAGATGAGAACAATGAAGCTCGACCGTTTCGTGAGCGGCCTGATGGTGGCCGGCGTGGTCGCGGTGGGAGTGGCGCTGGGCGCGCAGCAGGCGCCGCCGGATCCGAAGGATCCGCGCATCGGGCTCAAGGCCGGCCTGCGCGAGGCGGGCACCGCCGCGAAGAACATGGAGCTGCTGGCCAACCTGCCCAAGCCCGAGGGCTTCTTCGATCCCGAGGCGCCGGCCGGCGCGCCCACGCCGCCCGAGCGTGCGCCCGGCGAGGCGCCTCCGGCGCCGCCGCCGCCCGGCACGCCGCCACCTCCGCCGCCGCGCGGGTCCGGCTTCACCAACTCGGACCTCGCCTTCTTCGGGACCAACGTCGTCGTCGGCAACTACCACGGCTTCAATACCTACGACATCGAGAACGCGCGCAGGCCGCGGCTCGTCACCTCGGTGGTGTGCCCGGGCGGGCAGGGTGACGTCTCGGTGTGGGGGCACCTGCTGTTCATGTCGGTGGAGCAGACGCGCGGGCGCCTCGACTGCGGCCTGCAGGGCGTGCCGGAGACGGTCAGCAAGGAGCGCTTCCGCGGCGTGCGCATCTTCGACATCACCGACATCCGGAAGCCGCGCCAGGTGGCCGCCGTGCAGACCTGCCGCGGGTCGCACACGCACACCCTGGTGCCCGACCCGAAGGATCCGTCGCGCATCTTCGTCTACGGCTCCGGCACGAGCACGGTGCGCCCCGGCGAGGAGCTCGAGGGCTGCTCGGGGAAGGACGCCAAGGAGGATCCGAACACGTCGCTCTTCAGCATCGACGTCATCGAGGTGCCGCTGGCCGCGCCCGAGAACGCGAAGATCGTGAGCCGGCCGCGCATCTTCATGGACGAGACGTCCGGCAGCATCGCGGGCCTGTGGCAGGGCGGCAACCACGGCGAGGGCACGCAGACCTCGCGCATGACCAACCAGTGCCACGACATCACGGTGTTCCCGGCCATCGGGCTGGCCGCGGGCGCGTGCTCGGGCAACGGCCTGTTGATGGACATCTCCGATCCGATGAACCCGAAGCGCCTGGATCACGTCGTGGACAAAGCCTTCTCCTACTGGCACTCGGCGACGTTCAACAACGACGGCACGAAGGTCGTGTTCACCGACGAGTGGGGCGGCGGGTCCCGGCCGCGCTGCCGCGCCACCGATCCCATCACCTGGGGCGCCGACGCCATCTTCGACATCGTCGACCGGAAACTGGTGTTCAAGGGCTATTACAAGATGCCCGCCGCGCAGACCGAGCAGGAGAACTGCGTGGCGCACAACGGATCGCTCATCCCGGTGCCGGGACGCGACATCATGGTGCAGTCCTGGTACCAGGGCGGCATCTCGGTGTTCGATTTCACCGACTCGGCCAACCCCGTCGAAATCGCGTATTTCGACCGAGGTCCCGTCGACGAGAAGCAGCTGATGTCGGGCGGCTACTGGTCGTCCTACTGGTACAACGGCTTCATCTACGGCGCGGAGATCGCGCGGGGCATCGACATCTTCCGGCTGCTGCCGAGCGAGCACCTGACGCGCAACGAGCTCGAGGCGGCCACGCTCGTCCGCTGGGAGGAGTTCAACTCGCAGCAGCAGCCCAAGGTCATCTGGCCGCCCGCCATCGTGGTGGCGCGCGCGTACCTCGATCAGCTCGTGCGCAGCAACGCGGTATCGAAGGACCGGGCCGACGCCATCTCGTCCACGCTGGATCGCGCGGAGCGCGTCACCTCGCGTGACAAGGGCGCGCCGCCGGCCGCGGCCGAGCTGACGACGCTGGCCGGGCAGCTCGAGCGCGACGCCGCTGGCGCGCAGCCCCGCGATGCGGCGCGGATGCGCGGGATGGCCGAGACGCTGAAGGGGCGCGCCGCACAACTGCGCTAACCCTGGGCCTTACGATGCCAGGGGCCCGGGCGAGGTCGCACCGGGTCCCTGGCAGACCGGAATCCTGCGCTCAGTTCCGATCGTCGTCGTCACGTCGCGTGACGGGTACCGAGCGGCCCACCGCGGCCGTTGGCCCTCCAGCGGCCGACACGTACGCCGACGCCGCACCGTGCACGTAGACCAACTGGCCGCCGGCGTGCCCGACGCGCAGGGCCATGCCGGCGACGCCCAGCGTGGCGACCACGAAGGCCCCTGCCAGCGCGTTCGAGACGGGCGCCTTGCGCCCGGCCAGCACCAGCGCCGCCAGGGCCAGGCTGGCCCCGGCCGACCAGATGAACTGCTCGGCGAACTCCTCGTGCTGGTGCAGCGCGCGTTCCTGCACGACAGCCTCGACGCGGTCTTCCTCGCCCTCCCCGGTTCTCATGGCGACCAGCCCGCTCGCGACCAGCAGCGCCTGAAGGGCCACCACGGCCGTCCATGCGCGCAGCCTGACCCGACCGGTCCAGAGGGCCCAGGCGGATCCCGCCGCGATGAGCGGCATCAGCGTGGCCAGCGCGACCGGCAGGTGGACAACGGCGGGGTGGAGTGGCAAACCATTCATGACGACCTCCTCGTGTGAACCAGCGTCGCCTCGACGCTTCTGCCTATACTTACGGCCGGTGGCAGGGCGCAGTCATCGCACGAATGTCTAATGGGGCCAACGTGGTAGAAACAGAGCACTTAGCCGATGGGCACGAGACACGTGTAGGATCCCGCCGCGTAGGCCTGGCCGTCGCGTTGTTCGCGGCGATCGCCGTTCTCATCGGCGTGGACGTGGTCGGGGATGCCAGGACCGGCGTGGAACCGCTGCACGTGTCACTCGAAGGGCTCGTGATGGTGCTGGCGCTGGTGGGGGTGGCGGCGCTCTGGCGCGGCTTTCGGGCCGCCGAGGCGCGGGCGGCCCATCTCGAAGGCGACCTCCAGTCCGCTCGCGCCGAAACCGGGCGCTACAAGGCCGAGGCCCACGAGGCGCTGGCGGGGTTGGGGCACGCGATCGACGCCCAGTTCGAACGCTGGGAGCTGACCGGCGCCGAGCGCGAGGTCGGGTTGCTTCTGCTGAAGGGGCTCACGCACCGCGAAGCGGCCGAGGTACGGAAGACCGGCGAAGCCACGGTGCGCCAGCAGGCCCTGGCCATCTATCGCAAATCCGGCTTGCGGAGCCGATCCGACCTGTCGGCGTTCTTCCTGGAGGACCTGCTGTTGCCGCGCGGGGACGCTGCGCCGGCGCGATGAACCCTCCCAGGCCGATCGGGCATCCAATCCACAACCGCGGCCGCAGGGTGGTCGCCTCTGAGAAAGGTCAGCTTCGTGACTCGACCACTCGTCTCCGCCCTTAGTGCCGCCGTGCTGTTCATCACGCTCGGCCTCGGGGGACGGGCACAACAGCCCGCCACCGTCGATACCTCGAAGATCGGCCCGCAAGTCGGCGCGCCCGTCCCCGAGTTCTCCGGCGTGGACCAGTTCGGCAAGACCCACACCCTGGCGTCGTCGCTCGGCGCGAAGGGCGCCATGCTGGTGTTCTTCCGCTCCGCCGACTGGTGACCCTACTGCAAGACGCAGCTCGTGGAGCTGCAAGGCCGCTACCAGGGCATCACGAAGCAGGGGCTCGGGCTCGTCGCCATCAGCTACGACGCACCGGAGACGCTCAAGAAGTTCGCCGACTCGCGCGGGATCACGTTCCCGATGCTCTCCGACCCGGGCTCGGCGATCATCAAGCGCTACGGGTTGCTCAACGAGACCATAGACCCGAAGACGCGGTTCCACGGCGTGCCGCACCCCGGCACGTTCATCCTCGATCCGAAGGGCGTGGTGGTGTCGCGCTTCTTCGAGGACGCGTACCAGGAGCGATATACCGCCGCCACGATCCTTGCGACGCAGGGCGTGGACCCTGCAGAGGCGCCGGTCTCCGCGAGCACGTCGCACCTGTCGATGACCGCGTCGATCAGCGACACCACGGCGGCGCCCGGCGAGCGCCTGTCCATCGTCGTCAACGTCACGCCTCGACGAACCATGCACCTGTACGCGCCGGGGAAGCACGACTACCAGGTGGTGCAGCTCACCATCGATCCGCAGCCGTGGCTGCGTCCGCACGACACGACCTATCCACCGTCGGAGCTCTACCACTTCGTCCCGCTGGACGAGCGCGTGGAGGTCTACTCGAAGCCGTTCCGGCTCACACGCGACATCACCCTGCTGGCCACGCCCGAGGCGCAGAAGCTCCTGGGTGCGCTGCAGGAGGTGACCATCACTGGCGCACTCGAATACCAGGCGTGCGACGACAAGATCTGCTTCAACCCCGCGCGCGTACCCGTCAGCTTCAGCGTGGCACTGAGGCCGCTGGACCGGAAGCCGGCCGGAGGGGAGAGGTGAAGAAGTGAGAAGTGAGAAGTGAGAAGTGGCTGGCGGGCATGGGGGCCGTCGCCGACGGTATACTGGCAATAGGCCCTGCAGAATTGGAGGTTGCCGTGCCGAGGCTCCTCGTCGCTCTCGCGTTCGTCCTCGCAGCCTCACCGGCGCCAGCCCTGGCGTCGGACGCCAGCGGCCAGATCGTCGTGGGCCTCGCCGTGGTCGGCACCCACACAGAAGGCGCGGTGGTCGCCACCACCGACGCGGTCGCCACGGGCACCGGACGGGCCGAGATTCTCTTCGCCGACGGAACACTGCTGCACGTCGACGCCGAGTCCAGCGTGCGCTGGGCCGCGGCCGGTCCGCTTGCGCTCGACAACGGCCGCGTGCTGTTGCGGACGGGGACCGGTGGCTGGCTCGAGGTCGTCCTGCCGTTCGCGCGCGCGACGCTCGCGCCGGGCGGGGCGTACGGCTTGCTGGTGGACGCGTCCCACGGGCGGCTGCTCGTCACGGTCATGGCTGGTGGGGCCGATCTGCAGACCGCGGCGGCGAAGGCGACACTCGGTCCGTCCGAACTGGCGGTGCTCACCGGGCCCACGTCGCGCATCGTGGCTACCGCTTTCGAGCCGGCACCGTGGGACACGTTCCTGCTGTGGTCGCGCGCCCGGCAGTCCGCACGGATACTGGCCGCCGCCCAGGCCGCGGACCTGCAGGTCGGTGGCGCCACCGTGATCCCGCTCGGCCCCGGTGGATTTCGCGAGTCGAGCCCGTCCCACGAATCCGTTGCCCCATCGTACTCGGGCGGGGAGGCGATCTGGTACGGCGGCAGCGGGATTGTCGGGTGGCCTGTCTGGGGTTACGGAGGTGGGCGCGACGGGTGGGACAAGCGGAGGGATCCGTACGCGCCGTACTACGAACCGCACTTCGAGCCGTACCCGTACTGGGGCGCGCGTGGTCCCTGGGGTGAGGGCCGCGGTGGTCCGGGGAGGACCGGCCCCGCTACGGGTGCGCCGCGCGAACTGCCCCCGGCGATTCCGCCCGCGCCCGCCCAGGCACCGCCACCCGCCCGCGGCGGCGTCGGCAAGCTGCCGTCGCCCGGAGTGCCACCGAGTGGCGCACGACCACCCGGCGGGTCGGCCGCCCAGCACCGCTGACACATGGACGTCGTCCATGGGATCCGGGCGCGACGCCAGGTGCGGGCCGAACCGTCGGATATACTCGACTCGTGATCCCCTGGTGCCGCCGAGGCGTCAGCCTCATCGTCGTGTTCATGCTCGCCGCCGCGCCGGCGGCGGCGGCGGCGTGCGCAGCGCTGTGCATGCTCGAGGCGGACAGCTCTGCCATGGCGCACGACGACGTGGCCGATCACGACGCGGCCATGTCGGAGTGTCACACCGATGGAACCTTCGCCGCGGCAAGCAGCCTTCTGCCGGCGGACCCCTGCGACGACCACTCACCTGCAGCGGCCGGCACGGCGTCGCTGACCGCGGGCCGCGAGGACACCCACATCCTCCAGATGGCGCAGGCCCTCGACTCGCCCGCGGCCACGGCGCAGGGCGAGACGCTGCTCGCGCCGATCAGTGGACCGAGCGCTCAACCCACGCCTCCGCGTCCGACCTCCGCTCCGCTCGTCCTCCGGATCTGATCCGCGTCCTGGCGCGCCCGCGCCTGTAATCCCAGCCCGTTTCGTCCGTTAGTCTCATGGCGGCCGGCACGTTGGTGTGCCGCCGTTTCCCGAGGACCCGCCCATGAAGGCTGTGCTTCGTGCGCTCCTGTTCCTGCTCGTCGTGGCCGCCATTGCGGCCGGCCTGGCCGCGTACTCCATGACCAGTCGCGGCCTCAGCACTCGCGAGGCGCCGAGCGCCGTGGAAACGTTCATCGCGCGCGCGATGCGGCGGCTGGCCACGCCCGCGGCCGCTCGCTCGCGGGCCAACCCGGTGGCTGCCACGCCCGAGGTGCTGGACGAGGCGCTGGCCCACTTCGCCGACCACTGCGCCAGCTGCCACGCCAACGATGGGAGCGGTGCGATCGAGTTGGGCCGGAGCTTCTATCCGCCCGCGCCGGACATGCGGGCTGGCGCGACGCAGTCGCTCACGGATGGCGAGCTGTTCTCGATCATCGAGCACGGCGTCCGCCTGACCGGCATGCCCGCCTGGGGCACGGGCACACCAGAGGGCGAGCAGCAGAGTTGGGCACTCGTGCACTTCATCCGCCGGTTGTCCTCACTCACCGCCGAGGACATCGCGCGGATGGAGGAGCTGAATCCGCGAAGCCCGCAGCAGGTGAGGGAAGAGGACGAGATTCGCAGGTTCCTTGCCGGCGAAGAGGCCGATCCGCCAGCGGCCGGCGGGGCGTCCCCGGCCCCGCACAACCGGCCTCACTGAGAAGTGAGAAGTGGAAAGTGAGAAGTGAGAAGTGAGAAGTGAGAGCCGAAGAACGAAGACCGGAGACCGAGACACCGATGAGCGTTGACGCGATGACACGACGGAGGTTCGTGAAGGGGATGGCGGTCGGCGGTGCTGTGGCCGCATTCGGTCGGTGGGACCTGCCGGCCTGGGCGCAGTCCGTGCGGCAGGCGCCGGCGGTGCTCACCGGGACCGAGATCGATCTTGCCATCGGTGAGACGCCGATGAATATCACCGGCGCACATCGCATCGCGCAGACCATCAACGGCACGCTGCCCGGGCCTATCGTCCGGCTGCGCGAGGGCGACACGGTGACGCTGCGTGTGAAGAACCAGTTGGACGAGGACGCGTCCATTCACTGGCACGGCATCATCCTGCCCGCCAACATGGACGGCGTGCCGGGGCTCAGCTTTCACGGCATCCACCCGGGCGGAACCTACGACTATCGCTTCACCGTCAAGCAGAACGGGACTTACTGGTACCACAGCCACTCCGGCTTCCAGGAGCAGCGGGGCGTCTACGCGCCGCTCGTCATCGAGGCTCGGGAGCCCGAGCCCTTCCGCTACGACCGCGAGCACGTCGTGATGCTGTCGGACTGGACGGATGAGAACCCGGAGCGCCTGTTCCGGAAACTGAAAAAACAGTCGGACTACTACAACTTCCGCCAGCGGACCGCGGGCGATTTCTTCCGCGATGTACGTACGAACGGCTGGAAGGCCACGCTCGCCGAACGCCGCGCGTGGGGTGAAATGCGAATGAGCGCCACGGATCTCGCCGACGTCACCGGCTACACCTACACCTACCTGATGAACGGGCGGGCCCCTGCCGCCAACTGGACGGGCCTGTTCCGCCCGGGCGAGCGGGTGCGGCTCCGGTTCATCAACGGCTCGGCCATGAGCTACTTCGACGTCCGCATCCCTGGCCTGAAGATGACCGTGGTGGCCGCGGACGGGCTCCACGTGCGTCCGGTTGACGTCGACGAGTTCCGCATCGCCGTCGCCGAAACCTTCGACGTCATCGTCGAGCCCACGGGGCAGGAGGCGTTCACGATCTTCGCGCAGGCCATGGACCGCACCGGCTACGCGGCAGGGACGCTGGCCGTGCGCGAGGGCCTGCAGGCGGCGGTGCCCGCGCTCGACCCGCGGCCTGTGCTGACGATGGCGGACATGGGACACGGCGGGATGGATCACAGCGGCCACAACGTGGCTGCGGCTGCCCCCGCGGACCCGCACGCCGGCCACACCATGCCTGCCGATCCCCCGGCGCCCGACCCGCAAGCAGGACACGACATGTCGGCCATGGCCGGCGGCATGTTGACGCACCCTGCCAGCGAGAAAGGCAACCCGCTCGTGGACATGCAGACGATGGCGCCATCATCGAAGCTGGGCGACCCGGGCCTCGGCCTGCGCGACAACGGGCGGCGCGTGCTCACCTACAGCGACCTCAGGAGCGTGTTCGACGACCCTGACGGCCGCGAGCCGAGTCGCACCATCGAGCTCCACCTCACCGGCCACATGGAACGCTTCGCCTGGTCGTTCAACGGCCTCAAGTTCTCTGAGGCCGAGCCCGTGCGGCTGAAGTACGGCGAGCGCGTGCGCATCGTGCTGGTCAACGACACGATGATGACGCACCCCATCCACCTCCACGGCATGTGGAGCGATCTCGAAGACGATGAGGGGAAGTTCCTGGTGCGGAAGCACACCATCGACATGCCGCCGGGCACGCGGCGGAGCTACCGCGTGACGGCCGACGCGCTCGGGCGCTGGGCCTATCACTGCCATCTGCTGTTCCACATGGAGGCGGGGATGTTCCGGGAAGTGAGGGTGGACGAGTGATCGCGCGCCGACTTGTTCCGATGGTCGCCGCTGCGGCGTGCGTCGTGGCCTTGCTGCCGTCCGTTGTTCGCGCGCAGTCGCCCGCGCCAGCGGCGCCCCAGCCAGTCGCCGAGGACCCCCATGCCGGTCACCAGACGCCAGCCGACCCGCATGCCGGCCACGAGATGCCGGCGGCCGAGCAGGAGAAGGCGCCGCTGCCGCCGTTCATCCCGGCCGCGACCGACGAGATGCGGAAGGCCGCATTCCCGGATGTCGAGGGTCACTCTGTCCACGACAACGCCGTCAACTACTTCGTGCTGTTCGATCAGCTCGAGTGGGAGTCTGGCGCGTCGGACGAGGGCTTCGGGTGGGACACGAAGGGGTGGGTGGGCCGCGACCGCGATCGGCTGTGGTTCCGCACGGAAGGGCAACGGGCTGATGACCGCGTCACCGACGCCCAGACACACCTGTTCTACGGGCGCGCGATCTCGCGCTGGTGGAACCTGCTCGGTGGCATCCGCCAGGACTTCCGTCCCGGGCCCGCGCAGACGTGGGCCGCCGTGGGCATCCAGGGCCTGGCGCCGTACTGGTTCGACGTCGAGGCCTCCGCGTATCTCGGCGCCTCGGGCCGCAACCACTTCCGCGTGGAGTCGGAGTACGAGCTGCTGCTGACGAACCGGCTGATCCTGCAGCCAAACGTCGAGATGGAGCTCTACGGCACGTCCGATCCCGAGCACTTCCGCGACAAGGGGCTGGCGACGCTCGATTTCGGCCTTCGCCTGCGCTACCTGGTGCGCCGCGAGTTCGCCCCGTACGTCGGGGTGGTCTGGCACAACAAGTACTTCGGCACGGCCGACATGGCGAGGGCCGCAGGGGAGAGCACGGGAGGGGCGCGGCTGGCGCTGGGCGTGCGGATCTGGATGTAGGCGACCAACCCGAGGAGGGAGATGTGGCGACACAGCACCATCCCGGACATCACCGTCATCATGACGGGCACGGAGAGCCCGCGACGGCAGACCCGCATGGTGGCCACGAAGGGCACGAGCCGCACGTCGGCCACGACCCGCATGCTGGCGACAGCGCGCACGGCGGGCACGACCGCCACGCTGGCCACTCCGTCGAGATGTTTCGGCAGAAGTTCCTCGGGACGCTGTTGCTGTCGCTGCCCACCCTCGTATGGGCACCGATGATCCAGCACTGGTTCGGCTATACCGCCCCGGGCGGGCCCGCCGCCTCACGATGGGTCCCGGCCGTCTCCGGCACGCTCGTGTTCGCCTATGGCGGATGGGTCTTCATCAAGGGCGCCGCGCAGGAACTCGCCGACCGCCTGCCCGGGATGATGACGCTCATCAGCCTGGCGATCAGCGTGGCGTTCGTGTTCAGCCTTGCCGTCACGTTCGGGTTCCCCGGGATGGACCTGTGGTGGGAGCTGGCCACGCTGGTCACCATCATGGTGCTGGGCCACTGGATCGAGATGCGGTCCATCTCGCAGGCGCAGGGCGCGCTGAAGGAGCTCGCACGACTGCTGCCCGATACGGCCGTGCGCATCGTCGGAGACCGCACCGAAGAGGTCCCGGCCGCCAGCCTGCGCGAAGGCGACGTCGTGCTGGTGCGCCCCGGCGCGAGCGTTCCGGCCGACGGCATCGTACGTGACGGCGCGAGCGACGTGAACGAATCGATGATCACGGGCGAGTCGCGGCCCGTCGCAAAGGCCGCGGGGACCCCGGTGATCGCGGGCACCGTGAACGGCACGGGCTCGCTGCGGGTCGAGGTGACGGGCACGGGAGAGAAGACGGCGCTGGCCGGCATCATGCGGCTCGTGGCCCAGGCACAGACCTCGAGGTCGCGCGCGCAGGCACTGGCCGACCGGGCGGCCTTCGCCCTCACCATCGTGGCCGTTGTGGCCGCGGTGCTCACGCTCGTGGGTTGGACTGCTGCCGGAGCGGAGCCCGCGTTCGTGGTCGAGCGTGTGGTGACGGTGCTCGTCATCGCCTGTCCGCACGCCCTTGGTCTCGCCATTCCGCTCGTGGTCGCCATCTCCACCACGCTCGGAGCTCGGAACGGTCTCCTGGTCCGCGATCGCCGCGGCCTCGAGGAGGCCCGGAACATCGATGTCGTCTTCTTCGACAAGACGGGCACGCTCACACGCGGGGAGTTCCGGGTCGTGGAGATCACCGCCGGCCACGGCCTCTCGGACCAGCAGGCCCTCGGGCTGGCCGCGGCGGTCGAGCACGACTCCGAGCACACCATCGCGCAGGGCATCGTCAAGAGCGCCGAGGAGCGGGGGGTGACCGTGCCGGCGTCCGAAGGCTTCCAGGCCATTCCGGGGCACGGCGTCCGGGCCCAGGTCGAGGGACGAGACCTGCAGCTCGGTGGACCCGCCCTGCTGAACCGGCTCGGCGTAGAGCCGGGCCCGGAGCTCCAGATCGCGATTGACCGCGCCGCCCAGCGAGGACAGGCCGCCATCACGATGGTGGACGGATCCACCGCAGTGGCCGTCCTGGCGGTGGCCGATGCCGTGCGTGACGAATCGCGCGACGCCATCGATCGCCTGCACGCGATGGGCATCGAGTCCGTGATGATGACGGGCGACGCCAGGGCCGTGGCCGAGGCGGTGGGCCGGGACCTGGGCATCGACACCGTCCTGGCCGAGGTGCTGCCGGATCAAAAGGCGGTGCGCATCCAGGCGGTGCAGCGCCAGGGCAGGCGCGTGGCGATGGTGGGCGACGGCGTCAACGACGCGCCGGCGCTCGTCACCGCCGACGTGGGCATCGCGATCGGCGCCGGCACCGACGTCGCGGTGGAGGCGGGCGACGTGGTGCTGGTGCGCAGCGACCCTCGCGACGTCCCACGCATCGTCGCCCTCAGCCGTGCGACCTACCGGAAGATGATCCAGAACCTGTGGTGGGCGGCGGGCTACAACATCGTGGCCATCCCGCTGGCGGCCGGCGTGCTCGCGCCGTGGGGCGTCGTCCTGCACCCGGCGGTGGGCGCCGTGCTGATGTCGCTCAGCACGATCATCGTCGCCGTCAATGCTCAGCTGCTGCGTCGCGCCCGGTTGTAGGCGAGCGAAACTGATGCCATGGGTACCCCGCGGAATACCCGGCAGCCGAACGCCGGGAATCCGCCGACCGCAGTCCGCGCGACGCCCGTTTGGAGCGGGAGCAGCCGGTTGTCGCAGGTTCGGAGCCCGGCGTGATCGGTATGGTCTTTGCTGAGTCACAGGAGCGAGGCGTGTGTGTTCAGGGCCGTCGCGTTGTCCATCGCACTGATTGTGGGCGTGGGGCCCGGCGCAGCCCTGCTGTGCCGCGCGTGGTGTGATCCGCTCCTGGCCGCGGCCAGTGGATGCCACCATCCCGGCGCAGGCGATGAAAGTCGCGTGGCATCTACCGACGCATGCGACGACCTTGCCATCACGGCTTCGCCGTTCCTGCAGGAGGACGCCAGGCGCAGCGAGGCTCCGCCGCCCTCCGACCATGGCCTGGTCACAGCCCGTCACGATTTCATTCCCCGGTCGTTCCAACTACTCCCACCAGCCAGAGCGGAATCCGGGCACCCTCTTCAGGGACCGCCGCTCTCGCTCAATCTCCGCATCTGATCCCTCCTAGCCGCGGGTGTTCCGGCTGACCCGGACACCCGCGGTGTCGTTTCGCCACTGAATCACGAAGTGGCCGCGCAGCACGCGTTGCGGCCCTGGCGTCACGAGTTCACCGAGGTTCGGGAATCTGCCATGTCGCGATCTATCGCTCGCCGGTTTGTGTTCCTGCTTGCCGTGTCCGCGGCTGTCGGGCCCGTTGCGGCCGGGGCTCAGCCGGCATCGGCTCTTCCGTCGCCCCTCGGGCTGGCGGACGTCATTCGGCTCGCCGGCGAGCGGCGTGACGAGATCGAGGCCGCTCGCGCACGGTCTCTGGCCGGCGAAGCCAGGCCTGCAATCGTCTCGGCGCTGGACGACCCGATGATTGCGCCGTCGCTGGACCACCTGCCGTTCAAATTCGACGGCGCCGATGTCAGCCTCACGGTGCAGCAGACGTTCCCGCTGTCCGGCGTGCGAGGCCATCGGCGCAGCGTTGCGCTCGCGGACCTGGAGCGCCTGCGCGCCGAGACGAGCCGCACCACTCTCGACGTCGGCGTGCAGGCGGCCAACGCCTACCTCATGGTGCAGGAGCGGCGGCGGACGCAGGCCCTAGTGAGCGAGCAGTTGACGTTCGCGCGCGACGTGGTCACGGCCGCGAATGCGCGCTATGCGAGCGGGACGGCACCGCAGTCGGACGTGCTGCGCGCCGAGGTCGAGGTGGCGCGCTGGGAAGCGGTGGCGCGGTCGCTCGTCAGCGAGGTGCGCGGCGCGGAGGCGATGCTCAACGCCAGTCTCGCCAGAGACGTGGACAGCGCCGTGCCGCGCTTCGCGCCCCTCGCGTTCGCCGAGCCGCCGTCGGTGCGGTCCGTCGTCGACACGGCGGTGACGTCACGCCCGGAACTCGACGCGGGACGTGCGGCGATCGCGCGAGCAGACGCGGAAGTCCAGGTGATGCGCGACATGTTCCGGCCGATGATGACCGTCCGCACCGGCCCCGCCTACACGATGACCGAGGGCAGGGGCTGGATGGCGATGGTGGGCGTCAGCCTGCCGATCTGGCGATCGAAGCTCGAAGCCGGTGTCGCCGAGGCCGAGGGCATGCGCGCGATGGCCGCGGCGGACCTGCGGGCGATGACCCGAATGATCGAGGGCGACGCGGCGGTTGCCGTCAACCGGCTGCAGGCCGCGCTGGACCGTGGGGACGCGCTCGTCCGCGACGTCTTGCCGCGTGCCCGCATGGCGATCGAACCCGCCGTCGCCGGGTACACGGCTGGCCAGCTGCCGCTCGTCAGCGTGATTGAAGCCGTGCAGGTGTTCTGGCTCGTCCAGGCCGATCTGATCGCGGCAGATACGGAAGTGGGACAGGCCTGGGCTCGCCTCGGGCGCGCGATCGGTTCGTACGAGGGGATTCTCCGATGACATCCGATGCCAGCGTTCGACGGTTTGCCGCGCCTGCCATCTCGGCCGTCGCGACGGCGGCTCTCCTCGTGGGCGCGCTCTGGATCCAGCACGCGCGCGATGGGTGGCCCTTCGCTGCGCACGTCGCAGGCGGCAGCGCGGCCGGCGCGTCGCCGGCGGAGCGCGACATGACCGCTATGGCTCCCGGGAGCACGCCGGACCGCGGGCCCGTGGAGGTTCCCGAGGCCACGCAGCAGACCCTCGGCATCCAGATCGAGGTGGTCCGGCGGGAATCCCTGACCGAGACCATCCAGGCCGTGGCCGCTATCGTGCCGGACGAGTCACGCATCTCGCACGTGCACACCAGAGTTGCGGGCTGGGTCGAGCAGCTCGACGTGAACACCACGGGCGAGATGGTGCGGGCGGGCCAGCCGCTAGCGCGGATCTTCTCGCAGGAGCTGCTGTCGTCGCAGACCGAGTACCTGGCCGCACGTGCGTCGACCGCGGCATCGGGCATCGCCAGCGCGGTGGTCCAGAGTGGCCGGACCCGCCTCGGGGTTCTCGGGATGACGCCGGCTGAAATCGATGGCATCGAACAGACGGGGGAACCACGGCGACTCGTGACCGTCGTCGCGCCGCGCAGCGGAGTGGTCGTCAATCGTGGCGTCACGGTCGGGACCTCGGTGGATCCGTCCACCACGCTCCTGACCATCGCCGACCTGTCGCGGGTGTGGGCCTTCGCGGAGGTGCCCGAGGCCAGCATTCCCGCGCTGCGCGTGGGGGCCATCGCCAGGCTCGATTTTCCGGCGTCTGGCCGCGCGCCCTTCACGGCGCGGGTGGACTTCCTCTATCCCACCTTGACCGAGCGCACCCGCACACTGCGCGTGCGCCTTCCAGTAGCCAACCCCCGGGGGAGCCTCCGGCCGGGCCTGTACGGCACGGCCACGTTCGACGTGGCCGGCCAGCCCACGATCACGGTCCCGCGCGATGCGGTGGTGGACACCGGACGCCAGCAGCACGTCTTCGTGGCGGTGGGCGACCACTTCGAGCCGCGCGCGGTGACCCTCGGCGTGCAGCTGGCCGACCGCGTGGAAGTGCGGTCGGGCCTCGTCGAGGGCGAGCGCATTGTCGGCGCCGGGGTGTTCCTGCTGGATTCGGAGAGCCGGTTGCGCGCCACTGGCGGCGTCGGAGGCCACGACCACGGGAGCATTTCGGCACCGGACGCCCCCACACCCGCGCCTGTGGCGAGGCCTCCGGCAGGCCGGCCGCCAGCCGAGCCGCATGCGGACCCGCACGCGGGCCACCGGGAGTAACAGCCATGGTCGAACGAGTGATTGAACTGTCGGCCCGGCACGCGTGGGTCGTGTTCGGCGTGGTCCTCGCGCTGGCGCTCTGGGCTGCGGACTCGGTCCGGAAGACGCCGCTCGACGCGCTGCCCGACATCTCCGACCCGCAGGTCATCGTCTACACCGGATGGATGGGGCGCAGCCCCGACCTGGTCGAGGACCAGGTGACCTACCCGCTGGTCCGCACGCTCCAGAGCACGCCCGGCGTGGTCACGGTGCGAGGCTACTCGATGTTCGGCATGAGCTTCGTGTACGCGCTCTTCGACGAGGGCACGGATATCTACTGGGCGCGCACGCGCGTGCTCGAGCAACTGGGGCGCGTCCAGCAGTTGCTGCCCGGCGATGCGACGCCGACACTCGGTCCCGATGCGAGCGGCGTGGGCTGGATCTACCAGTACGTGCTGACCGACAGCCGCGGGCGGATGAATCTCGCCGACCTGCGCGCACTGCAGGACTTCACCGTGCGGCCGGCACTCCAGGCCGTGGCCGGCGTGGCCGAGGTCGCATCGGTGGGCGGCTTCGAGCGCCAGTACCAGATTGTCATCGATCCCGATCGCCTTGTGGGGTTCGGCCTCACCCTCGCCGACGTGACGCGGTCGGTGCGCGACGCCAACGCCGAGGTGGGCGCGCGCGTCCTGGAACTCGCTGGGCGCGAGTACGTCCTGCGCGGGCGTGGCTACGTGCAGACGCGGGCCGACCTCGAACAGAGCGTCGTCACGGTGGGCGCCGGCGGCGTGCCCATCCGGCTCGGCGATGTTGCGCGCGTGCGGTACGGACCGGACATCCGGCGCGGCGCGGCCGACTACAACGGCACCGGTGAAGCGGTCGGCGGCATTGTGGTGATGCGCATCGGGTCGAACGCGCTCGAGGTGATCCGCGCACTCGAGACCGAGATCGCGACGCTGAGCATGCCTGACGGCGTCCGGCTCATTCCGACCTACGACCGCTCGGAGCTCATCCTGGGTTCCGTCGCGACGCTGACGGGCACGCTCATGCAGCAGGCCGTCATCGTCACGATCATCTGCCTGGTCTTCCTGTTCCACGCGCGATCGGCCGTCGTGGTGATGATCGTGCTGCCCCTGTCGGTGCTGATGTCGTTCATCGGCATCCGCTACCTGGGGCTCACGTCCAACATCATGTCGCTGGGGGGCATTGCCATCGCCATCGGCGAGTTGGCCGACGCGGTGATCGTGCTCATCGAGAATGCCCACGTGCGGCTGGCGGCGGCCCCGCCCGGCTCGGACCGCAAGCGGGTGATCGTGGACGCCTGTCAGGAAGTTGGACGCCCCATCTTCTTCTCGCTGCTGCTCATCACCATCAGCTTCCTGCCCATCTTCACGCTGGCCGGACAGGCGGGCCGCCTGTTCACGCCGCTGGCCTACACGAAGACTTTCGCCATGCTCGCGGCGGCGATCCTCTCCATCACCCTGGCGCCGCCGCTGATGGTGCTGCTCCTGCGCGGGCGGTTCCGGACGGACGCCACCAATCCCGTCAGCCGGCTCCTCACCACGCTCTATCGGCCGATCGCAGTGCTGGTGGTACGGTCCCGCTATCTCGTCGTGGCGGCGGCCGGGGTCCTGATGCTCGCCACCGTGCCGGTCTTCCAGAAGCTCGGCTCTGAGTTCATGCCGCCGCTCGACGAGGGCTCGTTGCTGGTGATGCCGACGACGTTCCCCGGCATCTCGATCGAGGAAGCCCGCCGCGCCCTCGTCGCGCAGGACCGCATCATCATGCGCTTCCCCGAAGTGCACTCCGTCCACGGCAAGGTGGGGCGCGCCGAGACCGCCACCGACCCGGCGCAGCTGGACATGATTGAGTCGGTCGTCACCATGCGGCCGCGTGACGAATGGCCGACGCGCTACAGACCACGGTGGTACAGCACGCGCGCCCCCGATTGGATGAAGGGCCTGATCCTGCGCCACCTCTGGCCCGAGCAGCAGGCGCGCACGCTGGCAGAGCTGTCCCGCGACCTCGATGCCGCCCTGCGCATGCCCGGTTACCAGATGGCGATTGCGCCACCCATCCGCACGCGCATCGACATGCTGAGCACCGGGGTCCGCACGCCCGTGGGCGTGAAGGTCTTCGGCGACGACCTCGATGAGATCGAGCGCCTCAGCGTGGCGCTGGAGGGAATGCTGCGAGACGTGCCAGGGACGCGCAGCACGTTCGCCGAACGTCAGACGGGGCGGGAGTACGTGGACATCGTCCCCAACCGCGAGGCGATTGCGCGTTACGGCCTCACCGTGCGCGATGTGCAGGACGTGGTCGAAGCGGCGATTGGCGGCATGCCGGTCTCCACCGCCATCGCCGGCCGCGCGCGCTTCTCGATCAACCTGCGGCTCGCCGCCGACCAGCGCGCGACGCCGCAGGCGATCGGCGCCATCCTCGTGCCCGTGCCGTCCACCGGCAACCTCGTCGGCATCGCCGGCGGCAACATGGGCGCGGGTGTCAGTCTCCAGGCTGGCGGCATGGGTAGCGCCGGTCCGACCAGCGCCGGGGCCGGACGCATGGGCGGGATGGGCGGGGGCGGGGCGCAGCCCGCGATGGCGTCGTCTGGCGGCTTGGCGACCGGCATCCGGCAGCCCGGCATGGCGGCCGCGACCGCGAGCGAACCGGACCTGATGAACCAGTGGCGGCAGCCGGGCGCCGCGGTACCGCTCGGCCAGCTTGCCGACGTCCGCGTGACCACAGGCCCGCCGATGATCAAGGACGAGAACGGCGTGCTCGTCGGCTACGTGTACGCCGACATCGACCAGACCGAGCGTGACCTTGGCGGATGGGTAGACGACGCCAAGGCGCTCGTGGCGGAGCGCCTCGCCTTGCCCGCCGGGTACCGGCTGCAGTGGACCGGACAATACGAGTTTCTGGCGGAGATGGAGGCCCGGCTCCAGTACGTGATCCCGGTCACGCTGGTGCTGGTCATCGTGCTGTTGTACCTCTCGATGCGCGGCTGGCCACAGACGTTCCTCGTGCTGTCAAGCCTGCCGTTCGCGGTCGCGGGCAGCGTCTGGCTGCTCGCGTTCCTGGATTACAACCTGTCCACCGCCGTGTGGGTGGGGCTGATCGCCGTGGCTGGCGTGGCCGCGGAGACCGGCATCGTGATGGTGATCTACCTGGACGAGGCGTTCGCCCGCCACATGCGAGAGGGCCGCATCCGCCGACCGGCGGATGTCGACGCGGCCGTGGTCGAGGGCGCGTCGGCGCGCGTGCGCCCGCTGCTGATGACCGTGGCGACGACCGTGCTCGGGCTCATGCCGCTCCTGTGGGAGGCCGGGGTCGGCGCCGATGTCTCGGCCCGCACCGCCGCGCCGGTCGTGGGCGGTCTCTGGTCGTGCATGATTCTCACGCTGCTCGTGCTGCCGGCCGCCTATGCCATCTGGCGCCGCGGCCAGGTGAGGGCGGCCACCCGCACAACGGGGTAGACTAGGGGCCTCAGGGAGAGGAGACCCCGATGACTCGACGCACGGCAATCACCCTGGTGACCGGCCTGCTGCTGGCGGGACTCGCCCCGGCCACGGCGCTGGCGCACCCCGGGCACGATCACAAGATCCTGGGCAACGTCACGATGGCCGCCGCCGATCACCTGATGGTGAAGGACCGCCAGGGCAAGGATCACACCATCCAGATCGCGGCCACCACGAAGGTCCTGAAGGACAAGAAGCCCGTCCGGGTCGAGGAGATCAAGGAAGGGATGCGGGTCGTCGTGACCGCGGTCACCGAGAACGACAAGCTGGTCGCCAAGACCATCGAGCTCGGCAGCGCGCCGACGACCAAGCAGTAGGCGGGTGCTCAGCGCGGGCGGCTCGTCCGCCCGCGCGGGTGCCAGCCATTCCACACGCCGGCCACGCACACAGCCGCCAGCACCCAGATCAGCGGCTCCACCTGGAACCGGTAGCGCGACGACTCCAGGAAGGTGAGCATCGTGCTGGTGGCGGTGACGTAGAGCACCTGGAACGCGCAGAGCGCCAGCACGGCCCCTCGCGCGCGCGTGTTCACATCCGCCTCGCGCCAGAGCACCCGCGCGCGCCACACCGCCCACAGCCACACTGCCGGCAGGCACACATACAGACCCACGGGCGCCAACGGGAACGCGTGCAGCACGCGGTTGTAGGCGGCCTCGTAGCCGCCCAGCACCTGCCGGTGACCGGCGTGGGGTGCGTCCGGTGTCCCCGCGCGTGGGTGCCACGCGGTGGACGGCCCGAAGAAGTCGCGCAACCCCCGGAGGACGTTCACCGGGTAGTCGAACCACCGCTCCTGGAAGTACCGCCGGACGTCGGCCCTGCGGGCACGGTGCACCTCGATCAGCCACCAGTGATTGAAGTTGGGCGCCCGCACCTCGACGTGCTCGAGGCGCGTGACTGAGGGGGGCCACCCGGGACGATCCGGCGTCGAGAAGAACCGCGCGTACTCGCGCGGCGGCGCATACGCGCTGACGGCGGCAAACGGCGACAATACGCCGTCGCGGATCCACTGATCGCGCACGTCACGCGGCAGGCGATCGACGGTGACGAGGTGGAAACTGGCCGGGCCGAAGGTCGAGGCCGCGAACTCGCCGAACAGGACGAGGTTCTTGAGGTAGAGCGAGAGGAGCACCGCCGCGGGAATCATCGCCGCGATCAGCACGCGACGCCGCGCCGCGGGACCGCCGAACCACAGCCCGAAGACCACCATCAGCGCGAACCACGCGAGGTGGAACGTGCTGCGCGTCAGGCCGATGGCTGCGCACAGCGTGAAGAACGGCATCCACGCGCCACGTGAGGGCAACCGCACGCCGCGATGGAAGCAGACCGCGGCCAGGCACAATGCGGTGGTGACAGGCCACTCGTAGAGATACAGATGCTCGAAGTAGATGGCGGGAGGTGACAGCGCAAAGGCGATGGCGACGCCGAGCGCGGCGCGCGTGGAGAGCCCGGCCGCGCGGCCCAGGGCGAAGAGCGCGTTGACCAGAGCCAGCCCCATCGTCCAGAAGAGCAGCAGCGCCAGCGTGCCCGCTTCGGCGCCGCCAAGTTTCAGCAGGATCCCGGTCACGAGGTCCATGCCGGGCGGGAAGGCGTGGAAGTAGTAGAGGGTCTCGAACAGCCGGTCGCGGAGGTCACCCGGATCGGCCAGCCACATCCAGTCGAGATCGAAGCGGAAGGGCAGCCCGGCCAGCACCAGCACGCCGCGGCTCAGGATGTAGACGACGCTGAGCCCGAGGTGCGCGCCGACGGCCGGCGATGCGGTGGCGCCCACGCCTACTTCGTCTTCTTGCGGGCCTTGTAGTATTCCTCGATCGGCTGGAACGGACCGAAGCGGTGCTGTTCGAGCGGAAAGTCGTCGGCGTAGGGTCCGTAGGGGTTGTCCACGGGCTTGGCGGCCGGGTCCGGATAGTCCTGCTCGAGGTTCGCCATCTGCGGCCGCGGCTGGTCGTTGATGAACGCGGCGACGTCGAAGGCCTCGTCGTCGGTGAGGGTCGGCTCCCCGAGCGGCATGCGCGCCTTGATGAAGCGCGCCGCCGTGAGCACCCGGTGCATCCCGGCGCCGTTGTTGAAGCTGTCCGGGCCCCAGAGAGGCGGGAAGAGATAGCCCTTGGCCTTGTCGCCCGTCGCCAGGAGCCCCTGGCCGTCCTTGCCATGGCAAATGGAGCAGCGCGCCTCGAACACCGCGCGACCGCTCTCCACGCTGGCGGCACGCCCCGGCGTCTTGAACGTCGGCGGTTCCTCGGCCTTGCGCCTCGACGCGCCCATCGCCTGGTAATCGGTGCCGAGCCCTCGGAGGTAGGCCGCGATGGCCATCATCTCGGGGCTGTCCATCGGCAGGGGCTTGCCGTTCATGCTGCGCTGCATGCACTCGTTGATGCGGTCTTCGATGTCGGTGCTCCCGCCCGCACGCCCCGAGAAGCGCGGGTAGTGCTCGAAGGTTTGCAGCAGGTTGAGGGTGCCCGGCTCGGTGCCCGTGGCCAGGTGGCACGACGCGCAGTTGAGGCGGCTGCCGATCATGCGGCGCTCCGGGTCCGGATGGTCGGGGCCCAGCAGCTCGGCTGTGTGAGCGACCAGCTGGCGGCCGTATTCTTCGGTGGCGTACTCGGGGCCCTTGGCGCGCGCGGGAGGCGACACCGGAGCTCCGGAAGCAGGCGATGCCGGCGTTGACGCGTGTGCCGAAGCATCTGCGGAGGTGGAAGCGCCGGGCGCTCCGGAAAGCGAGATGGGCGGACCGTAGAGCGCAACGCCGAGCGCAACCGCGCCCACGGCACAGCAACTCAGGACGATGGCGGTGAGGCCGCCCGATTGGGGGCGCTCGTCACGATCAGTCACGCGGAGTGTCCTCCCCCGGATTCACGGTTCCGTCGACTGGTCCGATCATACTCCCGCACGGAGTCCTGGAACCGGTGCTTGGGCCGCTCGACCCAGGCCCGCAGGGCCGGCGACACCATCCACGCCACCACGAACGCCACCGTGAAGACAACCGACGCGATGACGATGATGTCGGTGATCATCGGCGGATGTTGCTCGGCACCGCCGAGGCGCGTTCGTAGTACCCGCGCACGTGGTGAGCCACCGCGATCAGCTCGGCATCCGACAGGCGCGAGGTCCATGGCGCCATCGGCGTGCCCTCGATGCCGTTGCGCAGGATGCGGAGCGTCCGGTCGAGGCTCGGGCGCTGCCGGTTGAAGTTGGTCGGCGCCATCGGCAGCTGAGCAGCCGCCGCGCCATCGCCCCCGCCTTCATCACCGTGACACTGCACGCAGTTCTCCCGGTAGACGCGCGCGCCGAGTTCGACGAGGGTCTCCGGGACCGGCGGGTTGGGTTGCACCCGGCTCATCGAGCGGACCGCTGCGGCCAGGGCGGCGAGGTCTGCCGGCGGGTGATCGCGCCATGCCGGCATCGCGGCGCCCGACACCCCGTTCCACAGCACCTCCGCGACGCGCTCGGTGGAGTACTCGTGTTCCGCCAGGTTGGCGGGCGCCGGGCTCAGCCCGCGGATGCCGGGCCCGTCGGCCTGGCCCGTGGCCCCGTGACAGGTCGCGCAGTGCTCGCCGTACAGCAGGCGGCCGCGCGCCAGGTCTTCGCTGCGCGGGAGTGCGGGCGCCTCGCGGGTGCGCCGTGCCCTCGCCGGATGCGTGTTGAGCGCCCCGTCGAATGCCATCAACGCCATCTCATCGTCGGGGCAGTTGCACGCCTCGCGGGCGCGGGCCTCGCCCTCGGGGGCGGCCAGCTCGCGCGCGCGTCCCAGGGTCTCGAGGTACGCCACCAGGTCGCGCGCCTCCTGGCGCGGCCGGTCCGGCTCCCCGTCGAAGAGCGCGGGGTAGGCCGGCATCACCGACGCCGGGACGATGGCGCGGGGCGAGAACAGGTGCGCGAAGTGCCAGTCCGCGGACCGCGTGAACGCGGCGCGCGTCAGGTCCGGGCCGATGCGGCGGGTGCCCCAGAGGTGCGGGTAGTCGAGCCTGGTTTCCCACGCCAGCGTCGGCGCGCCGAATCGCGTCATGTCCGAGTGCAGGTAGCGGATCTGCTGCGTGTGGCAGTACGCGCAACCCTCGCGGCTGTAGACCACGCGGCCGCGGCGCGCGCTCTCGCTCAAGGGCAGCACGTACGGGGGACCCATCGCGCGCGTCTGCTCGTCGAGCACGCGCTTGGGCCACCAGCCGAGCAGCGCCACCGACATGACGAAGAAGGCGACGCCGGCCACGCTGGCGACGATGTACGACATGCGCAGGACGCGCTGGGGATGTGGGTTCACGACACCTCCACCGCGGCCGCTGGCGCCAGGCGGGGACCGATCTCGTCGATGGGCTCGGCGCCGATGCTTCTTTCAACCTCGCGCAACCCCGCGCCGCGGGGGCCCGTGGTGAGGCCGAGCAGCAGGGCGATGAAGCCGCCCGCGAGCGGAATGCCCGACAGCGCGCGGACCACCCAATAGGGCCGTGTGGCCCGCACCGACTCGATCCACGGCGCGCCGTCCGCCCACATCCGTCCCTGGATCAGCCCGGCGATCGTCAGGTCCACGAACATGATGACGATGCCCGCCGTGATCAGCCAATACGCCCACGTAAGGGCACGCGCGTTGTAGCGCGCCCACGCGATGCGCTGCCACGCGTGGACCAGCCCGCCCGCTGCCGCGAAGCTGGCGAAGCCCAGCATGGCCAGGTGCGAGTGGCCCACCACCCAGTCGGTGAAGTGCACCGCCTGGTTCACGGCCATCTGGGCCTGCGAGGCGCCCTGCACGCTGACGATGAGGTAGAAGAACGTGCCCGTGCCCACGAACCGCAACCCGAGATCGCGCGGGACGAAGCCCGAGCCCCGCATCGACAGGAACAGGTTCGCCACCACGATGAGCACGTCCACGCCGAGCAGCGTGGACGCCGCGATGGCGCCAACCTGCGCGGCCATCGGGATGACCGAGAAGACGTAGTGGTGCGTGCCGTTCAGCGGGTACAGGAAGAAGAGCAGCCAGAACCCCAGCATCGACAGGAAGTGGCTGTAGATGGGCCGGCGCAAGGCGGCGGGGATGACGAAGTAGATGATGGCCAGCGCCATGGGCGTGACGAACAGGCCCACGGCGTCGTGAATCCACAGCCCGCTGAACGCCGCGCCGCTGGCCCCGGCGACCATCTCGGGCACGATGTTGCCCATCGGGTAGGACAGCAGCGTGAACACCAGCCCGCCCAGGATGTACCAACTGGAGACGTAGAGCGATTCAATCCCGCGCGCGAAGAAGCAGGGCAGGAACTGTACGGCTGCGAGGACCAGGGCGAGCACGACGAACGCGTCCACCACGAGCGGGAACTCGGCCCACTCGAGCGGCTGGCTGATGCCGGCCAGGACCAGTATCCAGCCCGGCGCCATCACGGCGAAGTTCCAGAGTCCGAAGATCCAGGCGCCCAGGGTGCGGCTGGTGACCGGGCGGCCGGTCAGGATCGGGACGCCGTGATAGAGGAACGCGAGGAAGGCATTGCCCAGCCAGCCCAGCATGATGCCCTGGGTGTGGGCGTAGCGCAGGCGTCCCCAGCTGAGCCAGGCGATGTCGCGCCCCAGCTCGGGCCAGAGCAGCTGGAGCGCGACGATGATGCCGAAGGTGGCCGAGACGAGCAGGGTGACGAGCGCGGCGATGCCGTGCGCGTGAACCAGACGCGTCTCGACCAGTCGATCAGATTCTCCGGTAGACAGACCCACCCGCCTACTTGTTGATCGGAATCATGATGTGCGCGCCCGGCGTGCCGGCGAGCATCAGCCACGGCTGACCGCGACCCTCCAGCGCGTTCTCGCGCTGGCTCACCGTCGAGACGCCGATCGAGTCCGTCGTGGCGCCCGGCACCGACAGCACCCACAGCAGCTGGATGCGGTCCCGCTTCCCGTACAGGCGGTACGACATGACACCGTACGGCGACTCGGGAATCGTGCCGTTCTTCGTCGCCTCGGCCATCGCGACCTGGACGGCCTTGTCGTCCTTGCCCTGCGCGCGCAGCTTCGCGGCGTAGTCGCGGCGCTTGGAGGTCACCTTGGCGTAGCACCACGTGAACCCGTCGTCGCTCCGGGGCGTGCACTCCACGTGGTTCGTCCCCGGCCTCAGCACCTTACGCTCGCCGGTGGCCTTGTCGTATTCGAAGACCTCGGCCCCGGCACGCAGATCCTCGGGCAGGGGCAGCGTGGCCTGCGTGATGCGATCAGGCGCCTCGTCCGTGATCTTCGACACGGCCGGCTTCGGGTTGATGGGGATCATGATGTGCGCGCCAGGCCCGCCCGGTTGCATCATCCACGGCAGGCCCTCGCCCTTGAGCGCGGCGTCGCGCTGCGGAGCCGTGGACACGCCCACGCTCTCGGGAGTCCGGTTGGGCAGCGACATCACCCACAGCTTCTGGATGCGGTCGGTCTTGTCGTAGTTGCGGTAGGCCATCATGGCCGGCGGCGACGGCGGGATGGTGCCGGCCTTCACGGCCGCGGCCATGGCCTCGGCGATTTCCTTCTCGGACTTCTTCTCGGCCTGGAGCTTTGCCTCGAGATCGCGGCGCGGCGCGAACATCTTGTGGTAACAGCGCTCGTGGCCGTCCGGCGCCTTCGGCTGGCACTCGAGGAAGTTGGTGCCCTGCCTGAGCACCTTGCGGGCGCCGGTGGCGCGGTCGTAGGTGACGACCGTGGCTCCCGCGCGAAGATCCTCGGGCAGGATCTGCACCGCCTCGGCAATCTGTACCTCTACCGAGGGCGTCTGAGCGGCGCCAACGAGCGGGGCGGCCAACACGAGCGCCGCCACGGCGCCGATGTACTTCTTCATCACTACCTCCTCTGATCCGGAATGCCTGCGGGGTTACTGCCGGTTGTACTTGATACCTGCGGCCTGGGCCTGTTCGATGGCGATGACCATGGCCGGCACGATGGTGACGCCCGGCAGCAGGTTCGCCCTGAGATCCTTTCCAATGGCGTCCGCGGTGCCCTTGCCACGCGCCGCGAGCTCCAGCGTCCAGGCGCCGAGCGCGTTGTCGCACATCAGGAACTTGGTGCCCATCTTCTGCAGGTTCTCGATGCCCGCGCCGGCGATGAGGTCACCCAGCGGCGCCAGCGACGGAATCTGGATGGCCTGCGACAGCAGGTGGCCGTCGTCCTTGGTCGGCCTGTGGAAGACGTTGCGCGCATACGGCTTGCCGCTGGCGTCCTTGAGGCCGTGGTACTCCCCGAGGCCGTACTTCGCCCACGTCGCGTCGTTGAACCCCAACGCGATGCTCGATCCCGCGCCGATGCCGTAGAACGTGCCGACGGCGCCCACCTGCCCGGGGCCCGTCTTGTAGGCGACCGAGTAGGTATTCAGGTAATTGAAGATGTGCACCAGCCCCCATCCGTTGCTGTGCCGGGGGAAATCGAACAGGCAGCGGTGCGTGCCCTTCACCTCGTTCAACCAGGCCTCGGACGCCTGCGCGGCGGACGCTTCGCGAACGCCGGCGCCCGATGCCGTGAGGGCTGCGGTGGCGGCAAAGGCACGCGCGAGAAAACCACGACGCGGGGTCTGATCGGTGAGACGCATTTGGGGACCTCCTTGCGAGGGATACGAGTCCACGACGTTCAGTCAGCGACGATTCACGAACGAGGCCCGCGAGCCCCGCAAGACCTCGAGACCCCGGGGGACCTCGAGACGAGCGCTATCCGACGTAGATGTAGCTGTAGCCGCGCTCCTGCGCGTGCGCGACGGGCACGACGCCGGCGACGCCGACGGCAATATGGCTGTTCGGGACCATGTTGGCGGTCATTTCCTTCATCGTCGCGTCGGCGTCGCCGTTGGGTCCCGCGATCCGCCGCGCGATGCCCATGCTGGCCGAGCCGCACACGACGAAGTGCACGCCGCGCTTCGCGAGGCCCGAGAGTTGCCTGCGATCACCCGTGTCGTACTGGTTGGCGGCGGGCGGCGCCGCCGCGCCCCGGCCGCCCATCGACTTGCCGTACTTGCCCCAGATCGCATCGGTGTAGCCATACGCCGTCGCGCCGTGCCGCAGCACCATGATGATGGCCAGTTCCGCCTCTTCGACGCCGTATCCGGTCTTGTGACCCGTGAAGAGGTTGCCGGCAAATCGGAGGCCTTCCGGGATGCCTTCCGCGCTCGTGACATCGAGGATGATGCGATGCTTGCCCGGCAGGGTGTCCATCCAGTCGTCCTGGGCGTGGCGGGCGGGCTGGAACGGCGCGGGTGACGCCTGAGCGGCTGCCCCCCGGGAACCCAGGGCCACGGCAGCAGCGGTCACGCCCAGACCCGACATAAGCCTGCGGCGGCCTTTCACATCGTGCTTCATCAACGATCCTCCAGAATGGCGCCGGGCCGAGACGGTCCCCCCGCGCGTGCCCCGGAATTATACGCGGGGTGCGTGGCGCCGGTACTCGGCGGGGGTCCTGCTCGTCCAGCGCTTGAACGCGCGATGAAAGGCGGCCGGCTCCGAGTAGCCGAGAAAAAAGGCCACTTCGGCGACGCTCACCCCGGGATCGCGGAGCAGGGTGGTGGCGATTTCGCCGCGGGCCTGCTCGACGACGGCCCGGAACGAGGTACCCTCCGCCCGCAATCGACGGCTCAACGACCGCCCGCTCACGCCCAGCTCGCTGGCGATGCGCGACGAGGTTGCGCCGCCCTGGCCGAACGAGTCCAGCAGCTTCCGGCGGACCCGCGCAGTGGCGGTCGGCTCCCCCGCGCGGTCTTGGGCAGCCAGGGCCTTGTCGAGGCGGCGACGGATGATGGCGGCAAGCGCGTCGTCCGCGGTCAGCAGCGGGCGGTTTACCTCCGACAGGGCAAACGCGATGGCGTCGGCACCGGCATTGAAACGGACCGGTCCCCGGAAGAACTGCCGATGTTCGAGCGTGTCCGGCGGGGCGACGTGGGCGAAGCACACTTCGGTGGGCGCCAGTTCGGATCGCGTTGCCTCCCTCGCCAGCCGGAGGACAATGGCCATCGAGAACTCCGCCCGTTGGGGATAGGCCGGAGGGCCGCTGCCGTCGCCCAGCAGCAGTCGCACTTCGTGCGGCGTACGCAACAGCTGCGCCGCCAGGCGGTCGTTCAGCAGTCGACCGTAGCGAGCCAGCCGCAGCAGTCCGACCCCAAGCGTTGGGCTCGACCTGAAGGCGTACTCGACCAGGTCCAGCGAGCCGCGTGGGAGCGACTGTGCCAGGTGAAGGCCCAGGGCCGCGTCGGCAGTGATAGTGGCGGCCAGGTGCCAGGCGTCCCGCGCGGTCTCGTCGGGTATCCGCCCGTCCGGGTCGTCCAGATTGCGGCCGCGAAGCCCGGGGAGCTGCAGGATGGGCCTGGCATCGTGGCCGGTGTCGGTTACATACGCGATCAAGGGCTGCATCAGCCAGCCCAGCGCCGAGTGGGCCCCCGCGCCCCGCGCTTCCATCGCCCCGCGATCACTGCCCGCCATGCGCGGTACGTTCCGGCTCCTGGCCAGAAATGTCAATCGTTTGGCCGCGCCGGCCAGCGGCGCCCGCACGTTTTCGGACTTCAATTGACCAATGGAGGAGGGAATTGACCTCGGGCAGGACGTCGTCGGGAAAGTCCGCGAACGCCTGGGCCGCCGGTCCCATCGCATCGCCGACTGGGAACGAGGATTCACATGGCGGCCCAATGGCGTGACGCAGCACGTCTGGTCCGAACGCCCGGTGCGCAGGGAGCCGGCGCGCCGCTGGCGCGTTCAGGTGCGCAGCCGCCTGCTGAAACGGTTCGACGGTTCGTGGTCCCAGCTGGAGGCCCTGCGAACCGAGCTATCCCACGGGACCGTCGGTGCTATTGTCAGGAGCGCCGGCGACCGCTCGCGCCTGCAATTTGCCACGACCTTCCACGTGCACGACGGCAACGCGCAAGCGGCGCCGCACCTGGTTGCCCTCGTGGCCCATCTTCACGCCGCCGCGGTCAGGCGACTGGCGCGCTCCGAACCTCTCGCGTCGACCGGCGCCGTCCCTGAAGTCGCCGCCGCTGCGACCGTCTGCGAGCCTATCTCGTACGGGGACGACATGACCACCGGCGCAGCGCTCCGCTCCGCGAACGCCGGACCGCCGTCCATGACCCTCGCCCTCGAGGCCCTGCGCGCCCTCGAGGGAGTTCGCGCAGTCCCGACGGCCCCGGGGCTGCAGGCGAGTGTGCCCTGTCTGCTCGGCCACGTGGGCCTCAGCCGCGCTCTGCTCGAGGTGGACCCCGCTGCTTCGGACGACGTCGGACCGGGGATGCGGGTGGTGCTCTCGCTGCCCGGCTACGCAGATCCCCTGTCCGCAGTGACCCTCAACGAGGAGGAGTTGAGCAACCACTCATGCACGGACGTGCTCGGGTGCTGGTGGGCCGTCGACCATGTCCTGCGACACGTCTCGTTCATCCCGATGGCTCTCTGTACGGCGGATCTGATGGCGAGCCTGGTTGTGCAGGCGCCGGCTCGCGCGTCGTGGGCATGCGCCCGGGTCAGTGGTCGCGACATCGGTGCGGAGCCCCCTCCGGGCCGCATCCTCAAATTTCCCGGGTCCGGCTGAGTCAGGCGCCGAACACGGCCTGTTGCAGCCCGTCGAGTGTTACCACAGGCCGTCGTCTAGGGGCCCGGCTGCAGCACCCCCTGGTAGGGGACGACGTAGCCGGAGGTGATGGTGACGTCGAACGACAGCGGGCGATGGCCGGGCGCCCGCACCTCGATGCGGTGCACACCCACCGTCAGGGTGAGGGGCTGCGCCTGCGGCCCGAAGTCGCCCGCCCGGCCCGCGTAGCCGCCGTCCACATACACCTCGGCGTCAGCCGGCGAGATGTCGAGGCTCACGCCGCCGTAGGCGGCCGTTTCCGGGGTGACCGCGACCGTGCCCGGCGGCGCCTGGGCCGGGTAGCCCGACGTGCTGCCGTAGGGCACCGGAGAGGGCCACGGATACGGCACCGGGTAGGGCACGGGAGAGGGGTAGGCAGACGGATAGCCGCCCGGGTAGGGATAGGCGTAGGGCGCCGGATAGGGATACGGGCTGGCGTACGCCCACGCCGGGAACGGCACCGGGAAGCCGACCTGAACGCCGAACCCGATGCTCAGCCGGGGCCGGAAGTCGTAGTACGGGCGCGGGAAGACGACGCGCGGGCGGTAGTATCCCGGCGGCGGGCCATAGTAGCGCGGGGCACGCCCGTAGTAACGCGGGTTGGGGCCGTAGTAACGCGGGCCGGGGTACGACCCGCGATATCCCGGCCCGGGGTAGTACGGGCCGCCCCGGTGCTGAGCCGTGGCGCCCGGCAGGGTGACGATGGGCCCGGCGTTGCCTCGTGGCTGGGCCGGCACGGCGGAAGGCGGCGCGCCGCGCGGCACCTCGTTGCGGGGGATGGCGACCCGCGGGGACTCCTGGGATGGGCCGCGACGGTCGCCACGGTCGGCCGGCGCGCCGCCGCGATCGGCACGTTGCGCGCCGCGGCGATCTCGTCCCTGATCCGCATGAGCTGGCAGCGCTGACAGGCCCAGCGCCGCGACGACCCCGAGAGTTGTGAGGGTCCTGGCGAGGAACATGGTGCTCTCCGGTTGACGCCAGGCAGGCAACTCCAGAATAGCGCACTTCCGCCCCGCAGTCGCCTCCGCTCAACGCTGGCGAGCCGCCAGCTTTCCGCGGTCCACCTTTCCGAGGTGCGTACGGGGCAGCGCATCGAGGAACACCACCTCGCGTGGGTACTTGTACGGCTCCAGCCGACTCTTCGCGAACGCCTGGAGCTCGGCGCCAAGCTCCGAGGTCGGCGTCTCCGCGACGACAAACGCACAGGGCTTGGCCAGGCCTGCGGCATCTGTGACGCCGACCACGGCGACCTCACGAACGCGGGGGTGCTGCAACAGGCAGTTCTCCAGCTCGCCGGGCGCGAGCCACTTGCCGCTCACCTTGAGCATGTCGTCCGACCGGCCGCAGTAGACGAACGTCCCGTCGGCATTCCTCCTGAGCATGTCGCCCGAGACGTACCATTCGCCGCGAAAGGCGCGCATCGTGTCGTCCATGCGCTGCCAGTAGCCGATGGCGCGGGACTGGCCCTTCACCCACAGGGCCCCGACCTCGCCATCGGGCATCTCGCGACCGTCGGCATCGCAGAGCCTGACCTCGAACCCGGGGACGACGCTGCCCAGCGTGCCGGGCACGACAGCGCCCGGCCGGTTGGAGATGAAGATGTGCCACATCTCGGCGGTGCCGAGCCCGTCGAGCAGTTCGACGCCGAAACGCTCCATCCAGCGTCCGTGGAGCTCTGCCGGCAGGGCCTCACCCGCAGAGGTGGCCAGCCGCAGGCAGGAGAGGTTCTGGGACCCTACGTCCGGGTGGGCCACCATCTGCTGGACCAGCGTCGGCACGTTGACGAGGACGGTCGGGCGATGCCGTCGAATCTGCGCGAAGATCTCATCGGCCGAGCTGCGCTCGGGGAAGAGGACGCACGACGCACCGACCGAGAAGGGGAAGAACACGTTCGAGCCCATCGCGTAGCCGAAGTAGAGCTTGGGCACGGCCAGCGTGATGTCGGAAGGGCCGAGCTTCAACACGCCCTTGCCGTAGAGTTCGGTGGTGTTGGCGTAGGAGCGATGGCTCTGCACGACGGCCTTGGGCCGCCCCGTAGTACCGCCGCTGAACAACCAGATCGCCGCATCGTCCCGGTGCGAGTCGAACATGGGGTAGCCGGCGGGCAAGGCCTCGAGTGCTGCCTCGAACGCCGCGTTGGTGATGAGCAGGTGCGGCGCGGGCGTCAGGTCGCGTGTGGCGGCGTCGAACGCCGCCTCGTGCGCGGCGTCCACGAACGCGGCGCGCGCGCGGGTGTAGTCGAAGAAGTAGCGGGTGGCCTCGGCTGGAAGATCCGGGTTGATCATCACGGCGACGGCGCCGCGCCGGATGATGCCGAGGAGCGCGGCGACGAAGAGCGGACCGTCGGGCATGGCGATGATCACGCGCTCTTCGGGCCGGATGTCGGCCGCTTCGAGGACATGCGCCATCCGGGAGGTCATCGCTGCCAGCTCGCGGTAGCTGACGGTGCCGGCGGCGGTGCGGATAGCCACGCGGTCGCCCCCGCCTTCCTCGAGGCGTGCAAGGAGCAGATAGGCCGCCAGGTTGAATCGTTCCGGTGGCTCGTAGGTCGTCACGTCGGTGCTATTTTATGTGCCTGCCGTTCAATGCCGATCCACGAGCTGAGGGCCCTGGTGTGGCCAGACGTCGAGGCGCTGCCCAAGGGTCGGACGGTGGCCATTCTACCCACGGGTGCCATCGAAGCTCACGGCCCGCACCTGCCGCTCGGCACCGACATCGTCATCGCCGAGGCCATGGCGCGGGCTGGCGCGGCACGGCTCTCGGCGACGGGCCTGCACGTGCTGTTGCTGCCCGCCCTCGCCTATGCCCCTGCCCCATTCGCCGCGGCCTTCGCGGGCACCATCGACGCGCCCCCCGCGGTCACGACGACCCTGGTCGTGGCGATCGCCCGCAGCCTCGCGGCTCATGGCGTGCGGATGACGGCCATTGCCAATGCCCACCACGATCCCGCGCACGTGCAGGCGCTCCGGTCAGCGGCGGAGGAACTGGAGCCCGACGACGGCGTGACGCTCGTGTTCCCCGACCTGACGCGGCGGCGCTGGGCAGAGCGGCTGACCGACGAGTATCGAAGCGGGGCGTGCCACGCCGGGCGATACGAGGGCTCGATCGTCCTGGCCGAAGTGCCGGGGCAGGTGAGGGAGGACGTGATGCGCGGACTGCCGGCCAACGATCGGTCGCTCGTGGAGGCCATCCGCGGCGGCATCCGGACGTTCGCGGCCGCCGGCGGTGCGGCCGCGTACTTCGGCCGCCCGGCCGAGGCGACGGCGGACGAAGGGCGCGCGATCATCGAGACACTGGGCCTCATACTGGACGAGGCGATTCGGGAGCGCCTGAGACCATGACCATCATCAACCCCGACGCGCTCGGCACGCCACGCGGGTGGTCCAACGGCATCCTCGCGCCGGCGGGCGGGCGTGTGCTCTTCGTCGCGGGGCAGACCGCGACCGATGCGGACGGCCGCGTCGCCGACCGCGGGTTCATCGCGCAGTTCGAGACGGCGCTCGCCCGGGCGCTCGCCGTGCTGGCCGCCGCGGGCGGGCGTCCCGAGCACGTCGGCCGGATGACGGTCTACGTGACGGACATGGAAGCGTACCGATCGTCGCGCCCGCGCCTGGGCGAGGTGTGGAGGCGACACATGGGCCGGTGGTATCCGGCCATGGCGCTGGTCGCGGTGTCTTCGCTCGTGGATCCGGACGCCGCGGTCGAGATCGAGATGACGGCCGTCGTGCCCGATTCACCGGGAGGAGGCGACACATGATCCAGACCAACGGCTTCCTGTCGGCCTGCGACACCGAAACCGGTGTCGTGACGCTCACCCTCAACAGGCCCGAGCGCCTGAACGCGCTCACCTTCGAGATCTACGACGAGCTCCGGCGCGCGTTCGAGGCACTCGACACCGATCCCGACGTGCGCGCCATCGTGCTCACGGGCGCGGGCAAGGCGTTTTGTTCCGGCGGCGACGTGCACGGCATCATCGGCGCGCTCGTGGGCCAGGACTACCGGAAGCTGCTGGACTTCACGCGCATGACGTGCGCGCTCATCCTGGCCATGCGCCGCTGCCGCCGCCCGATTGTCGCGGCGCTCAACGGCACCGTGGCCGGCGCCGGCGCCGTGATCGCCGCCGCGGCCGACATCCGCCTCGCCGATCCTTCGGCACGCATCGCGTTCCTGTTCGTGCGCGTCGGCCTGTCGGGGGCGGACATGGGCGCGGCGTGGCTGCTGCCGCGCATCGTCGGCCACGGGCGGGCGAGCGAGCTGCTCATGACTGGCGACTTCATCGAGGCCGACGAGGCGCATCGGATCGGGCTCTACAACCGGGTGGTGGCCGAGGGCACGGTCGTGACGGAGGCGCAGGCGATGGCCGCACGGTTGGCCGCCGGACCCGCCTTCGCCATCGAGGTCACCAAGGACGCGCTCAATCGCGAGGCACACATGGACCTGCCGTCCGCGCTCGAGGCCGAAGCCCAGATTCAGGCGTCGCTGATGACGCACCTCGACTTCTACGAGGCATACGAGGCGCTGCGCGCCAAGCGGCCCCCGAGGTTCACGTGAGCCGACCGCTCCGCCTTGCCTGCATCGGGGGAGGCCCCGCGGGGCTGTATTTCGCGTTGTTGATGAAGCGTGCCGATCCGCGGCACGAGGTTCGCGTCCTCGAACGCAATCGTCCTGACGACACATTCGGGTTCGGCGTCGTCTTTTCGGACGCCACCATGGCCGGTGTCGCGGAGGCGGACGCCGAGGCCTACCAGGCGATCTCGGATCACCTCGTGCACTGGGACGACATCGAGATCCACTGTCCCTCCGCCAGCGGTGCCGGCGAGGTCATCACCTCGACCGGTCACGGCTTCTCCGGCATGAGCCGGCATACGCTTCTTCGCGTCCTCCAGGACCAGGCACGCCAGGCCGGCGTCCACCTGGAGTTCGAGCGCGAGGTTCGCCATTTCTCCGAGTGCGCCGACGCGGACCTCGTGGTCGGCGCCGACGGCGTCAACAGTCCGGTCCGCGCGCTTCTGGCCCGGTCGGCGAGGACCGAGATCGACGTGCGTCCCAACCGCTTCGTCTGGCTCGGCACGACGAAGCCGTTCCCGGCCTTCACGTTCTACTTCCGCGCCAACGAGCATGGCCTCTGGCGGGTGCACGCGTATCAGTACGCCCCGGATCGCTCCACGTTCATCGTCGAGTGCCGCGACGAGACGTGGCGCGCGGCCGGCCTCGACCGCGCGTCCGAGGAGGAGAGCTCGCGCTTCCTGGAGGCGCTCTTCGCCGCGGAGCTGGCTGGCCATCGCCTGGTGACCAACCGCAGCGTGTGGCGACAGTTCCCGACCGTGCGCGTGACGCCGTGGTCGCACGGCAACGTGGTGCTGCTCGGCGACGCCGCGCACACCGCGCACTTCTCGGTGGGCTCGGGGACGCGGATGGCCATGGAAGATGCGGCCGCGCTTCGTGACGCGGTCGTGGCGGCCACCGACACGGACGAGGACATCCCGACGGCGATGAGCCGTGCGCTCGCGCAGTACGAGGCGGTCCGCCGGCCCCAGGTGGAGAGCCTGCAACGCGCCGCCCAGGCGTCGCTCGAGTGGTTCGAGGCCACCGAACGCTACACGCACGCCGCTCCCCTCCCGTTTGCGTTCTCGCTGCTCACGAGGTCGCTCCGGATCACGCACGAAGACCTCCGCCGGCGCGACCCGGTGTTCCTGTCGCGTGTGGACGACTGGGTGGCGGAACGCGCCCAGATCCAGGTTGGCGCGCCTGCGCCGGCGATCGGCCGTCCGGCTCCGCCGCCGATGTTCACGCCGTTCCGCCTCAGGGACCTCGTCATCCCCAACCGCGTCGTGGTGTCGCCCATGTGCCAGTACACGGCGGACGACGGGCTGGTGGGCGATTGGCACGTGGTCCACCTGGGCAGCCGGGCCATCGGCGGGGCGGGACTGGTGATGGCCGAGATGACGGACGTGTCGCGAGACGCGCGCATCTCGGTGGGTTGCGCCGGTCTCTACAGTCCGGCGCACGCGTCGGCGTGGAAGCGCATCGTGGATTTCGTGCACCGGGAGACGCCTGCGTGCATCGGCATCCAGCTGGGCCACGCCGGACGCAAGGCGGCCACGAAGAAGCTGTGGGAAGGCGACAACGAGCCGATGGACTCCGGCGCCTGGGCCATCCTGTCGGCGTCGCCGCTGCCCTACTTCCCCGGTCGATCTCAGACGCCCATCGAGATGACCCGCGCCCACATGGACGAGGCGCGCGACGCCTACGTCAACGCCACGCGCCTGGCGGTCGAGGCAGGGTTCGACCTCATCGAGATCCACATGGCCCACGGCTACCTGCTGGCCTCGTTCATCTCGCCGCTGACGAACCGGCGCACCGACGAGTACGGCGGGCCGCTCGAGAACCGCATGCGCTTTCCGCTGGAGATCTTCGATGCGTGCCGCGCGGCATGGCCGGCCGAACGGCCGATGAGCGCCCGCGTGAGTGCCGTGGACTGGATGCCGGGGGGCATGGAGCCGGAGGGCGCCGTGGAGGTGGCCCGGATGCTGAAGGCCCACGGCTGCGACATCGTGGATGTCTCCGCCGGCCAGACCGTGCCGGATCAGCGGCCCCTGTACGGACGGCTGTTCCAGACACCGTTCGCGGATCGCATCCGCCACGAGGTGGGCCTGGCCACCATGGCGGTGGGCAATATCTCGTCGTACATGGACGTCAACACCATCATCGCCGCCGGCCGGGCCGACCTGTGCCTGCTGGCCCGCGCGCACCTGTTCGATCCGTACTGGACCCGTCACGC
>DAIRFN010000371.1:0-4638 GCA_036795065.1 Vicinamibacterales bacterium
GGCCGAGATGCAGGGCGCGTTCGCGGATCTGGTGCAGTGGGTGACGACGGGGCAGCGGCCGTAGGAAAGCACGCCAGGGCCGGTGAGGATGCGCCCGGCACGCGCCGCCGGTGCGGCCGGCCGTGCCCCTGGCCCGCTGGCAGGGTGCTGAAAGGGCGATCAACCTGCTGAAATACGCCGTCTGAAGTGAAAAGTGAGAGCTCCTCACTTCTCACTTTTCACGCCTCGCTTCTCACTTCCGGCCCGCTAGCTCCTCTGCGCCGAGTGCCACGCGGACGCGCCGCAGGCTCGCGCCCAGCTGCTCGCGCTCCGCGGATGTCAGCGATGCCAGCCTGGCTTCGAGGAGCTCCTCGACCCGGCGGCGTGAGCCGGCAAGGACGCGACGGCCGGCAGAGGTGAGCTGCACCTGCGTCCGCCGCCGATCGGCATCGTCCGCGACGCGTTCCACCCAGCCCCGCCGCACGAGCATTTCCACCGACTTCGACATCGTGGGCAGGCTCACTGCCTTGTGACGCGCCAGCTCGCTCATGGTGCAAGGCGCACGGGCAATGTGGCGCAGCGTGACCCACTGCGACGGTTCGATGGCTCCGCGGGACCGTCGCATGTCGGCCCAGAGTACCTGCGTCACGAGGTTCACGACATCGACCAGCTCGCTGGTGGCTGATTTCGGTGGGGGCACGGTCGAACAATCTTGCAGGGACGAAGAAAGAGGGAGGCGGCCGGCAGGCCGTCTCCCTCCGGTATCGGCGTCAGCGTGTGCGCGCGGTTACTGCCGCGGCGGCGCCTGCGTCTCGGTCTGCGGCTTCCGGCGCTTCTCCTGCTCGGCTTTGAAGTCCTCGTCGTTCAGGTAGACGATGTTGATCCAGGCGTGGGCCATTTCGTCCACGGTGCGATCGCCCCAGCCCACCCACTGGTTCGGATCCGGATTGGTCTTCTTCGCCGCCGTGTTGTCGTGCCACGAGGTCACCTTCAGCAGCGTCCCCTTCGGCAGGAGCGGCGCCACGTCGTCGGCGTACACGTAGGTGGTCATCCAGTTGAAGTTGAAGTCGCTCACCAGGCTGATCACCTCGCGCCGTCCCGTCGGGTACACGGCTTCTACCATCATCGCCTTGCCCCGGAGGTGCATATGGGGCTGGAAGCTCTCGATGCGGGCGTTCTCGCGCAGCGGCATGAAGCCTTCGGCCATCGACACCGTGTTCGGCCGGATGTCCATCGTGCCGAGCGCGGCCGGCACCAGGGAGAGCGTGGTGCGGTGCTTCGGCTCCTCGCCCTTCGGGTAGAAGTAGATGCCCATCTCCACCTTGCTGGTGATGTCCTCGCCGGCCTGGGAGTAGTGAATGTCCCACCGGAACTTCGATCCGGGCAGCAGGAGCTTCCCCGTGCCGGGACGCATCAGCTCGCCCTGCTTGCCCACGGCCCACTCCATGAACGGCGTCGGCAGGCCGCCGCCCCGCGGCGCGCCCGGCTCTTCCTGCTCGAGGTAGGCGATGGCGTGGTGCGTGATCTTGCGGCCCTTCACCGTGGCCGGACGGATCTCGATGGCGCGCACCCACCGCGGCTCGGTGATGCCCGAGGGCGTCACGCGCTTGTCCCAGGCGTCCTGCGACCGGGCGGGCATCGAGAACTCGTGCGAGTTGATGATGAGATCGGGCTCCTTCTGGCCGAACCGCGGGGCGAAGTTCCAGCCCTGGTCCTCGGGCCAGGTGCGCGGCGCCGGCATGTCCTTCGGGTCGCCCTGCGGCGAGCCCGCGTCGAGCCAGCGGAGAATCGTGTCGATCTCGCGGTCGGTGAGGGACCGATCGTTCGCGAACTTCTGCACGCCCACCGTCCGGTCGATGTCCCAGGGGGGCATGGTGTGGTCGGCGACGCGCGCGCGGATGGCCCGCGCCCACGGGCGGGTCTCGGCGTAGGTCTTCAGGGACATCGGCGCGATGGAGTCGGGCCTGTGGCAGGCTTCGCACTTCTCCTGGAAGATCGGGGCCACGTCCTTGGCGAACGTCGGCGCAGCCGGCGCCTGCGCCCGCGCGACGGCCGGCGTTGCAAGGGTGGCGCCCAGGGCGCACACGCTGACCACGACCCGCCGCACCCGTCGAAACGCTTCGTGCTTCATAGGGCCCCCTCCAGGAGTGCCTGGATACCGTCGCTCACCGCCACTCACTGTACCGCCACCTTGACATACGTGTTCGTCCAGCAGCACTGGAACCCGCCGCCGCCCTCGCCCGACTCGTCGTTGGCCTGCACGCGGAGCAGGTACTCACCGGGGAGTGCGAACGTCGCGTTTGCCGCCACCATGTCGCCCTGCCTGGTCACGGGAATCCTCGCCTTGTCGAAGGTCACATCCGCGGGGCCGCGGAACTTGTGGAACGAGACCGTGGCCACGCCCGCGGGCCCGCGGCCGCGCGGCGCTTCGCCGCCGCCCTGCTCCTTCACGTCTTCCACCCACACCTGGATCGGCACCGGCTGGCCGGCCTTGCCTGTCAGGGACGCCGCCACGCCGGTGGGCGGCCCGGTCACCTTGGCGCCGCCCTGGGAGAACGAGAGCGTCGGCGGCTGGTTGCCCATGCCGAGCTCCTTGTACGGGGTGATGGGATAGCCCGGGTTCAGCGTGAACGGAATCGACTGACGCTCGCCGTTGGCGACGATGGTCCAGGTCACCTTCTGCTTGCCAAAGTCCTTCGGGACCTTGATCACGAAGACGCCCCACTGGCGGCCCACCTCGAAGTGCGTCGGCTGCCCCTGGTCGATATTGCCGGGCTCGATGCGGTTGTTGGGCCCGACCGGGATATCGAGCGGCTGCTTCGTGTTGCGGTTGTAGTAGCCGATCAGCAGGCTGTAGGTGCCGTCCTCGTTCTGGTACCAGCCCTCGAAGGCGGGCGTGACGCTGGCCCCGCGCTCGCGGGCAGGACCCATGGTCAGGGGTTCCTTCGACTGCTGGGCCTCCACGGCCAGCGCCCCGCTGGCGGCCAGGGCCACGGCGAGCACGGCGGCGCGGGGGGTCGTCGAGATGGGCATGGTGGCGTTCCTGAGGCAGGGGCGAATAGTTAGCTAACACCAACTGTTAGCGCTCGCATGATATTCGCCCGCCGCCGGCCCGTCAACCCCGGCCGGGCGCCGCCAGCCGGGGCGGGGATCCGGGCCGCCGCCCGCGTCACGCCGGCCGCACGAACGCCGTGCCGTCCCAGCGCCACGCCAGGACCGGCGCGAACGCCGAGCGCCCGATGGCCGCCGATGTGTAGAGCAGCTCGAGCTCTGCTCCGAGCGTCGTCTCGCCTGCCACGAGCCCGGTCAGGTTGACGAATCGCACGAGGGTCCCGCGGTCGGTGCGTGAGGCGGGTGCGACCGGCGGTTCCGGATGCACCCAGCCCGCGGCCTGCAGGATGGGCGCGACGTCCAGGTAGCGGCGCGGCGCTGGTGGGTCGTCCGCGATGGTGGTCGAGGACGCGCGCCTGGCCACCCAGCTCGCTTCGGGCACCAGCGTGCCGCCGTCCAGCTCGCGCGCGACGAGCCGGAACGGATCGGTGGCCGGGGTCTCGAGGCGGGCGATCGCCAGCGCGTCGGCAGCCGGATCGATGAGGACGGTGTCGGGGAACACCTCCAGCGAGCGTCCGAGCGTGGCCAGCACCGCCGAGGCATCGAGGGCGGTGGGCGTCGCCTCGGGCTGGCTGGCGGGCAACGTTGGCCGCGGCGCGCGGAGCGGCAGCAGACAGCCCGACGCGTGCAGCACTTGTTGCGCGGCGAGGAACGGGACGTGAAAATCCGCGCGCAGGCTCAGCAGGGGCGGGATGGAGGGCTGGACCGCCCCGGCCGGCCGGTCGTTCGCCACGTCCACGAAGCCCACGGGCACGGCCCCCGTCACTCCGCCTGCGGCGGCAGGGCCCGCCACGCCCAGCGCGCTTGCGACCGCGCTGAGGCGCATGTCGAACTGCCCTGCCCGCTCCAGCAGGTTCAGGTACCCGCCCACTTCGGTGATATTACGCGGCAGCGGGATGCGCGACGGGAACACGTCGCCCTGGTTCGCCAGGCGCTGCAGCAGCAGCCGCTGCGCCTCGAGCACGTCGGGCCGCGCGCCGGCGCGCATCAGCTCGACGAGCGCGTCCATCACGCCGGCGAACGCCTGCTCGGTGGTCTCGGTGCCGGTGGTCTCGGTCGCCGGTTCGGGATCGGCCATGATGGCGGCTCCTTCCTACGTCAGTCCCAGGGCCAGCAGCCACGCCTTGCTGCCCAGCGTGCGATCGTTCGGGTCGTCCGGCTTCTTCTGGTCGAAGGCGGAGAAGAGCTGCGCGGCCAGGTTCGGCGGCAGCGGGCCCCCGGCCAGCCCGGTGATGATCCCGAGCGCGAACTCCTTTGCGATGTCCACGTTCGGCTTGTTGCTGGCGGCCCCGAGGAAGGACGCGGCGTTCTCCTTCAGGCTCTTCACTGCCGCCACCTGCTTCGCCTCGGCGGCAGCCTTCTCGGCGGTCGCCTTCTCCTTCTCCTCTTTCTTCTTCGCCTCCTCCTTGTCGTCCTTGGCCTTGTCGGCCGCGAACTTCGTCTTGAAGACGTCCACGCCGGCGTCCAGGGCCTTGCCGGCCAGCGACGTGGCCGATGCCAGCGCGTCTTTGCGGGCCGCTTCGGCACTGTCGATGGTCTTCCCGCCCA
>DAIRFN010000100.1:0-4704 GCA_036795065.1 Vicinamibacterales bacterium
AAGCCGCCGTTCCAGGGCGCCACACCGGCGGTGGTGTTCGAGGGCATCCTGAACGGCATCCCGCCCGCGCCGTCACAGCTGGTCGCCGGGGTCCCCGAGGACCTGGACCGCATCATCTTCCGCTCGCTGGAGAAGGACCGCGAGATGCGCTACCAGAGCGCCGCGGACCTTCGCGCGGATCTCCGGCGCCTGCGCAAGGCCACCGAGAGCGGGCGCACGCAGATGACCGGCAGCGTGACGCCCCGGATTGCCCCTGTGCTATCTGCGCCATCTGCGTCATCCGCGGCTCTGTCTGTGTCTGCGGCCCCATCTGTGTCTGCGGCCCGTGATGAATCTGCGCCATCTGTGCCATCTGCGGCCCCATCCGCGTCTGCGGCATCCCGACGCAGATCCGTGTGGTGGATTGCAGCCCCCCTCGTCACCATCGGCGTCATCGGCGCCGTGGTGATGTGGCGTTCCGCGCAGACGCCCGCGCTCGCGGACCGCGACACCGTGGTGCTGGCCGACTTCGTGAACCGCACGGGCGACCCGATGTTCGACGACACGCTCAACGAGGCGCTGGCGGTGCAACTGCGGCAGTCGCCGTTCCTGAACGTGCTGAACGAGCAGCAGCAGCAATCCACGTTGCGGTTGATGGGGCGGGATCCGATGTCGGGGGTGACACTGGACGTGGGCCGCGAGCTCTGCCAGCGCGCAGGTGGCAAGGCGCTGCTCGGCGGCACCATCGCCAGTCTTGGATCCGCGTACCTCGTCACGCTGAACGCCCAGGACTGCGTCACCGGCGACATCCTCGCCGAGGAGCAGGTCCAGGCCACCGGCAAGGAGGGCGTCCTCACGGCGCTCAGCGGCGCCGTGCGGCAGTTCCGCGAGCGGCTCGGCGAATCGCTTGCCTCGATCCAGCGTTATGACGCGCCGGTCGAGCAGGCCTCCACCTCGTCGCTCGAGGCGCTGAAGGCCTACAGCCAGGGCACGATGACCAGGCGCACGCAGGGCGACTTCGAGTCGGTGCCGTTCTTCAAGCGCGCCATCGAGCTCGACCCGACCTTCGCGCTGGCCTATGCGCGCCTCGGCACCGTGTACTCCAACATCAGCCGGCCAGACGAGGCGCGAGCGGCGACGACGAAGGCCTACGAGCTGCGCGAGCGCGTGAGCGATCGCGAGCGCTATTACATCGAGGCACGGTATCACACCAGCATCACCGCGAATCTGGACAAGGCGATCGAGACCTACCAGCTGCTGCTGGCCACCTATCCGGACGACTACGCTGCGTTGGCGAACACGGGTCTGCTGCTGCGACAGCAGGGACGCGTGGCCGAGGCCGTCCCCATGCTGGAAGCCGCGGTGATGGCCGGGCCGGACCAGCCCAATGCCCACGCCAACCTGGGCTTCGCGCTGCTCGACATGGAACGGTACGCCGACGCACAGCGCGCCTTCGATCAGGCGGTGCAGCTCCAGGACAGCACGAGCTCGCGTTCGGGCCTGTTCGTCATTGCCACCATCACTGGCGACCACGCCCTCGCGCAGGCGCAGGTGGACGCCGTCAGGGGCCGGCGGGACGAACTGAACCTCACGGGACTCCGCATCCAGGCGGCGATGTTCAAGGGACGCGTCGCCGAAGCGCTGATGCTGGCAGACGAGTGGACGGGCGGGATGCTGCGGGAGGGACGCGCCGGGGACATCGGCGAGCCGTCCATGGGCGCCGTGCTCACGGAAGCCACGTTCGGTCTCACAGCCGACGCTGAACGACGCCTCACTCAGTTGAGGAAGGCGGGCCACCTCACGCCCGGGACCGCGGACGAGCAGCTGTTCTATGCGGCGCTCTCACGGAACGCGGCGCTGGCCCGGCAGGTCCTGCCGGCCGCCATTCGCGAGCTCGAAGGCACGCCAGATGCGGACGCGCGAAAGCGCGTCTTCGACGCGGCCGTGGCGCTGGCCGAGGGTCGCGTGGCTGCGGCCCACGCCATCCTCGATCCGCCGGCATTCACGCCGAAGCGCGGGGACGCCCTGCTGCTGTGGGCCGTGGCGCAGACGGCGATGGGGCGCCACGCCGATGCGCTGCGGGCGTTCGACTTCCTGCTCTCGCCCAGCGGCCAACTGGGACTGAACGCGCAGAGGCCATGGCTGATGGCCGAGCGGGCGCGCGCGCTGGCGGCGCTCGACCGCAACGCCGAGGCGCGGACCGCCTACGCGGCGTTCTTCGAGTTGTGGAAGGACGCCGACGCGGACCTGCCGCTGCTCGTAGACGCGAAGGCGGAGGCCGCGAAGCTCGGGACGTAGATTAGACACCGATGCGCGAGGCGCAGACTTCAGCCGCAGATAACGCAGACTCGAGCCGCAGATGACGCAGATGACGCAGATATCGCACGCACGGCCCCGGCGACACCTCCGGGTTCTCCTGTTACTGCTCCTGTCAGCCACCTCCGCGTGGGCCCAGGCGGTGCCGTTCGAGTACCGGCTGTCGTTCCCCGCGCCCGAGCACCGGTGGATGCAGGTCGAGGCGCGTTTCGGCGGGCTGCCGCCAGGGACGGCCGAGATCCGGATGAGCCGCACGTCGCCCGGCCGCTATGCGCTGCACGAGTTCGCCAAGAACGTGTTCGAGGTGACGATCACGGACGGCGCGGGACGCGCCATCGAGCCCGCGCGGCCGAGCCTGCACCAGTGGGACGTGTCGGGGCATGACGGGACGGTGGTGGTCACCTACAAGGTGTTCGGGGACCGCACCGACGGCACCTACCTGAGCGTCGATGCCGCGCACGCGCACATGAACATGCCGGCCACGGTGATGTTCGTGCGCGGCCAGCTCGATCGGCCCTCGCGCATCACGTTCGTGCAGCCGGCGGGCCGGCCGTGGCGCGCGGCGACGCAGCTGTTCCCGACGTCGGATCCGCTGGTGTTCACGGCGCCCAACATCCACTACCTGATGGACAGCCCGACCGAGTTCAGCCCGTTCACGCTGCGTACGTTCATGGTGGACGATCAGACCATCCGCATCGCGCTCCATCACGACGGGACGGATGCCGATGCCGATGCCTACGCGCGCGACGTGGAGAAGATCGTGCGCGAGTCGGCGAAGATTTTCGGCGAGATGCCCCGGTTCGATGCCGGTACCTACACGTTCCTTGCAGACTACCTGCCGTGGGTAGACGGCGACGGCATGGAGCACCGCAACAGCACGGTCGTCTCGCGCCGCGGCGCGCTCAGGAACCCGGCCCAGCAGCAGGCGATGCTCGGGACGGTGTCGCACGAGTTCTTCCACGCGTGGAACACGGAGCGCCTCCGGTCGCGGGGCATCGAACCCTTCGACTACGAGGAGGCCGACGTCTCGGACGACCTGTGGTTCGGCGAGGGGTTCACCAACTACTACGACGGCCTCATCCTCGAGCGCGCGGGGCTGATGACCACGGAGGCGCTCATCGGCGACTTCGCCGGCATCATCAACACGGTGCAGTTCAGCCCCGGCCGCCGGATTCGCTCGGCCGTGGAGATGAGCCGCCTGGCGCCGTTCGTGGACGCGGCGGCGTCCATCGACCGCACGGCGTGGCCCAACCTGTTCATCTCGTACTACACCTACGGATCGGCCATCGCGATGGGGCTGGATCTGAGCCTGCGCGACCGGACCGACGGCAAGCTGACGCTGGACGACTACATGCGCGCGCTGTGGCGCAAGTTCGGGCGCAGTTCCAACAAGACGCCGGGCTTCGCGCCCTCCGCCTACACGATTCGCGACCTTCAGGACACGCTGGCCGAGGTGTCGGGCGACGCGAAGTTCGCGGAAGAGTATTTCAAGCGCTACGTCGAGGGTCGGGACCTGGTGGACTACGCGAAACTGATGGCGCGCGCGGGCCTGCTGGTTCGGAAGCGCCAGGCGGGGAAAGCGTGGATGGGCGACGTGCGCCTGCAGACCGGCGCCGGCGGCGCGCGGGTGACGGCCCTCGTCCCATTCGAGTCACCCCTCTACAAGGCCGGTGTCGCCCAAGATGATTACGTGGTGAGCCTGGACGGCGCGGACATCGTCCGGGAAGGGCAGATCGAGGAGATCCTCTCCCGCCACAAGCCCGGCGACCGCGTGGCCATCCGCTTCGTGCGCCGCGGAGGCGAGAAGGCGGAGACGACCGTCGTGCTCGAGGAGGACCCGCGCATCGAGATCGTCCCGGTGGAGAACGCCGGCGGCACCCTGTCGGCCGACCAGCGCCGCTTCCGCGAGGCGTGGCTGAGGGCGCAGTAGTCACTCTTCACGGGAACACGAAGCACACGAGGATCACGAAGGAGCCCGCGAAGAATATTCCGGTTCCCTTGGCCCTTCGTGTTCCCGTGGACACCCCGTTCTGCCATAGAATTTGCGCGGGTTCTGTCCGTCGACCTTAGGTGACCATTCGGGCCCGCGCCTCATGAGCCTCGAACCGGGCGTTCGTCTCGGCCCCTACGAAGTCGTCGCCGCTGCCGGCGCCGGCGGCATGGGGAGGTCTACAAGGCGCGCGATACCCGGCTCGACCGGACGGTCGCCATCAAGGTGCTGCCGGCGCACGTGGCCTCCGACAGGCAGGCTCGGGAGCGCTTCGAGCGCGAGGCGCGCGCCGTTGCGGCCCTCAATCATCCCCACATCTGCACGTTGCACGACGTCGGTCGGGCCGAGGCCGTCGGCGGCGCCGTGGACTTCCTGGTAATGGAGTACGTCGACGGCGAAACCCTCGCGGCCCGTCTCCA
>DAIRFN010000100.1:4804-15983 GCA_036795065.1 Vicinamibacterales bacterium
TGGACTTCCTGGTAATGGAGTACGTCGACGGCGAAACCCTCGCGGCCCGTCTCCAGCGGGGCGCGCTGCCTGTCGACCGGGCGCTGTCCTACGCCAGCGAGATCGCCTCGGCACTCGATCGTGCCCACCGCGCAGGCAACCGCCTGACACGACCCTCCTCACCACCGCCGCATCCATTCCCGCCGCGCAGTTCGCGCTCTCGTCGAACGGCCGCCATGTCGTGTTCGTGGCCGCAGGCCCCGATGGCCGGCCGTTCCTCTGGCTGCGTGCGCTGGCGTCTGGATCCACGGAGCGCCTGGCGGGAACGGAGGGCGCCTCGTATCCCTTCTGGGCCGCCGACAGTCAAGGCGCGGGCTTCTTCGCCGCCGGAAAGCTGAAGCGCATCGCCCTTCAGGACCGCGATCCGCAGGTTGTGTGTGACGCGGTCGATGCCCGTGGCGGCACATGGAACGCGAGCGGAATCATCGTCTTCGCGCTTGGTAATGGCGGACTTCTTCGAGTCTCTGCCGCTGGCGGCACCCCGGTGCCGGTCACGACCCTCGATGAATCGCGCGGAGAGATGTCGCACCGGTGGCCCTCGTTCCTTTCCGATGGACGGCGTTTCACCTACGTGGCTCGCGGCGCGCAGCCATCGCTTCAGGTCGGCTCCCTCGACTCCGGCGCCAGGGTCAGGCTCGACGTCGAGACGATCTTCGGCGGCACCGTTGCCGAGAACGGCCACCTCTTGTATGTGCGGAACCGCGCGCTCGTCGATGGACGCCGGTTCCTGCCATAGCATCGGGGCGGTCGGCTCCCATACGCGTGCTCTCCCTCGCACTACTCCTGCTCTGCGCGACCGCGGCGTCCTCGGCGCAGGCGATCCGTAACGTGCCGCGAGACGCGCACCATCGTCATCTATTGCGCGTGCACGAACGAGATGACCGCCGCGCGCGCCGCGGGCGATCTCGCCGCGATCGGGATTCCCGGAGCGAAGGCGCTCAAGGGTGGGTGGAACGAGTGGGTGGAGCGCGGGGCGAGCCCGTCGAGAAGTAGCCTGACTTCCGGGCAGGGATCACGGGCGGCCCCAGAAACGTCTTCGTGGCTCCCTTCGTGTCCTTCGTGTGAGCGTGGACACGAGGTGCAGCGCGGCGCCTAGCGCAACCGGGCTACTTCCTCCGCCTCCCAGCGCGTCCAGGCGGCCCGCGACACCACGCGGTAGTCGCCGCGCATGCGGTAGTGGCCCAGTCCGCAGAGTTGCGAGCAGCCGATCTCCCAGGCGCCCTCCACCGTGGGCGTGAACCACGTGCGCGCGGTCATGCCCGGCGTCGCATCCTGCTTCACGCGCATCTCGGGCAGCGTGAAGCTGTGCACCACGTCACGGCTGGTGATCTCCGCGACGATAGTGCGCCCGAGGGGCAGGACGAGGACGTTCTGCAGCCCGATGTCGTCCGCGGCATCCGGATCGGCGCGGTCGATCCCGACCGGGTTCGACGCGCTGATGAACGCCGCACCCGTCGGGCCGAAGCGGCCGTCCGGTCCCGGATAGTGGATGTTCCACGCGAACTGCTCGGCGGCCACGTGGATCTCGAGCGGCGCTTCGAGGCCGGCGGCGGGGGGTGTCATCCTCGCGTTCCAGGCAGGCAGGGCGCGCGTGGCCAGCAGCGCCACGTCCCCGAGGATGACCGCGCCAATCGCCAGAGCCGGCCACAGCGCACCAGGGCCGGTGGCCCGAGGCTCCGGGTTCCGCCCGGCGCGAAAACGCACCAGCGCGGTGACGAAGATCGCGGACCACACGAGGAACACCGCGAGGGCGTGCCAGTGAACGTCCGCCAGCACGGCGTCCAGCATGGCCGCGTGCGCAGACGCGGGTTCGGGCAGCAGGCGTTCAATCATTGGTCGTCCCGCTCCCGGCGCCACAGGCGAACGCCGAAGGCAGCCAGCGGCGTGAGCACGACAGCGGTGACCACGATCAGCACCAGCGCACCCGTGCGCGCGCCCTCCGACATCAGCGCGCCTTCGGGCATGGCGCAGATGGGGCAGGCCAGCGTTACGCGACCGAGAAGGCGGACAAGAGGACGAGCCATATCAGCGAGAGCGCTCCCCAGGTGATCCGAAGCCCGCGCGCGCGCGCGGGCGATGACGCCGATCGGCCGAACGCACTCCCGGCCGTGGCCGCGGAGACGATTGCCACCACGGTGAGCAGCACGCCAGTGAGCGTGAACCACGACGCGAACTCCAGGTGCGAGGCGGGCGTGCGCCCCGCGTGGAAGGCAGCCCCGTGCAGCGTAGACAGCCAGACCACGACGGCCGCCCCTGGAACAGCCGAGGCCAGCAGGCCCGCCCGGGAGGGACGCACCAGCAAGCCAGCGACCGCCAGCAGCACTGCGCCTCCAATGGCCAGTCCCCATCCACTGGCCTGCTGCGGCCACTCGGCATTCCCCGCGCGCAACAGCACGTAGCCCGAGAGCAGCGACCCGAAGAACATCACCATCCACGCGACGAGCAGCCAGGGGGCGAGGTCGGGCGCGGGCGGGTGCGAACAGGTGCGGTCAGGTGCGGACGGGTGCGGATGGGTGCGGTCGGGTGCGATCGGGCTTGCCTCTCCGAAGCTCGCGTCTGATTCCTTGCGAGCGGAGGCGGGGGCTCGATACGCTAGAACCAGCGCGACGAGAAACGGGATCTGCGCCACGCCCAGCGCCAGCGCCGACCACGTCATGTGCCGCTGCAGCGCCTGGAAGGGTTGCGCCAGCGCGAACTGCAGGCCGGCGTCGTACATCCGGCGATTCACGCCGGCCAGGCCGACGACGAACATGGGCAGGAAGATGTTGTTGATGAAATAGAACGACAGCCAGAAGTGCCACTTGCCCAGGCGTTCGCTGAGCACCCGCCCGGTGACCGCGGGGAACCAGTGATAGATACCTGCAAACAGCGCGAACATCGTCCCTGGCGCCACGAGGTAGTGGAAGTGCGCGACCACGTAGTAGGTATCGTGCAGCGTGATGTCGCTGGCCGCCAGGCCCAGCGGCAGGCCCGTCAGCCCGCCCAGCCCGAACATCGGGAGAAACGCCAGCGCGAAGAGCATCGCGGTGGGGAAGCGGATCGACCCGCCCCACAACGACAACACCAGCGCCGTCACCACCGCCACCGACGGGATCGACACGATCATCGTCGTGACCTGGAAGAACGTGCTGAGCGTGGTGCCCATGCCGGTGAGGAACATGTGGTGCGCCCACACCAGCATCGACATCCCGCCCAGAAACAGCACGGCCGACACCATCAGGCCGTAGCCCCACAGCGGCCGCCGCGTGTTGCTGACGATCACCTCGGAGACGATGCCCATCGCGGGAAGGACGAGGACGTACACCTCGGGGTGGGCGAGGAACCAGAAGAGGTGCTGCCACAGCAGCGGGCTGCCGCCGCCCGAGTAGTCCTGCAAGGGGGTGCCGCCGATCACGAGGCCGCTCGGCAGGAAGAAACTTGTGCCGGCCGTTCGGTCCATCAACTGAAACACCGCGGCCGCCTGCAACGCGGGGAACGCCAGCAGCAGGAGCAGCGCCGTCACCAGCTGCGCCCACACGAAGAAGGACATCCGTGAGAGCGTCACGCCCGGGGCGCGTGACCGCACGATGGTGGTGATCATCGCGATGGCCCCGAGCGTGGCCGACGCGCTGACGCAGATCATCCCCACGAGCCACCACGTCTGGCCCTTCGTCGCCAGGATGGACAGTGGTGGATACGCCGTCCATCCCGAGTTGGCGGCGCCGCCCTCGACGAAGAAGCTGGCGACCATCACCGCGCCGCCCATCGCGAAGAGCCAGAAGGCCAGCGCGCTGACGCGGGGCAGCGCCATGCCCGCGGCGCCAATCAGGCGCGGCACCAGCAACGTGCCGAACGCGCCTGCGGCCATGGGCACCACGGCGAGGAAGATCATCACCGTGCCGTGCATCGCCACGAGCTGGTTGTAGAACTCGGGCAGCATGATGCCGCCTGGCGCGTTCGCGTCCCCGAGCAGCGGCACGATCCACGCGGGCAGGGGCTGTCCGGGCCACGCCAGCTGCCATCGCATCAGCAGCATGAGCAGGAAGCCCACGAGCAGGAACAACAGGGACGTGACGGCGTACTGGAGGCCGACCGTCCGGTGATCCGTCACGCCATTACAATACCCTGATGGCCCGTACCACCTCATTCGCGCTTGCTGGCGCCATGCTTCTTGCGATGCTCACCACCAGTTCACTCGGCGCGCAGACGCCGGAGCCCATTCGTTACACCCTTCGGTTTCCCGCGGCGCAGACGCACTACGTGGATGTCGAGGCCGTCTATCCGACGGGCCGACAGCCGTCCATCGAGGTGTTCATGGCGGTCTGGACGCCGGGGTCGTACCTGGTGCGCGAGTACCAGCGCCACGTCGAGGCCGTCACCGCGGCCGCCGACGGGAAGACCCTGGCCGTGGAGAAGTCCCGCAAGAACCGCTGGCGCATCACTACCGGAGGCGCCTCCTCGGTGACGCTGCGCTACCGGGTCTACTCGCGCGAGATGACCGTCCGCAACAACTGGGTCGAGGCAGGGTTTGCCATGCTGAACGGCGCGCCCACGTTCCTCACGCTGGTGGAGCGCGGGTCGCGACCGCACGAGGTGCGCATCGAGCTGCCTGCCGGCTGGAAGGACTCGGCGACGGCGCTGATGCCCATTGCCGGCAGCCCGCACGCCTACCGGGCCGAGGACTTCGACACCCTCGTCGACAGCCCCATCGTGGTGGGTAACCCGGTGACGCGTGACTTCACCGTCGAAGGCAAGAAGCACGTGCTGGTGCTCGAGGGCGATCCGTCCGTGTTCGATGCGGACCGCGCCGCGGCCGATGTGCAGAAGATCGTCGAGGCCGGCCGCAGGGCCATGGGGCCCTTCCTCTATCCGCATTACTACTTCCTCAACATGGTGGTCGACACGGGTGGCGGGCTCGAGCACAAGAACAGCTTCCTGACCATGTCGAGCCGCTTCACCACACGTACGCACCGCAGCTACCTGAACTGGCTGTCGCTGGTGGCGCACGAGTACTTCCACAACTGGAACGTGAAGCGCCTGCGCCCCGTGGAGCTCGGCCCCTTCGACTACGAGAACGAGAACTACGTGAAGACGCTGTGGGTGGCCGAGGGCTTCACCGACTATTACGCCGACGTGCTGGTGCGGCGGGCGGGGCTCTCCACGATGGACGAGTACTTCGACGGGCTGTCGAACCAGGTGGAGGCCGTGCAGACGCGGCCGGGCCGCCTGGTGACGCCGGTCAACATGGCGTCCTACGACACCTGGATCAAGCAGTACCGGCCCGATGAGAACACGCCGAACACTTCCATCAACTACTACCCGAAGGGCGCGGTGATTGCGTTCCTCCTGGACGCGAAGATCCGCAAGGCCACGGCCGGGACGAAGTCGCTGGACGACGGGATGCGTATCGCGCTGCAGCGCTTCGCTGGCGAGAAGGGATACACGCCCGAGCAGTTCTACCAGGTGATGACCGAGGCCGCCGGCATCGACCTGAAGCCGTTCTTCCAGACGGCCGCCGAATCCACCGACGAGCTCGACTACACGGAGGCGCTGGACTACTACGGCCTGCGGTTCCGCCCCGTGGATCCGCGCACCGCCCGCGCGTTCCTGGGGACGACCACGCGGACGGACAACGGGCGACTGCTGGTGACGGGCGTGCGCCGCGGCACGCCGGCCTTCGATGCCGGCCTGAACGTGGACGACGAGGTCGTCGCGATTGACGATGTGCGCGTGCGACCCGACGGCCTCACGACGCGGCTCGAGCAGTACCGGCCCGGAGACCAGGTGCAGCTGCTGGTGGCGCGCCGCGACAAGCTGACGCGGCTGGATGCCACGCTGGAGACGGACCCGGGCCGCCCGTGGCGGCTGGAGCTGAGGCCTGACGCGACCGAGGAGCAGAAGGCGCGCGTCCTGGCGTGGCTTGGGCAGGGGCAGTAGAACAGGGGCAGTAGAACACTGTCGGGAGTCGGGAGTCGGGAGTCGGAAGGCGCGAGGCGGCACGTCAGGCGTCCCTGACGAATTTCCGGGGCGTCGTGCCCATCGCCTTCCGGAAGGCGGCCACGAACGCGCTCGGGGTGCGGTAGCCCACTTCGCGGGCCACATCGCCGACGCGCTGGCCTGCCGAGAGCAGCGCGACCGCCCGCGTGAAGCGGACCTGTTGCCGCCAGCGGCCGACGGTGAGCCCGACGTCGCGCGCGAAGGCGCGTTCCACCGTTCTGCGGCTGGCGCCCATCGACGCCGCCATGTCGGCGATCGTGGGCGTGCGGCCCTCGGCCCATTGCGTGCCCACGCTGACGATCCGCGACAGCCGCCCGTCCTGTGGCGCCGGGACGAGCAGCGGCAGGCTCCGCGCGACCGCGATGCGGTCGAGGAGCACGGCGAACAGCCGCCGGTCGGCCGCCACCCCCGTTCGCAGCGAGGCCGGTGCGGCCGCCTGCTTCACAATGGCGGCCAGGATGGGGTCGTCATCGAGGACGACCGACGGGCGCGTGACGGTCCGGGCTCTGTCCGGAGCCAGCAGGAGTGCTTCCGCGCGCACCGGGCCCGGCGCGCCGAGGCGAAACCGGGTCCACGCTGCCAGCCACACCATTCGTCCCAGCGGAACGGTCCAATCGCCGGCCCGGGAGTGGACTGTCATCGGTCCGTCGGACCACAGCAGCATCGGCCTGTCGTGCACGTGCTCGACGGTCGACAAGGGGGGTATGTCATGAAGAACAAGGTGTTTCGAGAGTTCGACGTCCCGCCTTTTGTAGCGTCTATTAATCGACATCAGATGTGAATATATCGTGATTATGACTACGCTGTGGCATCGCCGCCTTCAGGCACACCAGCCAACTATTCCAGGTGCTGCTCCGTCTAGAGGGGACATGCGGATGGTCCTTCGGGCGGCCTGGCTCCCGGTGGCGGTGCTGGTCACGGCCGTCTGGGTGCCCCTGAACGCCCGGAGTGAAGTCAGGGCCGTTGCCACGGCCACCGCGGTCCTTGTCACAGAGGGCGAGCCCATCGTCATCGACGGGCGCATGGACGAGGGCACGTGGGAGCGTGCGGGCCGCATCACCGATTTCGTCCAGCGTGAGCCTGCTGAGGGCCAGGCGCCCAGCCATGCCACCGAGGCGCGGGTGGCCTACGACGGTTCGGCGCTCTACGTTGCCATTCGCGCTTTCGACTCCGACCCCGATCGCATAGTCGGCATCCTGACGCGGCGCGACCAGCACTCGCCGTCCGACTGGGTGAAGGTGGTCGTGGATTCCTACCTCGATCGCCGGTCCGCATACGAGTTCGCCGTGAACCCGGTGGGCGTGAAGCGCGACCGCTATTACTTCAACGACGGCCCGAGTGACGACAGCTGGGACGCGGTGTGGGACGTGCAGGTGGCGCGTGACCGCGAGGGGTGGCGCGCGGAGTTCCGCATTCCGTTCTCGCAACTCCGCTTCAACGGCACCGAGGGCGGCCCCGTGGGCTTTGCCATCGTGCGAGAGGTGGGACGGTTGAACGAGATCTCCACCTGGCCGCTGCTGTCGCGCAACGCCAACGGCTTCGTGTCGCAGTTCGGCGAGCTGCAGGGGATCCGGCTGGGCGGGACGCCGCAACGACTCGAGCTGATGCCGTATACATTGGGCGAGCTCGAGACCCACGGCGTGGAGGTGGGCAACACGCTGGAGCGCTCGCCCGACCCGGGCGGGGCGCTGGGCCTCGACCTCAAGTACGCGGTGACGCCGGGCCTCACCCTGACCGCGAGCGTCAACCCGGATTTCGGACAGGTGGAGGCCGACCCTGCTGTCGTGAACCTCGATGCCTTCGAGGCGTTCTTCCCCGAGCGGCGGCCGTTCTTCGTCGAGGGCTCGGGGACGTTCCGCTTCAACATGGACTGCAACGACGGCAACTGCACGGGACTCTTCTACTCGCGTCGCATTGGACGGGCGCCGCAGGGCGTGCCCATCACGGACGCCGCCGAGTTCTCGGCCTCGCCCGAAACCGCCACCATCATCGGGGCCGCGAAGCTGACCGGCAGGGTCGGCAGCTTCTCCGTGGGCGGGCTCAGCGCGGTCACGGCGGGCGAGGACGCCGTCATCGCGGGCGCGGCCGGCATCAACCGCCGCGGCCAGATCGTCGAGCCGCTCACCGCGTACAGCGTCGCGCGGATGCGCCGCGAGTACGGCAACCAGTCGTCGCTGGGCTTCATGTTCACGTCCACGAATCGTGAGATCACCAACGACGTGAGCTTCCTGACGGACAACGCGTACACGGGCGGGCTGGACTACGACTGGCGCCTGTCGCGCCAGTACAGCATCTCGGGCTTCTGGGCGGGCAGTCACCTGCAGGGCAGCCCGGAGGCCATCGAGCGGCTGCAGAAGAACGCCGTGCACTCGTTCCAGCGGCCCGATTCGGACTACACCGAGGTGGATCCGCTGGCGACGACGCTCTCCGGCCACGCCGGCTCGGTGTCGTTCGGCAAGATCGCGGGCGACCGGACGCGGTTCAGCAGCTTCGTCGGTTACAAGGACCCCGGCTTCGACAGCAACGACCTGGGCTTCCAGCGCCGTGCCGATGAGAAGACGATGAACAACTGGTTCCAGTACCGCGACTTCGTGCCCGGTCGGCTCGTCCGGAACTGGAACATCAACTTCAACCAGTGGGCGGGCTGGAACTTCGGCGGGGACCGCCTCTTCTCGGGTGGCAACATCAACACCCACTGGACGTTCCTCAACAACTACAGCTTCGGTGTGGGCGTGAACCTCAATGGGGCGCCGTTCCGCGATCGCGTGACGCGCGGGGGCCCCGGCGTGCTGGGCAATCCGAGCCGAGGCCTCTGGTTCTACGCCAACACCGACAACCGGAAGGCGCTCTCGTTCAGCTACAACGGCTACTACGAGGCCGATGGCCAGGGCACCCACCGCCGCAACGTGAACCCCTGGATCAACCTGCGGCCGTCGTCCGCCATCTCGCTCGCGGCCGGGCTGCGCTACGAGATCAACAAGGACGACGCCCAGTGGGTGGAGAACGTCGAGAATGACGGGGGAAGCACGCACTACGTGTTCGGGCGCATCGATCAGAAGACCGTGGCGATGACGCTGCGCTTCAACTACACCATGACGCCGAACCTGTCTTTGCAGACCTACGCCGAGCCGTTCGTCTCCTCTGGCGACTACACGAAGTTCCGCGAGCTGGTGAATGGCCGGGCCGAGAAGTACCCGGACCGGTACCAGCCCTACGACTACACGGGCTCCGCGGACTTCAACATCCGTTCGTTCCGGACGACGAACGTCCTGCGGTGGGAGTACAAGCCGGGCTCGCAGCTTTTCCTGGTGTGGCAGCAGGGCCGGTACGAGAAGGTCAACGATTACGGGACCTTCCAGTTCAACCGCGACTTCGGCGGCCTGTTCTCGTCAGCGTCGCGCAACGTGTTCCTCGTGAAGTTCACGTATTGGGTGAACATGTAGGAATCAGGAATCAGGAGTCAGGAATCAGGCTTGGCGCGGCGCAGCGTGGAAGCCAGCATGCCGCGTAGCATCCGCCCGGCGCCCCGGCCCCAGCCTTCGGCGATGTTCGACGGAATCGACACTGCCGTGCGCTGCAGTTGTGATCCCAGCACGAAGCGGTCGTGCGGTTCCATTTGGCGCGCGAGGGCGTAGACAGTCTCGGCCAGGGTCATGGCCCTTTGCCAAACTAGTAAGTCTCGATGTGAGCGTGCATTCATGCATCGCCGGAGTGCATTAGGTGTACCAGCGCGATTCTTGGCGGGATCCCTCGGTGCTGTCCGGCGAAGGTCGCAGAACCTGCCAACATCTGGGCGTTGTCGGTTTGCAGCTTCCGCGTACTGCCTTCTGATTCCTGCCTCCTGCCTCCTGAATCCTGATTCCTGCACTAAGATCGCCCTTATGCCGCTCGGCAAGAACATTCGCGACTTCGTGCACGGCATCGCCTACAGCCACTACGAGCGCGAGCTGCGGAAGCAGGCCAACGAGCTGAACGACCTGTTCCTCCTGCTCTGCTACATGGAGGTGGTGGGCCTGCCGAACCCGGCCACCCTCTACATGCTCGACATCTATCCCTACCTGCTGGAGCAGTTCCACCTTTGGCACCGGCGGATGGGCATGGACCGGTCGCCGCTCGGGAACCTGCCCTGCTGCTGATGGGCGACCCGGCGCGCCTCCTCGACAGGAAGGTGCTCTTCTTCGGCGGGAAGGGCGGGGTCGGCAAGACGACCAGTGCCTCGGCCACGGCGCTGGCGGCCAGCCGGGCCGGGCGGCGCGTGCTGCTGGTGTCCACGGATCCCGCGCACAACACGGCCGACATCTTCGGCCGCCCCATCGGCCCCGAGATCGTCGAGGTCATGCCGAACCTGCACGCGCTCGAGATCGACGCCGGGCGCGAGTCCGCGCGATACGTCGCCGAGGTGAAAGAGCGCATCCAGGCGCTCTTCGGGCACCAAATCCTGAAGGAAGCACACCGGCAGATCGACTTGGCCGCCAGCATGCCAGCCGCGGAAGAAGTGGCGCTCTTCGACCGCATCGGCGCGCTCATTCGTGGCGAGGACGACCGGTTCGACCTGCTGGTCTTCGACACCGCGCCCACGGGCCACACGTTGCGGCTCATTCGCATGCCCGAGCTGATGGAAGCGTGGATTCGCGCGCTGTCCCGCTCGAGGCGCGCGATGCTGGGCGGGGATCAGGACGACAAGCACGACCCGATCATGCGGTCGCTGGCCGATCGGCTCGAGCGGCTGCGCGAGTTCCGCGCGCGGCTGGTCAGCCCGCGCGTCACAGCCTTCGTCCTCGTGCTCGTCGCCGAGCGGCTGCCCATCGAGGAGACGGCGCGAGCGCTGATCCAGCTGGACGAGGCTGGAGTGCGGGTGGGGGCGCTGGTGGTGAAGGATGGGGTGGTGGTGGGGGAGAGCATGGACCCCGACGGCAGCCGGGCCTGCCTGTGGCAAGGCGGGCTGATCTACGATCTGAATGACCTGCTGGACGTCAGCGGGGCCGGGTGGCGGCTGTTCGCCGCGCAGGACATCAACGAACAGGGCCAGATCGTCGGGGCGGGCGTAACGCCCGACGGCGTGACGCATGGCTGTGGTGGGGAGTCGCCCCGGACCCGGGCAGCTCCCCACCGCTCGATCCGGGACCCGGTACGTCACGCGGTGCCGGCCGCCGGGTGCGGCTCG
>DAIRFN010000372.1:0-4587 GCA_036795065.1 Vicinamibacterales bacterium
TTCCGGATCGTACAGGTTGAACTCGGGGTTCACGTGGCAGAGATCCATGTTGGCCTCGAAGTACGCATCCAGCGTGCCGATGTCGCGCCAGTACTTCGCGGCTTTCTTGTTCTCATCGTAGAACGGATACGCGTACATCCGGCCGCCCGGGATGAGCGACGGGATGATGTTCTTGCCGAAGTCGTGGTGGCTCGCCGGGTCGGCCGCATCCGCCTCGAGGGCCCGGATCAGCACGTCGCTGTTGAACACGTAGATGCCCATCGACGCCAGGGCCATGTGCGGCTGGCCGGGCATCGCCGGGGGATGCGCGGGCTTCTCGGCAAAGCCTGTCACCCGGTCGGTGTCGTCCACCGCCACGATGCCGAAGCGCCGGCCGTCCTCGATGGGCACCTCGATGGCAGCGAGGGTGACGGTGGCGTCCGTCTCCTGGTGGAAGCGCAGCATCTTCAGGTAGTCCATCTTGTAGACGTGGTCGCCGGCCAGCACCACGACATACCGCGGCTCCTCGCGCACGATCGAGTAGAGGTTCTGGTAGACCGCATCCGCGGTGCCCTGGTACCACTGCTCGCCGACCCGCTTCTGCGGGGGCAGGATCTCGACGAACTCACCCAGCTCCTCCGACACGATGCTCCATCCCTGCCGGACGTGACGGCTGAGCGAGAGCGACTTGTACTGGGTGGCGATGAAGACGCGCCGGAGTCCGGAGTTGATGCAGTTGCTCAGGACGAAATCGATGATGCGGTAGGGGCCGCCGAAATAGACGGCGGGCTTGGCGCGATCGCGCGTCAGGGGCGACAGCCGTTCGCCGACCCCTCCGGCCAGCACGATCACGAGCACGTCTTCGGGCTTCATGCGCTGACGATTATAGGCGGCACGCGGGCCACGGACGGGCCGGATGCGCGGCCCGCCACGCTGTCCGAAAACTCGACAGTTACCAGGCCCTCCAGCAATTGACTTCCCTCCGGCGCGCCTCCTATGATGGGGAATTCGCGGGTAAGTTGGGAATACGTACGTTCAGGAGATCTTGATGATGGCCATTCGTCGTGTTGTCGCACTCGCCGTTGCCGTTGTGTTTTCCGGCACCTTCGCGCTGGCGCAGTCGGCCAAACCCGATACCAAGAAGCGCAGCAAGCAGGAGCAGCAGGAAATCGAGCAGGTGGTCAAGCTCGTGGACGGCGTCATGGCCGGCCAGCCCGCGCCGACCGACATCCAGATGGCGATCACGCCCTACTTCCTGAAGTCGCAGGAGACGCGCACGTTCGTGCCCTTCGTCCTCGACGTGAAGGGCGCGCCCGCTGCCGATGTCGCGATGTACATCCGCGTGGTGGACCCCGCCGCCACGCCCGACCCCAAGGCGAAGAAGGTGGAGTATCCCTGGGACGACATTCACTTCGTGCCCGCCGCGCAGATCTCGGGCGGCAAGCTGCACCGCGTGTTCATGGCCACCCCCGGCACCTACGATGTCTACGTCGCCATAAAGGAGCGGCTGCCCGAGAAGGCGCCGCGTGGCCAGGTGGCCAAACTGGGCCTGCTCAAGCAGGAGATCGTGGTGCCCGACTTCCAGAACGGCGAAATCAGCACGAGCTCGGTTCTGGTCACCGACAAGGTGAACATGCTGACCGCGCCCCTGAGCCCGGACGAGTCGCGCGAGCGCCCGTTTGTGTTTGGCGCGCAGGAGCTCATGCCCGCCGACGACATGGACTTCGCCAAGGGCGAAGAGCTGTCGATCTTCTTCCAAGTCTACAATGCGGGCCTCGACCCGGCCGGCAAGCCCAACATCGTGATGGAATACGAGTTCCACAAGAAGGAAGGCGACGCCGAGAAGTTCTTCAACAAGACCAACCCGCAGACCATCAACGCCTCGAACCTGCCGCCCCAGTTCGACCCGGCCAAGTTCCCGGTCCCGGGCGGCATCAGCGTTCCCCTGGCGAGCTTCGGCGAGGGCCAGTACCGCCTGGCCGTGAAGATCAGCGACAAGGTGTCGGGCAAGGTTCTCACGCGCGATGTGAACTTCACGGTGAAAGCATCGTAAACTGTCGGTAGTCTCTGGACCGTCCCCGACAGCGCCCGGGGGCGGTCCCCACAACCTATGGGCATCACTGGTCGCCTGACCATCCCGGCGTTGACCGTCTGCCTCCTGGCAGCAGGTTCGGGTTCCGCCTTCGCCCAGGCCCCTGTTCGTCACATCTCATCCGTCACCGAAATGGCCGCAACATCCCCGGGCCAAATCGTGGGACGGGTGGCCGACGATGCCGGCAACCCGCTGGACGGCGTGGTGGTGTCTGCGCTCGGGTCGACCACGGCCTTCGCGGTTTCCGATCGGATGGGGCAGTTCTCCCTGCGGCAGCTGCCGCCGGGACCCTACCTGCTCCGGGCCCATCGCCAGGGCTACCTCACCGTCCGCGGCACCATGGTCGAGGTGCGGCCCGCCGGCCGCACGCCGTCGTCGTTCACGCTGCGGCGGGAGGGCGAGCCGTCCATCCCACGCGTGGCCGAGGCCGGCATGGGGGCCACCGCCATCGGCGCGGCACCGATCGACACGACGGACGAGCGAAGCGAGAGCGGCCTCGCGTGGCGGTTGCGCCGACTGAAGCGCAGCGTCCTGCGCGACACGACCGAGATGGCTGGGATGCCAGCCGACGAGGCCTCGTCGTTCACCGATCCGTTCGAGTACCTCGGGCGCGCCGTGGAGAGCTCGGCTCGCGCGGCAGGTGCCCTATTCGCCGACATCTCCCTGGATGGGCAGGTGGACCTGCTGACCACGGGGGCGTTCGACAGCCCGGCCGAGTTGCTCCAGCTCGACCGCACGCGCAGCGTGGCTTTCTTCTCGGTGGGCTCCAACGTCGGCGATCATGGCGACTGGGCGGTCCGCGCCGCGATGAACCAGGGCGATCTCGACTCGTGGATGGTCGCCGGCAGCTACGCCGCGCGTGCAGGGTCGCCGCACCGCTACCAGACGGGCATGTCATACAGCCTGCAGCGGTACTGGGGCGGAAACACGGCCGCGCTCGCGGCGGTGCCTGACACGGCGCGCAACGTCGGCTCGGTCTTCGCCTTCGACGAGTGGACCATTACGCCTGGCCTCAGCGTCGGCGTCGGTGCGACCTACTCTCACTACGATTACCTGGTCGACCCGTCCCTCTTCAGTCCCCGGGTTACCGCAACCTACAGCCCGACCGCGGCATGGCGCGTCCGTGGCCTCGCCTCCCGCCAGCTGTCGGCCCCCGGAGCCCAGGAGTTCCTGCCTCCGACGCGGGCATCATGGCTGCCGCCCCAGCGGACCTTCTCGCCCCTTTCCAGGGACGGCTTCAGGACACAGGGGCTCGAGCACTACGAGTTCGGCATCGAGCGCGTCTGGAATGGCGCGACCCTCGGCGTGCGGGCCTTCCACCAGAACGTGGACGATCAGGCCATCACGATGTTCGGCCTGCGCAGCCCGGACGGTCCGGCCGAGGCCATCGGCCACTACCGTGTCGGCACGGTCGGAGACGCCAGTGTCCGCGGCATGGGGGTTTTGGTCACCCATGCCCTGGCCGCGCACGTGCGAGGCTCGGTCGGCTATTCGGTGGCCAGCGCCCAGTGGACCGACGGGCCGCCGCCAGCGGACCTGGCGCGTCTGGCACTCTTCGTTCCGGGTGCGCTGCACGGGTCCGGTCGCGAACGCGTGCACGACGTCACGACCTCCCTTGAAACCGAGGTGCCACAGACGGCCACGCGCGTGATGCTCTTCTACCGCGTCAGCAACGCGTTCATCCGGCCCGACGACCCCATCGACCCCCGTGGCCTGGACGGGCGCTTCGAGCTGCAGGTGAACCAGTCTCTCCCGTTCATGAACTTCCTGCGGTCCGAGTGGGAGATGCTGGTGGCCGTGCGCAACATGTTCCACGAAGCCATGGCCGGAGCCTCCACCTACGACGAAATCCTGGTCGTGCGGCCGCCGAAGCGCGTCGTGGGCGGCCTGACCGTTCGTTTCTAACCATCCGTCGCCGTCCGTGGCGTTGGATCGCCCAGACGAAGATTTGAATTTTTGTCTGGCCCCTTGTCTTCATTTGCCACAAACTGTAGCCGTATCAGCGACTTAGGGCAGGTCCACGCCTGGTCGTACTGGTATACGGTTTGCTGCCCATTAGACAGGAAGACTGTCTCTTGATTGCTGAACCTCGGCTCCCGTACGAGCCGCGCGACACTCCCGGGTCCCCACGCCAGCAGGATTGGCGCCGAACGGCGCTGCCCGTCGTGGTCACGGTGTGCCTGCTGATCTTCGGCATTGCCAACGTGGTTTCGCGGGCCACGTCCACGGACGTCGAGGACGGCGTGCTCTGGGTGGAACGGGCCGCGGGCGTTGTGGCAGCCGAGGTAGCGGTCCCGTCGGCCGCCGAGCGCGCGGGTGTCCGGCCCGGCGATGTGCTGCTGGCCATCGACGGGCAACCGGTCGAGGGCCGCGCCGAGGTGTTCGCCGTGCAGCAGCGCGCGCGGGCTGGCGAGCACCACGTCTACACGCTCCTGCGGCTGGGGTCGCGCGAAGTGGCGCAGGTGCAACTGGCGCCTTTGCCCAACGGCGCGGGGCTGCTGTACTACCTGCTGGCC
>DAIRFN010000373.1:0-4570 GCA_036795065.1 Vicinamibacterales bacterium
GGCATGAAGCGCCGCATCGAGGACGCGGGCGGCGCGCTCACATGGAGCGCGGCTCAAGGCCTGCGCCTGGAAGCGGTCGTGCCCGCACGACGGCCGGAAGGAGCGGGCCACGCATGATCCGTGTGGTCATCGCCGAGGACCAGGCCATGGTGCTCGGCGCGCTCGCGGCGCTGCTCGAGACCGAGCCGGGCATCGAGGTCGTGGGACGCGCGTCCACGGGCGACGCGGCGTTGTCACTGGTCCGCGGGCTTGCGCCAGACGTGCTGGTCACCGACATCGAGATGCCGGGCAGCAGCGGCCTGGACGTCGCCGCCGAGGTGGCCCGCACGGCCCGCGCCACACGCGTCGTCATCCTGACGACGTTCGCACGGCCCGGCTACCTGCGACGCGCGCTGGACGCCGGCGCATCGGCGTACCTGCTGAAGGATGCGCCATCGGCGCGGCTGGCCGAGGCCATCCGCCGCGTGCACGCGGGCGGCCGCGTGATCGACCCCGCGCTGGCGGCCGATGCGTGGACCGAGGCGGATCCACTGACCGATCGCGAGCGCCAGGTACTGCGCCTGGCCGGCGAGGGGCTGACGAGCTCCGACGTCGCGGCCACGCTGCAGCTGTCCGAGGGCACGGTCCGGAACTACCTGTCCGAGGCCATCAGCAAGCTGGGCGCGAAGAACCGGGTCGAGGCCGCCAACCTGGCGAAGGCGAAGGGGTGGCTCTGAGCTGACATGGCAGCCCCCTTGCTACTACACGGGAGATTGCCCCCGTTCTGACGGATCTTCGGCACTGGTGTCGGGGCAGCTGCCCCGGGAGGTCGCCATGAGAGAGCTGATCCGCGACTACTACGACGGTCGTCTCTCGCGCAGGGCGTTTGTCGGCCGGCTCGTCGCCACGGGTTTCACCGTCGCGGCCGCCCGATCGGTGCTCGAGGCCGCCGACCTGGGCTCGCTCCCGGGCGCTCCCCCTGCCTCGACGATGTTCAGTGGCACGGGCGGCGAATTGCTCGTGGAGCAGGTGAAAGCGGCCGGCACGCGGTACCTTTTCACCAATCCCGGCTCGCTCGAGGTGGCGTTCTTCGACGCGCTGATCGACCGCCCGGAGCTCGAGCTGGTGGTCGGCCTGCACGAGGGCATCGTCATCGCGATGGCCGACGCCTATCACAAGGTGTCGCGCCAGCCCGCCTTCGTCAACGTGCACGCGGCCGTCGGCACCGCACAGATCGCCGGCCAGATGTACAACGCCCACTTCGACGGGTCGGGCCTGGTGGTCACCGCCGGGATGAGCGATAACACCCTCGCCAGCGACGACATGGTGCTCGCGCCGCGGCCCGGCTTCAGCCAGTCGGAGATCAACCGGCAGTTCACGAAGATCGCCTGGGACGTTCGCGCCGGCGCGTCCACCGCGCTGGCCATCCGCCGCGCCTACAAGCTGGCGGGCACGGCACCGGGCGGTCCGGTGTACGTGGCCTTCTCGACACGCGGCCTCGCGGAGTCAGTGAACGCGGAGGTGTTGCCACGCGAGGCGTTCCTGGTGGACGCACGGCCGCGGGCCGCCGTCGACCAGGTCGAGACAACGGCACGGTCGCTCGTCGAGGCGAAGCGGCCAGTCGTGGTGCTCGGAGACGAGGTGTTCAAGGCCGACGCCGCCGTGGAGGCCCTCGCCCTCTGCGACATGCTGGGGGTGCCGGTCGTGACACCGAACCTGCCGGCGTTCAACTACGTCTCCGCCACCAACCCGTTGTATCTCGGCACGCGGTTCGGCGGCGATCGCCCCTATCCGTTCAGTGACGCAGACCTCATCGTCCAGATTGGGGCGCGCGAACTCGGTGGGAACGACCCGCTCGCCACGTCCGCGGGGCCACGCTACATCGCGGTCGGGCTCGACACGAACATGCTGGGCCGCACCCGCGCGCTGGACCTGGCCGTTGTCGGCGAAGTGAAGGTCACCGTGAGGGATCTGACGGACGCCGTTCGGTCGCTGGTCACCGGCGACCGCCTGGCCCGCCTCCGGAGCGAGCGGCTGGCGGTGGTCACGCCGGCCACGGCCGAGGCCCGTGCCGCGCGGCTCGCGCAGGCGCGGACGGTCTTCAACCAGGGCGTGATTCACCCCGACCAGATCGGGTACGAGATGGAGCAGGGCCTCGAGAAGAACGCGCTCCTGGTCACCGAGAATGCCCCCGGCCTGCAGGGCAAGCACGACTTCCTGAGTTACGGCCCGGGCGCCGACCAGAAGCAGAACATCGGCCACGCCGGCGGCTCGCTCGGATGGGGCGTGGGCGCGGCCGTCGGCGCCAAGCTGGCGGCGCCGGATCGGCAGGTCGTCCTCAGCATCGGCGACGGATCCGTGATGTACAGCGCCAGCGGCTTCTGGTCGATGGCGCGCCACTCCACGCCGGTGCTCACCATCGTCTGGAACAACCGGAACTACCAGACGGTCCGCAATGGCGCGTATCGGTACAACAAGCGCATGGCCGAGACCGGGAAGTTTCCCGGGCTCTACCTCGGCGATCCCGACATCGACTTCGTGAAACTCGCCGAGAGCCAGGGCGTGAAGGGCCAGCGCGTGACGAGCGCCGCCGACATCGCGTCAGCCATCAGGAAGGGCACGGCCGAAACGCGCGCCGGCAGCCCGTACCTGATCGAGTTCGTGGTGTCGCGCATCGGCGGCGGTGCCGAGTCGACGTGGTACCAGAAGGTGAACCCGGCGGTGCGGGGGGCGCCCACGTCCGTGCGCTGAGGGTCAGCGCTTCTTGGCGCCCTGGCCGTCTTCGCCTTCTTGGCCTTGGCCGCCTTCTTCGCGGCCGTGGCGCGCTCGGCGCCGCTCTTCTTCGCGATGTCCGCGCGGTGCGCGCGCTCGTAGGTCTGGATGTCCTTGAACTTGCCGGCGCTGTCTCGCTTCGCGTAGAGCTTCTTGCCCGCGGTGCTGCGGTGAGTCGTGCGCTTCGCTTTGGCCATCGCTGGGCGATCCCCTTCTCGTCAACGACGAAGTCTGCCAGTCCGCCAGCAGTATAGCGCGGCTCTCGACGCTTACGGCGCGAGCGACGATCGGGTCCAGCGCCACTCGGTCGATCGGTCCTGGCCGGCGATCGTGCCTTCAATGCGCGCGCGGAGATCGTTGCCCTCCTTCCAGTAGATGACGCGCTGCGGAAAGTCGTGCGCGGCGTTCTCGAACACCACGCGCTCGCCCTCGAGGCTCTTCACCGTGAACGGCGTGGCCGGGCTGCGGCCGCCGGGCATCGAGAGGTAGACGAGCGTGCCCTGCTGCGCTTCGATTCGCAGGAACTCGAACTCGACCATACGACCATCCCGGATGGTGCGATGCATCCCGACCATGGCGCCGCCTTTCGGCGCGGTCCAGTGCTCCTCGTGCTCGACGCGCCCGTCGCTGCCCGCCCACGAGCCCGCCATCCAGGCCAGCGCAGTCACCGACGACGACTGCGCGCGCACGGGCACGGCGGCCTGCACCATCGCCAGCAGGAGAATTCCTGTCGCCAGTTGCTTCATGATCTGCATCCTCGGTGAATCGAGCCGGGCGTCCGGACTATGGCAGGTCAGGTGGCGGCACGCGACCCTTGCTGGCCTGCTCGAACGCGTACGCGAGCGCGATCAACCGTGGCTCGGTGCAGGCCGCGCCAGTGAAGGCGACACCAAACGGCGCCGGCTTCGCATCGAACCCGGCCGGCAGCGGAGGCGTCGGGGCGTTCGGCACCATGCCGAAGGGCACGACGATGATGGGATAGCCCGCCCGGGCGGCGAGGTTCGCGCCTGAGGATCCCGGCGTGAGAATCGCGTCGAGCTTGTGCGCCTGGAGCACCGCGTCGAGGCCCTGGTCGCGACTCAGCTGGTTGTCCTTCCGCACGTCGGCGTCGTTGCGCGACCGATCGCGCTCCACGTCCATCTCGTCCGAGATGTCGAGGCGCGACTGCCCGAAGCGCATCGCATTCATCTTCGCGTGCGCGAGGTTCCACTCGCGCAGCTCGGTGAGCGTCTTCACCGGCGCGCGGTCACCGAGGCTGGACAGCCACGCGTTGAAGTCGCGCTTCATGCCGTACTTGAAGTTGGCGGTGCAGTTCGCGTCCCCGCCCTTCTTGTGCCCGGCACCCTGACAGTAGTCGAAGAGGAGGAAGTTGGACGCCGGGTCCTGACTCACGATGCTGGGGACCTCGACGGGATCAACGACCTCGGCGCCCTGCGCTTTCAGCAGGGCAATCGCCTCGGCCATCACCTTCGCCTGGTCGGCGTTGAGGCCGCCTCGCCCATCCTTGAACTCCGGTCTCGCCTCGTCTCCGGGTGCCTTGACGCGGTCGTAGTAGAACGCCCGAGGGATGCCAATGCGCGCGCCCTTCAGCGCACCGCCGTCGAGAAACGCCGTGTAGTCACGATTCGGCGGGGGCTCGCAGGCCTTCGTTGCGGCGTCGTTGGGATCCGGCGAGGCGCTCTCGAGTACGCCCATCAGGATGGCGGCATCGGACACGGTGCGCGCCATCGGACCCGCGGTGTCGTGGTCCGCGGTGATCGGAATGATGCCGTAGCGGCTGATGCGGCCGACTGTCGGCTTGATGGCGGCCAGCATGTTC
>DAIRFN010000101.1:0-15696 GCA_036795065.1 Vicinamibacterales bacterium
TACGGACGCTGGACGGCCGCAGGAGCCTTCTGATCATGTCGGGACGCGAGCCGCGACGGGAGTGAAACACGTCGGGAGGGATCGCGACGGGAGTCTTCGGTTCGTGGCCTTCCGTCGTGCTCTTCATGTCCTTCCGCCTTCGCCAAGGCTTCGGCGGACCGCCGTAGCTTCAGCGGAGGCTGGTCGTGTTCCCGGGACAGGCGCTCAGTCCAGCTGCTTGCCGCGCGTCTCGGGGCCCAGCCAGAGCAGCACGAGCACTGCGACGCCCGCGGTGGCAATGCACCAGAGCATCGCCGTCCTGAGATCCATGCCACCGTCCTGGAGGGCGCCAATCAGATAGGGCCCCAGCGCGCCGATGCCGACGCCGACGTGATACGAGAACCCCGTCCCGACCCCGCGCGCGTCGGTGGGAAACCGCTCGGAGAGATAGCCCGGCACGATGCCCCAGGCGCCCGAGGCCATGAAGCCGATGAGCCCGGCGCCGGCGAGCAGCCCGAGTGGCGAGGCGGAGAAGAGGAACAGCGGAGCGGATGCCAGGCCCAGCACCACACCCAGCGTCGCGGCCCCGCGCCGCCCGCCCCAGCGTTCGGACAATGCGCCGAGCGTCACGGAGCCAATCAGCCCGCCTGCGTTCAGCAGGAGCAGGAATGCCAGCGGTTGCTGCTTCAACTGCGTCAGCAGCGTCGGATACCAGAAGGTGGTGCTCTGGTACATGAGCGTGAAGCCGCCCATCAGCACCGAGGTGTGGAGCGTCACCCAGCGGAGATCGGCGTCGAACAGCCGCCCGAGCGACAGGCGCGGGCGCGCGCCGGTGGCGGCGAGCTCGCGCTGCTTCTCCAGCCAAACCGGGCTCTCCGGCACCCGCCGCATCGCCAGGAAGATCAACAGGCCGGGGATCACGCCTGCCCACAGCATGAGCCGCCAGGCCCACTCCGGCCGATCGCTGATGAGCGGGTATCCAAGCTGGTACACGAGCGACGAGAGGAGGAACCCTGTCGAGTAGCCGCCCTGCAGGATCCCGGAGGCGATGCCGCGGAACCTGGCCGGCCACTGCTCGAGTGCCAGCGGCATCCCCGCGGCCCACATGCCACCCATCCCGATGCCGAACAGGCCGCGGAAGGCAAAGAGCATCACGTACGACGTGGACAGGCCGCTCAGGAACGCGAACACGGTGTACCACGCGATCGAAAAGAGGATCGGCCCCTTGCGGCCGGAGCGGTCCGCCAGCGTGCCGGCCCCAATGCCGCCGACCGTCCGGAACAGCAGCGTCACCGTGCCGAGCAGCCCTGCCAGCGCCCGGTTCACCGAGAAGCTCTGCTGGATGTCGATGAGGACGAAGGTGAGGATGGTGAAGTCGAACGCGTCCAGCGTCCAGGCGGTGAACGTGGTCAGGAAGGTCTTCCACTCCGACGCACTTACCTGCCGATACCAGGGGGCTTCCGTCCGATCCGTCATCCGCCGCGCCTCCTTCGACGCCGGGGGCTGATGGCCCGGCGCTCATCGCTACGAGGGCCCCAGTGTACTCGGGTAGAATCCCCGCATGACGCTCTGGCGACTCGTGCTCGTGGTCGTGGCGCTGTCGTACGCCGGATTCGGGTTTGCCTTCATCTCTCGGCCCGACGAGATGGCGTCGATGCTCTCACTGGCCTTCGGCACCCCGGGCGCGCGCACCGACTTCCGCGCGACCTACGGCGGGCTGGAGTTCGGCGTCGGTGTCTTCCTGCTGCTGTGCGCCCTGCGCCGCGAGTTCGTGCGCATTGGCCTCTTCGCCGCCGCGTGCGCGCTGGTCGCCATGGCCACGGCCCGCACCATGGGCCTCGTCCTGGACGGCTTCGACCTCCTGCAGTTCATGATCGCCCTCACGGAGTGGGGCGGTGGCGCGCTCTCCACGTGGGGCGCCGTGGTGGCAAAGCCCGAGAAGGATGCGGTGCCCATCCCGCTACAGGATGCGACGCCGGACGAGCCGCCACTTCCGCCCGAGGCCTAGCACGATGGTTCGCACCGAGGTTCTGACGGAGGTTCGCACGAGGGTGTGCACGAGGGTTCGCAGAGAAATGCGCACCGAGGTTCGCGCAGGGGTGTGCGCGAGGGTTCGCGGCGGGCGCGTGGCCGCGTGTGTCCTCGGCGCGTCACTGGCCTGCGCCTCCCTCGACGCCCAATCACCGCGCACGCATCGGCTCGAGGCCACCCCGGCCACGGTGGCCTATGGCCACTACTGGTCCGAGTCGAAGCCGGTGCTGCGTATCGCGTCCGGCGACATCCTCGACGTGGACACGCTGCTCACCTCCACGCCGGACCGGCTCGAAAAGGCCGGGGTGAAGCCCGCTGACGTGCAGGCCTCGCTTCGCGCCATAGTCGAGACGGTGAAGGACCGCGGCCCGGGTGGGCACATCCTGACGGGCCCGGTGTGGGTGGAAAGCACGGCGCCCGGCGACGCGCTGGAAGTGAAGGTGCTCGCCATCGACCTGCCCATCGCGTACGGCTATAACGGCTGCAGCGGCTTCATCCGCGAGAACTGCGAGCAGGGCCGGCCCATCACCATCATCCCGCTGGACCGGCATCGCATGATCGGCACATTCCAGCCGGGCATCGAGATACCGCTCAAGCCGTTCTTCGGCAGTATGGGCGTGGCGCCTCCACCGGCGCTCGGCCGCGTCAACAGCAGCCCGCCGGGCATCCATGCCGGCAACCTGGACAACAAGGAACTGGTCGCCGGCACCACGCTGTGGATTCCCGTGCACGTGCCGGGCGCGCTGTTCCAGATTGGTGACGGGCACGCCGCGCAGGGCGACGGCGAGGTGGACCAGACCGCCATCGAGACGTCGCTGCGCGGCCGCGTGCAGCTGACCGTGCGCAAGGGCATGACGCTGAAGTGGCCGCGCGCCGAGACACCGACCCACTACATCAGCATGGGCATCGACGTGGACCTCACCACTGCCACGCGCATCGCCATCCAGGAGATGGTGGACTTCCTCGTGGAGACGAAGAAGCTGGACCGCCACTCGTCGTACCAGCTCACCAGCCTGGCGGGTGACGTCGCCATCACGCAGCTCGTGGACGGGACGATGGGCGTGCACGTGAAGATGCCGAAGGACATCTTCAAGTGAAGTGGCGCGCGCGTGCGCTCGTGTGCACCCTCGCCGTGGCCGGCTGCTCGCAGCCGGCGCCGCCCTCCGCGCCGGTCGAGCGCACCGCCCCGAAGGATGCGCAGCACGCGGGCATCACCGAACCGCACGGCGATCACACGCCGCAGCACGGCGGCCTGGTCCTGATGAACGGCGACGTGCATTACGAGGTCGTGCTCGACCCTGCGGGCCGGCACTCGGTGTGGTTCAGCGACGCGGTCCGCACCGAGCTGCCCGCCTCCATCGCCATGAACGTGCGCCTCGTGGTCTCGAGGCCCGGCGCCCCGGCCGAGACGCTGGCGCTCGAAATCGACGAGTCCGGTGAGAGCTGGGTGGCGAAGGGCCAGCCGGTTGCGGGCGACTCGGTGATGGCGACGCTCACCTACGACATCCGCGGCGTGCCACACGAGGTCGAGATTCCCTTCATCCCGGCGAAGCCCTGAGCACCGGATCACTGGAGAAGACCGCATGCATCGCGCGCGCCTCGTCCTGCTGCTGGCCGCCTCCCTCTCCGTGGCCACGCTCGGCGCCCAGGCGCCGGCCACGGCACCGCCACCGACCCTCACCGCCGCGAAGGCAGCCGCGCCAGCCGGGCTCGACACGTTCGTCGAGCGGGCCCGCTCCACCTTCGACGTCCCCGGCATCAGCCTGGCCATCGTCAAGGACAACGCGGTGATCACGGCCAGGGGCTACGGCGTGCGGAAGCTGGGCGACCCGACCGCGGTGGACGCCGGGACGCTCTTCGCCATCGCCTCGAACAGCAAGGTCTTCACGGCCGCCGCTCTCGGGTTGCTGGTGGAGGAGGGCAAGATTGCGTGGGACGCGCCTGTCATTCGCTACCTGCCCTGGTTCCGGATGTCCGATCCGTTCGTCACCCGCGAGATGACCATCCGCGACCTGCTGGTGCACCGAAGCGGGCTGGGCCTGGGCGCAGGCGACCTGCTGTGGTGGCCACCCTCCACCTACCGGCGCCGCGACGTGGCCGAGCGCCTCGGTTTCATTCCACTGGCCACCAGCTTCCGAAGCGCCTACGCCTACGACAACGTGCTCTACCTCGTGGCGGGCGAAGTCATCGAGGCCACGAGCGGCATGTCGTGGGAAGACTTCATCCGCACCCGCATCCTGGCCAGGGTCGGCATGAAGGCCAGCCAGCCCAGATTCGACACCACGGCCAACGGCGGCAACGTGGCCTCGCCGCACGCGCGCATCGACGAGCGCGTGCGCGTCGTCAACCCGTTCGCCAGCGACAACACCAATCCGGCCGGCGGCATCCTGTCGAACGCCACCGACATGGCGGCGTGGATGCGCGTGCTGCTTGGCCGGGGCCAGCTGGCCGACGGCACGCGGCTGTTCTCGGAACGCACCTGGCGCGAGATCTCCACGCTGGTGACGCCGATGCCGAACCCGGATCCGCCTGCGGAACTGGCGCCGCTGAAGTCGTTCGTCTCGGGGTACGCGCTTGGACTGAACGTGCGGGAGTATCGCGGGCGCCTGGTGCTGACGCACACGGGTGGCCTGCCCGGCTTCGTCTCGCGCGTCTTCGTGATGCCCGACATCGGCCTCGGCGTGTCGGTGCTCACCAACCAGGAGTCGGGCGAAGCCTTCAACGCCATCGCCTACTTCGTGGCCGACGCCTTCCTGGGCGCGCCGCCCACCGACTGGGTGGCGGCGTACAACGCCGTGCGCGGGCGCGGCCTCGCGAATGTCGCCGCCGCCGAGCTGAAGTCCACGCAGGCGCGCGACATTACGTCGAAGCCATCGCTGTCCCTCGCGCGCTACGCGGGGACCTACACCGATGCCTGGTACGGCGACATCGTCATCGAGGAATCCGGCGGACGGCTGTCCATGCGCTTCTCGAAGACGCCGGCCCTGGCCGGAACGATGGAGCATTGGCAGCACGACACGTTCGTGGTGCGGTGGACCGACCGGGAGCTGCGCGCCGACGCCTTCGTCACCTTCGCGTTGAAGCCGGATGGCTCCATCGAACAGGCGAAGATGGAGGCCGTGTCGCCTTCGACGGATTTCAGCTTCGACTTCCAGGATCTCCTGTTGCGACCCAGAATCACGAGATAGTGAATCTGATGATCTGCTGATGTGGTGATCATTCCGACCGGTCGAGATGGAACCGGTGCAGCAGGTGCAAGCCGATCGGCGCCAGGACGAGCCCCACGGTGGCGATGAACACAACCCCGCAGTAGATCGCGTACAGGCCGGCGAACAGCTTCAGGTCGTCGTGGGCCGTGTCGAGGGGCGCGACGGGCCCCATCCCTCCGAGCAGCATGGCCGCGTTGACGAACGCGTCGATCCACGGCATCGGCGCCAACCAGTGGTAGCCGGCCATGCCGATGCCCAGGGAGACGCTCAGGACAACGGCCGCGAGGCCCGCGTTCCGCGTCAGGTGTGCCCGCAGCCGCTGGCGCAGCGCAACAGCCGTGGGCCCGACGCGAGCGTGACTACTCATAGCGGAGCGAGTCGATCGGGTCGAGGCGGCTGGCTCGGCGCGCGGGGTAGTAGCCGAAGGCCACGCCCACGAAAGCGGCGATGCCGAAGGCCAGGGCGATGGTGGCCCCCGTCACCTCGGTCGGCCACTCGAGCACGGCCGTCAGGCCACGCGCGGTGGCGATGCCCATCAGCACGCCGAGCGTGCCGCCGATCAGGCTCATCACCACGGCCTCCACCAGGAACTGGAGCAGCACGTCGCGGCGCCGGGCGCCCACAGCCAGGCGCAGCCCGATCTCCTTCGTCCGCTCGGTGACCGACACCAGCATGATGTTCATGATGCCGATGCCCCCGACGAGGAGGGCGATGGCGGCGATGCTGGCGAGGAGGGCGGTCATGGTGCCGCCGGCGCGCGCCAGCGTGCTGGACATCTCCTGCAGCGTCACCTCGTCCAGCTTCGGCATGTTGGCCAGGGCGAACGCCGCGACCGACGTGTAGAGCCCCTTCGTGACGTTGGCGGCCGCCTGCGTCTTCACCGTGAAGTCGTCCGCGGCGCCGAGCGAGCCTGGCCCCTGGAGCCCGCCCAGCCCCGTGGTGGTGGCGGCCTGGCGGCCCTTCGCGTGGCGCTCGCGCAGCAGCTCGGCCACGTCGCCGGCGACCCGCGTGGCATCCCCCGCCTGCTCCACCGTCAGCGTGATGGTGTGCAGGTGCTTGATGTTCAGCAGCGCCTGCCCCGCCGGCAACGACACGAACACGGTCTCGTCCTGGTCCGCGTCGTTCGTGCGGGCGACGCCCGACACGGTGAACGCGCGATCCCCGATCGTGACGCGCTCGCCCTCGGCGCTGAACCCCTCCCCGAACAGCTCCGCTGCCGCCGTCCGCCCCAGCACCGCCACATCGTCGCCGCCGGCGAACTCGCCTTCGACGAACGTCCAGCCGTGCACGTCGGCCAGGGCGGGGTCGGTACCGCGCACCTGCCCGAAGACCTGCCGGTGCGGCGCCTTCACCCAGGTCCGGGTGCGCACGCCGGGCGCCACGGTCTGCACCCCGGCAATCCCGCGGATGGCGTCCGCGTCCTCGCGGATGAGCGTGGTGGCCGCCCCGAGCCCGCTGGCGATGTTCATGGTCTCGCCGCCGCGCGTGTAGTTCCCGGCGCTGACCAGGATGATGTTGGTGCCGGCCGACTTGAGCGACCGCTCTACCGACGCCCGCGCGCCGCTGCCGAGCGCCACCATGGCAATGACCGCCGCCACGCCGATGATGACGCCGAGCATGGTGAGCGCCGTGCGCATCCGGTTCCGCCCGAGCGCCCGACTGGCAATCTGGATACTGACGGCGAGACGACGGATCACGGTATCACGCTGCCTTCCCTGTCAAAGAGAGACCACGAAGACACGAAGGGAATCACGAAGAGCACGAAGTCCTCCTTAGGGGCGTCACGCGTGCTTCCCCAGAACGATTCGTGTCCTTCGTGGGTCCTTCGTGGCCTCGTGGTTTCCCTCACTCACGGCGCAGCGCGACGATGGGGTCCAGCCGCGATGCTCGCCTTGCCGGGTACCACCCGAAGAACACACCGACGGCACCGGCCACGCCGAAGGCCAGGAGCACCGAGAGCGGCGACACCACCGTCGCCCAGTTCAGCGTCCGCGCAATCAGGGCCGCGGCGATCACGCCGAGGATGATGCCGGCCACTCCGCCGGCCAGGCTGATGGTCACGGCCTCGATCAGGAACTGCCGCATCACGTCGCGGCCGCGCGCGCCCACGGCAAGGCGCAGGCCGATTTCGCGCGTGCGCTCGGTGACCGAGAGCAGGGTGATGTTCATGATGCCGATGCCGCCCACCACCAGCGACACGGCCGCCACCGCCGCCAGCAGCCACGTCATGGTGCGGCTGGCCCGCTCGAGCGTCGTGGCCAGTTGCTCGAGCGTCACCTTCTCGAGCTCGGCCACGTTGCCGGCCACCGCCCGCGCCACGCTCGGCGGCAGGCCGCCGGTCGTCAGCGCCTTCGTGGCTTGCGTGAGCACCGTGAAGTCGTCCGGCTGGTCGTCTCCGATCCCATGGCGCTGGCGCAGCAGCATGGTGATGTCGCGCGCGAGCCGCGAGACGTCCCCGGACGAAGCCGCGGTGATGGTGATGTCGTTCAGCTTCGACAGGTTCAGCAGCCGGTGTGTGGTCGTGTAGGGCATGTAAACCGCGTCGAACTGGTCGTCGCCGGGCGCGGGGCGCACCACCCACGTGGCGCTGGTGACCACGCCCACCACCTCGAAAGGCTGGTTCCAGAGCGTCACTTCCTGTCCGGCGGCCCTGGCACCCGGTCCGAACAGCTTGTCGGCGACGATCTGTCCGATCACGATCACCTGCGCGGCGTTGTCCTGCTCGCGCCTGGTGAAGAATCGGCCCTCCGCGAGCATCCACCCGCGCTTGATGGACGGCATCTCGACGTCTGTGCCGTGCATGCGCGTGAACCAGCGCTTGCCGCCGACGTGCACGCGCGCGTTCTCATGGACGCCGCCGGCCACGTACTGCACCCCGGGCAGTTCCTTGATGGCCTCGGCATCGGCGAACGTCAGCGTCGCCGCCGACCCCAGCCCCGCCTCGAGATCCCCCAGGCGCTGCCGCGCGAGCGGGTGGTCGTGTTTCTCCATCGGGTCGTCTTCGGGATGAAAAGCAATCGGGAGCACGTCCCCTCGATACAGGGGCAGCACCAGCGTGTCGCGCGCGTCGCCCTGGTGGGCCACGGCCTCGCCCGTGTCCTCCACCTTCGGGCGCCAGTTGCCCGCGCGGACGGTCAGCTGGTTCAGGCCCGCGGCCCGCACCTGCTGCTCGATGGACTGCTGGGCCCCCGCCCCCACGGCCATCATGGCCAGCACCGTGGCCACGCCGATGGTCATGCCGAGCAGCGTGAGGCCCGTCTGCAGCCGGTTCCGGCCCAGCGCCTTCAGCGCCAGGTCAACGAACGGATGGCTCAGCCAGCGCTTGATCATGATGCACGTCCGAGGTCACCTTGCCGTCGCGGAAGTCGATGGTACGCGACCCGTAGGCCGCAATGTCGCGCTCGTGGGTGATCACAACGATCGTCAGCCCACGCTCGCGCCTGAGGCGCGCGAAGATCTCCATCACCTCATGGCTCGTCGCCGTGTCGAGGTTGCCGGTCGGCTCGTCGGCCAGCAGCACCGACGGGTCGGCCACCAGCGCGCGCGCAATCGCCACGCGCTGCTGCTGCCCGCCGGACAGCTGGTTGGGGTGGTGCTCAGCGCGGTCGGTCAATCCGACCGCCTCGAGCGCGGCCATGGCCTTCTTCCGGCGGTCGCCGGCCCTCACCACGCCCTGCCGCGTATAGAGCAGCGGCAGCTCCACGTTCTCCACGGCCGAGGTGCGCGCCAGCAGGTTGAAGCCCTGGAACACGAACCCCAGCATCTCGTTCCGCACGCGCGCCAGCTCGTCGGGCGGCAGCGTGGACACATCGCGCCCGTTCAGCAGGTACTGCCCGGTGGTCGGCCGGTCCAGGCATCCGAGGATGTGCATGAACGTGGACTTCCCCGAGCCCGACGGCCCGACGATGGTGACGAACTCGCCGGCGTCGATGGCGAGTGACACCCCGCGGAGCGCGTGGACGATGTGATCGCCCACGCGGTACTCCTTGGTGAGCTCGCGCGTCTCGAGCAGGGACATCAGTTGGTGGTCTTCGCCGGCGCCGGCGGAATCTTGCCCGCGAAGGCGTAGGCCATGGCTGCGACCACCTTCTCGGCGCCCGCCATGCCGTAGACACGCCCCGCGCCTTCGATCACGTAATATTCGTTGGCCGCGTGCGCGCGGCCGCCGTGGCCGCCGCCGCCGCCCACGATGGGCACGCCGGCGAACGACGACACCTTCTCGCCCACCTCGCCGTAGCCGAAGAGGTAGGCGGGCCAATAGCCTCCCGCCGCGCCACCGCCACCGCCGATGCCAAAGTCGGCGCGCAAGGCCCCGTGCGCGATGTTCATCACTTCGTAGGCGCGCTTCAACGCGCGACCGGCCTCGTGGTCCGTGTTCATCTTGGCCCACGGCACGTCACCGATCATCTTCACTTCGACGTCCTTGTAGCCGTTCTTGTCGAGCTGCGCGCGCAGCTTGTTCACGATGTCGGGCCCCTTCATGTTGGGGACGTAGCGGAAGTTGTGCTTCGAGGTCACCTTGTTGGGCAGGATAGCGCCGGCGCCGCCCGCATACATGTTGCCGCCCCAGATGCCGTCGAGGTTGAACGACGTGCCGAAGCGCTGCATCTTGAGCATCGTGTAGGGGTCGTCCGAGATGTAGCGGGCCACGCCCACGTTCTCGGCCGCGATTTTGAGGTCGGTGCGCTGCGCGGCCGTCTTGAGCTCGGCGTCCTGCCACTCGTCGATGGGCAGCATGCCCTCGTAGAAACCGTCGATGAGGGGCGTGTTGCCGTCGTCCGACACGAGCGAGGCCAGCATCTTGATGTGGCGCCAGGCGGGGCTGTCCACGCTGCGCTTGTTGCTGCCGTGGATGTCCGATGCCGTAGGCCCACGCCCCCACGACGTGCCGCTCGTGGTGAGCTCCACATAGACGCAGCCCTCCGATCCACCGCCGAAGCTGCCCCCGCCGCTCGGCGCCTGGCCGCCGAACAGCAGCATCGCATCCGCGCCGGCCAGGAGTTCCGGGTGGTCCTTGACGAACTTCCGCAGGCCGATGTCCATGCGCTCTTCGTCACCTTCGGCGATGAAGATCAGGTTCACCGGGAGCTTGCCGTGCACCGCCTTGATGGCCCGGAAGGCGTTCAGCTGGGACATCTGCGGTCCCTTCGAGTTGGTGGCCCCGCGGCCGATCAGCACCTTCTTGTACGGCGCCTGCTCCACCAGCCGCCCCTCGAACGGCGGCGCAATCCACGCATCCGGCTGCGTCACCGGCATCGTGTCGTACATCCAGTAGATCATCAGCGTCTTCTCGGCCCCCTCGTCGCACTTCGCGTAGACGACGGGGTTGGCGGGCGAGCCGTATTCGGTGACGCCCGGATCGAAGATCTGTGTCTGCTGGCAGCCCAGCTCGTCGAAGAAGCCCTTCACCATCTCGGCCGACTCGGGAATGCCTTCTCCCGAGTTCGAGATGCTGGGCTGCCGAATCCACTTCTGAAGGTTCTCCACGTGCTCGTCGATGTGCTCGTCGATGTAGGCGAACACCTGCTGCACCTCCGGCGGCACCTGCGACAGGTCGGGCTGGATCTCCGTGTCGCCCTGCGGGCGAATCCCCAGCTTCGCCGCGGGCGCAGCCTCTGGCGGCGCGGTCGGCGCCGGCTGCGAGCATCCCGCGGCCAGGGCCATCACCATCCCGATTGTGCTCAGTCGACGCATCACGCTCTCCTCCGGTCTCAGCTGTCTCGCCACCCGACTCGCCATTCCTGCCCCCACTCGTGTCCGGGCACGGTCCCCAGGCTCAATTGGTCGGCGAAGGGGCCGGTGGCATCTTGCCCGCGAAGGCGTAGGCCATGGCGGCCACGACCTTCTCGGCGCCCGCCATCCCGTAGACGCGTCCGGCGCCTTCAATCACGTAGTACTCATTGGCGGCGTGCGCGCGGCCACCGTGCCCGCCACCACCCGCGACGATGGGAATACCGGCGTATGGGGAAACCTTCTCGCCGACCTCACCATTGCCGAACAGGTACGCCGGCCAGTAACCGCCGGCCGCCCCGCCGCCACCGCCGATGCCCCAGTCCCCCCGCAGCTCCCCGTGCGGGATGTTCATCACCTCGTAGGCGCGCTTCAAGGCGCGGCCCGCGTCGTTGTCGCTGTTCATCTTGGCCCACGGCACGTCGCCGATCATCTTCACCTCGACGTCCTTGTAGCCGTTCTTGTCGAGCTGCGCACGCAGTTTCTTCACGATGTCCGGGCCCTTCATGTTGGGCACGTAGCGGAAGTTGTGCTTCGAGGTGACCTTGTTGGGCAGGATGGCGCCGGCGCCACCCGCATACATGTTCCCGCCCCAGATGCCGTCGAGGTTGAACGACGTGCCGTAGCGTTGCATCTTCAGCATGGTGTACGGATCGTCCGAGATGTAGCGGGCCACGCCCACGTTCTCGGCCGCCACTTTCAAGTCGGTGCGCTCCGCCGCATTCTTCAGGTCGGCCTCCTGCCACTCGGTGAGGGGCTGCATGCCCTCGAGGAACCCTTCGATCAGCGGCGTGTTGCCGTCGTCGGAGACCAGCGAGGCCAGCATCTTGATGTGCCGCCACGCCGGGCTGTCCACGCTGCGCTTGTTGCTGCCGTGGATGTCCGACGTCGTCGGGCCGCGGCCCCACGACGTGCCGCTCGTGGTGAGCTCCACGTAGACGCAGCCTTCCGAGCCGCCGCCGTAGCCACCACCGCCGCTCGGTGACTGGCTGCCGAAGCGCAGCATCCCATCCGCACCCTCGAGCAATTCGGGGTGGTCCTTGACGAACTTGCGCAGGCCGATGTCCATGCGCTCCTCGTCGCCCTCGGCCACGAAAATCAGGTTCACTGGGAGCTTGCCGTGCACCGCCTTGATGGCCCGGAAGGCGTTCAACTGCGACATCTGCGGGCCCTTCGAATTGGTGGCCCCGCGGCCGATGAGCACCTTCTTGTACGGCGCCTGCTCCACCAGCCGGCCCTCGAAGGGCGGCGCTACCCACGCATCGGGCTGCGTGACCGGCATCGTGTCGTACATCCAGTAGATCATCAGCGTCTTCTCGGCCCCCTCGTCGCACTTCGCGTAGACGACGGGGTTGGCGGGCGAGCCGTATTCGGTGACGCCCGGATCGAAGATCTGTGTCTGCTGGCAGCCCAGCTCGTCGAAGAAGCCCTTCACCATCTCGGCCGACTCGGGAATGCCTTCTCCCGAGTTCGAGATGCTGGGCTGCCGAATCCACTTCTGAAGGTTCTCCACGTGCTCGTCGATGTGCTCGTCGATGTAGGCGAACACCTGCTGCACCTCCGGCGGCACCTGCGACAGGTCGGGCTGGATTTCCGTGTCGCCCTGCGGGCGAATCCCCAGCTTCGACGCGGGCTCAGCCGCCCCTTGCGGCGCCTGCTGCGCCGGCTGCGAGCATCCCGCGGTCAGGGCCAGCACGATCCCGAACGTGCTCAGTCGATGCATGTGGGGCTCCTTCGAGGAAATCGGTTTCCGGTATCCGGTGAATTCCGAGGCTCGGCCTTTCCGGAGACCGGAGACCGGATACCGGGTTCTACAGGTTCTTCGGCTTCGGGTCAACAGTGCTCTAATGCTCCGCGTGAAGAGACGCGGGCTCACAGGGGTCGCATGCGCGGCCATGACGCTCGTGGCGGCCTGCACGACGCCGGCCGAGCCACCGGACCTGGATTCGGTTGCATCTCGTTACATTCAGCTGGCGCTGGGTCTCGCGAGGCACGACCCCTCACTCATCGATCACTGGCTCGTCGAACCCGGAATCAACGCGGGGCCACGGCAGCCCATGCCCGTCCTCCGCGGCGCCATCGATGGGCTCGCCGACGAGGTCTCGCGCACGCGGCCGCCCACTTCGGGACTCGAGCGCACGCGCGTGGATGGCCTGCAGGGTCAGGTCCGCGCGCTGCAACTGGCCGCCCGGAGGCTGATGGGGGAGTCCCTCCCCTTCGACGCCGAGGCCCGCATGGGTCTCGGTATTGCTCCCGCCCGCGCCGATCTCTTCAAGGTGGACCGCGCGCGGGAGGCGCTGGACCGCGAGCTGCCGGGCCTGGCGCCGTTGGTCGAGCGCGTTGCGGCGTTCCGCGCGCGCTTCGTCGTGCCGGCCGAGAAGCGCGAGACGGTGATGCGGACGGCCCTCGACCAGTGCCGCGCGGCCACGCACGGCGCCATGAGGTTGCCCGCGGACGAGAGCATCGAGCTCGCCTTCGTGGAAGGACTGCCATGGGACGGGCACGCACGCTACCTGGGCGGCCACCGCACGCGCATCGAGGTGAACGCCAGCCAACCGCTGGACCTCTCGCGCACGCTGCGCCTGGCCTGCCACGAAGCCTACGCCGGCCACCATGCGCAGTACATCTGGATGGCCGATACGCTGGTCGGCGAACGCCAGTGGCTGGAGTTCTCGATGGTGCCTGGCTTCGGCCCGCACCTGCTCATCTCCGAAGGCGCTGCCGAGGCGGGAGCCGACCTGGCGATGCCGGCCAAACGGCGGCTGGCCGCGTATCGCGACTACCTGGCCCCGGCCGCGGGCCTGAGCGCCAACGATCTGGAGCGGCTCGTGCGGGTCGAGGATCACCTCGTCGCCCTCGAGCCGCTCATCGGTGACATCGCGCGCGAGTACCTCGACAACCGCATCAACACCGCCACCGCCACCGAGCGGTTGTCGCAAGAGGCGCTGGTCGCCGACGCCGAGGGCCTGGTGATGTTCATCGAACGCCGCCGGTCGCGCCTGCTCGCCTACCCGGAAGGCCGGCGCGCGGTTCACGAGCGCCTGGGCGCGACGGGCCTGGAGGGTCTGCGTGGGCTGTTCACCGACGGGGGACTAAGGCTGGATTGAGCTGAATCCCGAATCGGTCAATCGCGCATTCTCCAATCGCTCAATGGACCTGCTACAGTTCCCCCGCATGAACCCCCGCCTCCTCCCCTTCCTGCTCGCGCTCGGCGTGTCGATACTGGTGCTCACCGCCGTATCGCTCGAGCCCTACTTCGCCGGCGACGTGAGCACGGCGCGGGCGGTGCAGGCCATCTCGCCCGGCACCGGCTGGGCCACGGCCGTCACCAGCCTGGCCACGGCCCCCAACAAGTACATCGTCATGGCCCTCGCCGTGGCGCTGGCCTGGCTGCTGGCTGGCTGGAAGGGGGCCGCCATGACGATCGGCGCGATTGCCGTCGAGCAGACCTTCGGTGAAGCCAGCAAGGAGATCGCCGAACGCGCACGTCCATCGCGCGACCTGATCGCCGTCGTCGGCAACCCCTCGGGGTACAGCTTTCCCTCGACCTTCACCACGTTCATCGCCGTCACCTTCGGAACCGTGATGCTGCTCGCCAGGCGATCGAGGGCGAAGGCGGCGCCGTTCGTCATGGCCGTGGCCGGGTCGATGATTGTGATCGGATGGGGCGCGCGCGTCGCGCTCGGCGCCCACTGGCCCAGCGATGTGGTGCTCACCACGGTGGTGTGCCTCGTCTGGGTGTGGGCCACCATCCGGGCCGTGAGGCCCTAGGCCCGCCGGTGGGACCCTCGCTGCGCTCCGAGAGGACCGGCCTGCGGCCGGGAGGACCTGCCTTCAACGGGTGGGACCGCGCGTCGTGCGGGACGAGGCTGCTGCTCGCGGTCGCGGTCGTGCTCTGCGCCGCGCGCGCGGACGCGCACCCGGCGCCGTTCTCGTTCCTCGACCTCAACCTCGACGCCCGGGGCGTGCACGGGTCGATCATCGTGCACGACCTCGACGCCGCGCACGATCTCGGCATCGACCCGCCGGAAGGCCTGCTCGACCCCGCCGTTGCCGCGCGCCATCGCAACGCGCTGCAGGCCCTCGTGACAGGCCGCCTGCGCCTGGCAATGGACGGAGAGGCCCGCGTCATCGAGTGGACCACGCTGGAGGTGGTGCCCGAGAGGTTCGGGCTGCGGCTGTCGTTCACGGCCGGGCCGCGCCCGGCCCGCGTGGCCGTGCACGCCGTGATCTTTCCGTACGACCCCGTGCACCAGACGTTCGTCAACGTCTACGAGGAGGGCCAGCTCCGCCAGCAGAACATCCTCACCGCCGACGACCCGGAGTTGCAGTATTACGCCGGCACCACGCAGGGCCGGCTCGCCGTGGTCCGCACGTTCGTCGCGTCGGGCATAGAGCACATCCTGATCGGCCCGGACCACGTGCTCTTCCTCGTGGGCCTCATGCTGCTCGGCGGAACCTTCCGCCACCTGGCCCTCATCGTGACGGCGTTCACCATCGGCCACAGCATCACGCTCTCGCTGGCGGCGCTGGACATCGTGAGCCCGCCGGCGCGGTTCATCGAGCCGCTCATCGCCCTCACCATCGTGGTCGTCGGCACCGACAACCTGTTCGTCCTGCAGGATCGCAGAAGGGCCCGGGCGGAAGGCGCAAACGCCACCTCGCGCGACGCGCGGCCCCTGTTCGCTGGATTCTTCGGCCTCGTCCACGGTTTCGGGTTCGCCTCGGTGTTGAAGGAGTTCGGGCT
>DAIRFN010000374.1:0-4465 GCA_036795065.1 Vicinamibacterales bacterium
GTCCACTTCCACTTCCGCGAACCCGGCGACGAACGAGAAGCTGCCGCCGTCACGCGGATAGGTGTCGCGTGCCACGCCCATCAGCCCCTGGCCGGCCAGCGCGGTGGCCGAGGTGACCGTGAACTTGTTGATGTTCTCCGGCAGCTCGTGTCCGTCGTATTTGCCGCCCATCTCGATGGCGCGCTGGGCGACCTGGGCCAGCGTCATGCTGCGCCCGCCGCTGAACACCCGCTCGCCGGACACCTGGTACGACTCGGGGCTGCCGCCCAGCGTCTTCGCGGCGATCTCCCTCGCCTTGGCGATGGCGTCCGATGCCGCGGCGTGGGCCGCGCGCGTCATGGCGTGGGTGGTCTGGCTGCCGCCCGACACGCAGGTCCACGGCAGGTGCTTCGAGGTGTCGCCCCAGGCGATCGCGACCTTCTCCCACGGCACGCCCATCATGTCGGCGGCCACGCGGTGCACGTCGAAGACCGACTCCGTGCCCAGGTTGCCGACCCCTGACTGGACGTACATCTTCCCGTCCGGCTTGATCACGAACAGCCCGTCGAAGCCGGTCGAGCCGGCGACGAACGTGCTGACGGCGACACCGACGCCGCGGACCTTCGATCCCTGCCGCTGGCCTGACCTGGCCTTCCGCTCATCCCAGCCGAACAGATCCTTGCCGCGATCCAGGGCCTCCTTGAGGAACGCGCTGGTGGCGTAGGCACGCTGGCCCTGGGCGTTGGCCGGCCCGAGCTTCGCCTTGCCCTCCGGGGCGTTGATCCGGCGGATCGCCACCTGGTCCACGCCCAGCTTGCGCGCGGCCTTCGCGATGACCGGCTCGACGATCATGATCGCTTGCAGGCCGCCCGGCTGGCTCTGCGCGCGTCGTGGAGGCGTGTTCGTGAGCACGGTGACGGACCGGGAACGCATCGCCTCCGGCTGATAGAGCAGGGAGACGAAGCGGGCGCCACTGGCCGCGTCGCCCTGCGCCTCGTACGCGCTGTTCTCACCGACCGTGTACATGTCGACCGCGAGAATCCGCCCGTCCCTGGCGAAGCCGATCTTGACGCGGCCGTGCACGGCCGGGCGGATGCCGCCGATGTACTGCTCCTCTTCGCGCGTGATGCGCATCAGGACGGGCGCCCCGGCCTTCTTCGAGAGCAGCGCCGGAATCATGCACGACACGGTGCCCGTGGCGCGGCTGCCGAAGCCCCCGCCGGTGTACTCGGTGATGAGCACGATCTCGGAGGGCTCGAGCCGCATCCACCGTGCGATGGAGGCGACGGTCTGCACGGCGCTCTGCGTGCCCGTGTGCACGTAGAGCTTGCCGTTCTGCCAGTAGGCCAGCGCCGAGCGGGGCTCGAGCACGTGGTGCTGGTTGTTGGCCATCGTGAACGTCTCGTCCAGCACCAGCGCCGCGTTCGTGAAGCCCGCCTCCACGTCGCCGTACGACCACTCGACCTGCGGCTTGCCCATGGGCAGCTTGCCCTGGTCGTACTCCGCGAAGTCCGCCTCGGTCCACTTCATCTCCTGGATGTCCAGGGGCCCCGGCGGCGACCCGGCCGCGGCCGGTGGGCGGCCCCAGACGTTGCCCTCGAGGCGCGGGTTCGCGCCTCCGGGCCGCAGGCTCTCGAGCGGATCCACCACGAAGGGCAGCGGCTCGAAGTCCACGCGGATGGCTTCGATGGCCGCGGCGGCCGTCTCCTCGTCCACGGCGGCGACGGCGAGGACCGGCTCCCCCGCGTAGACGGGCTCGTTGGTCAACGCGCGCTCGGCCTTCGGGTTCGCGCGAATCGTCTCGCCCAGATCCGTGACGGTGTCGGCGGGCGCCGGCAGTTCGTCGGCCCTCAGGATGGCCCTCACGCCGGGCATCGCCTCGGCGGCGCTGGTGTCGATGCTCCTGACACGCGCGTGCGGGACGGGGCTCAGCAGGAGCTTGGTGAACAGCATCCCCTCGGCGCGGAAGTCCTCCGCGTACTTGGCCCGGCCCGTCACCTTCGCGACCAGGTCCGGCGTGACGTAGTTCTGACCGACGAGCTTCGTGTCAGCCACGGGCCACCTCCCTCGACAGGGCCGCGCCGCGTTCGAGCGCCGTGAGGATCTTGTCGTAGTCCTGGCACCGGCACAGGTTCCCGGAGATGCCGTGCGCCAGCTGCTCGCGCGTCGGGTTCGGGTGCTTCTTCAGGTAGCCGACCGTGGCCATGATGAAGCCCGACATGCAGAAGGCGCACTGGAAGCCCTGCTCGTCCACGACGCCCTGCTGCACGGGGTGCAGGGTGCCGTCGGCGGCCGCGAGCCCCTCGATGGTCTGGATCTTCTTCGCCCGCACCGCGTGGGTGAGCACCGAGCACGAATAGCGCGGCACATCGTCCACGAGCACGGTGCAGGCGCCGCACTCGGCGCGGTCGCAACCGAGCTTCGTCCCGGTGAGCCCGAGTTTATAGCGCAGCGTGGTGGCCAGCGTTTCCTGTGGGGCGACGTCCACGCGCCTGGTCTGACCGTTGACGCTGAGCGTGAGGAGCCGCTCGACGCTGCCGGTCCTGGCAGCCTGGCCGGAGAGCAGCGGGCTGCTGCGGAAGAGGTAGGCGGCGGACGACACCGCCACGCTCCCGCCGATGACGCCCTTGATGAAGTTGCGACGGGACACCGTCTGCTGAGACATATCCATCACCTCGCCAGCACGGTAAGTGGCCGGAGGGCCACGATCGGTCGATCGCCAGACTATAGCGGATTGCGCAGACTATAGCGCAGCCCGTGGCCCCTCGCATGCGCCGTATACTCGGGCAGCATCGACACGAGCCCGGATTCTCCTTTGTTTCGCCCGGCGCGGGCTGTGGCGGCTTCTGCCCGCCCTTTCCGATTAACGGTTCTGGGGGACCTTGGGACGTCATGAATACAACACTCGAAGCGCCCGGCGCCGTCGTCGATGAGCCCGTTGCCGCTGATGGCCTGTTCAACACCCTGTACGCCGAGCTCCATCGCCTCGCACGACGGGAGGTGCACCGGCGAGGGTCCGTGTCCGGCCTCGGGGTGACGACCGTCCTGCACGAGGCCTACCTTTCGATGTCCGGCACCGAAGGCACCGTGTTCGTCGATCACGCGCGGTTCCTGGCGTACGCTGCCCGGGTGATGCGCGGGCTGATCATCGATGATGTGCGGCGCCGGCGGTCGGCGAAGCGCGGCGGCCTCTTCGCGCTCACGGCGCTCGGCACCGACCACGCCTACAGTGTGGCCAACCCCGAGGCCTTGACGCAGATCGGCGACGCGCTCGATGAGCTCGCCACCGTCGAGCCGGACCTGGCCGAGATCGTCGACCTGAAGTTCTTCTGCGGCTTCTCCTTCATCGAGATCGCGGCGATGCGCGGCGTCTCGGAGCGGACGATTCAGCGCAACTGGGAGAAGGGCCGCCTCTACCTGCACCATGCGATCGCCGCGCAACCGGCCGCCATGGGCATCCATGCCGTCACTCAACCCTGATCGCTGGCGCGCCCTCAGTCCGTACCTGGACGAGGCGCTGGATCTGCCGACCGCGGACCGGGCGGCATGGCTGGCGTCCGTGGGCGCGCGCGACGCGGACCTTGCCGCGGACCTGCGAGCCATGCTCGTCGAGCAGGACCTGGTCCACGAGTCGGGATTCATGGAGGGCGCGGCGCTCGCCCCGGGGCTGGCGCCCATGCCATCGCTCGAAGGGCAGGTACTGGGCGCTTACCGGCTGGTGTCACCCATTGGCCAGGGCGGCATGGGCAGCGTCTGGCTGGCCGAGCGCTGCGACGGCCGCTTCGAGGGCCGGGCCGCCGTCAAGCTGCTGAACACCGCGCTCATCGGCCGCGCCGGCGAAGAGCGATTTACGCGCGAGGGCACCATCCTCGCCCGTGTGAGGCATCCGCGCATCGCGCACCTCATCGACGCCGGCGTCTCGCCGACGGGCCAGCCGTACCTGGTCCTCGAATACGTGGACGGCCAGCGCATCGACCAGTACTGCGACGAGCACGCGCTCGGCGTCGACGCGCGGCTGCGCCTGTTCCTCGACGTACTGGAGGCCGTGGCCCACGCCCATGCGAACCTGGTCGTGCACCGTGACATCAAGCCGGCCAACGTCCTGGTCAGCGTCGATGGCCAGGTCAAGCTGCTGGATTTCGGCATCGCGAAGCTCATCGAGCGGAATGCCGAGTGGGACGCCACGTCGTCGGCTGGACAGAGTGCGCTCACGCGCGAGGGCGGCGCGGCGCTGACGCCGGAGTTTGCCGCGCCCGAGCAGCTGTCCGGAGGAGACGTCACGACGGCGACCGACGTGTATGCGCTCGGCGTGCTCCTCTACGTGCTGCTGAGCGGTCAGCATCCCGCGGGCCGTGCCCTCCACACGCCGGCCACGCTCATCCGCGCGATTGTCGAGACCGACCCGCCGCGCGTGTCCGACGCGGTGGTGAGCCAGGACGAGCCGCACGAGGCGCTCGCGCACCATGCCACTCAGTGCCGGACGACA
>DAIRFN010000102.1:0-4504 GCA_036795065.1 Vicinamibacterales bacterium
AACACCCGCCTGCATCTCGATCGCGCCGCGACGGGCCCGCACACGTGCCCGGCCCGCAATTTCACAGGCAATGGACGCATCGCGCTCTACTGGAACGATCCCTGTGGTGAGGTGGCCCCCGACGATGCGGTGACGTTCGGGATTGGCGGCGGCTTCTTCACGCCAGGACTCCAGAAGACCGTCAATGGTGTCACCTTCAATGCCTTCATCCAGGGCATTGCCATCCTGAACAACACCGGCCCCCACCTGCAAGGCGCCGCCTGTCTGCAGGATGCGCTGACGCACGTGCTGGGGCACGCGGTGGGGCTCGGGCACTCCGCCGACTCGAACGCCGTGATGTTCGCCACGCTCAGGAGCGGCTGCTCGTCGGGGTCCACGGGCATCGGCACCGACGACAGCAACGGCCTGCGCAGCATCTACCCGGCCATCGCCAGCGGTGGCTCGGCGCCCAGCGCCCCCACAGCCATCACTCACAGCGTCGCGCTCGACACCGTGTCGCTCTCGTGGACGCCCGCCACCACAGGCGGTCCTGCGGACAGCTACGTCCTCGAGGCCGGCAGCGGCCCGGGCCTGGCGAACATTGCCACGTTCGTGCTCAACAGCCCGAACACCTCCACCGTGGTCAACGCGGTGCCGTCGGGCGTCTACTACGTCCGTGTGCGGGCCCGGAACGCGCTGGGGACCAGCGGCCCGTCTCCGGACACCGTGGTCACGGTCGGCCCGTGCGAGGCGCCAGGCGCCCCCACCAGCATGGCTTACACCACCGCGGACAACCTGGTGACCATCACGTGGACGCCGCCGGCTACCGGTGTGACACAGGGGTACGTGCTGTCCGCCGGCTTCGCGCCGGGCGATTCCAGCGCGCTCGTCCTGCCACTGGGCCCGACGCCCCTCTTCCAGGGCGTGGCGCCATTCGGTACCTACTTCGTCCGCGTCGCGGCGCGAAACTCCTGTGCGGTGGGCCCCGCCACGAGCCCGGACCTGCAAGTGAACGTCGTGCCATGCACCGCCGTGCCCGGCGCACCCACCGGCCTCGCCCACACGCGCACCGGCAACATCGTCACGTTGTCGTGGAACGCTCCGGCGGCGCCGAACCTGCCGTCGCGTTACGTGATCGTCGTGGGCTCAGGGCCAGGGCTTGGGAACCTGCTGGCCGTGCGGACCACGAGTAACGCCACGTCGTTCCAGGCCACCGCGCCGCCGGGCACCTACTACGTTCGGGTGTTCTCGGAGAACAACTGCGGCTCGAGTGCCACGGCGTCGAACGAGATCCCGGTCGTCGTGCCGTAGCAGGGACTTGGGTCCTCGGACTTTGGCTTGGTGGCGTGGCGTAGTGGGTCGGCCTGGGCGGCCGGCGGCCCGCTCTTCTGCGGCATCACCTCGCGGTACAATGACCTGGATGAAGACGGGGCTCATCCCGCTCGCGTTCTGTGCCCTGGCGGCAGCCGCCGCGGCGGCCCAGCAACCCGGCGAGGGGACTCCGCCCCTCGGCCCAGCCACCTTCAATCGTGATGTTGCGCCCATCCTCCACAAGCACTGCACGACGTGCCACCGGCCCGGGCAGTCCGCGCCCATGTCGCTGCTGACCTATGAGGCGGCGCGGCCGTGGGCGCGGGCGGTGCTCAAGCAGGTGACGTCGCGGACCATGCCCCCGTGGGGCGCCGACCCGGCCATCGGCCACTTCGCCAACGACCCCAGCCTCACCCGCGACGAGATCGAGACCATCGCCCGCTGGGTGGACGGCGGCGCCCCGAAGGGCGACACGCCGCCGCCGAACCAGCCCGCCTACAGCGACGAGTGGAAGATCGGGACGCCTGACCTGATCGTGCAGATGGACAAGCCGTTCCCCGTGCCGGCCTCGGGCCTGGTCGAGTACCAGTTCTTCCAGATCCCCACGCACCTCACCGAAGACAGGTGGATCCAGGCCATCGAGGTCCGCCCGGGCGATCCACGGGTGGTCCATCATCTCCGCGTGTTCGCGCAGCCGCCAGGCATCGACACCCGGAAGCCGGCCAGGCCCGGGGAGACTCTCTGCCTGGACGAGGTGTGCGGCAACCTCGAGCCACCGCTCGTCGGCTACGGCCCGAACATCGTGTCGATTGCCGTGGGCACGCAGCCCGACGTATACCCGGCCGGCACCGCCAAGCTGCTGAAGGCCGGCAGCATGCTCAGCCTGCACATGCACTACACGACGATGGGCGTCGCCACCACGGATCAAACGCGGATCGGCTTTGTCTTCGCCAGGGAGCGGCCCGCCGTCGAGCTGAAGACGGTGTCGATGGCGCAGGAGAACTTCGTCATTCCCCCGGGCGCGCCGAATCACCTGGTACAAGCGACGGTCGAGTTCAAGGAAGACGTGCTGCTGCATAGCCTGGGCCCGCACAGCCACCTGCGCGGCAAGAGCTGGGCGTTCGAGCTGGAGCAGCCGGACGGATCACGGAAGCCGCTGCTGTCGGTGCCCCGCTTCGACTTCAACTGGCAGTTGAACTACGTCTTCACGTCGCCCATCCCGATGCCGGCCGGCAGCAGGTTGATCGGCCAGGCGGTGTACGACAACTCCCCCGGCAACCTCTTCAACCCCGACCCCAAGGCGGCCGTGGGCTGGGGCAACCTGACGGTTCAGGAGATGATGTTCGCCTCGGTGGTCTACAGCCGCGCGAAGCACGAAGGTGCAAAGGCACGGTAGGTTCGGGGCACACAGGTTCAAAACACACTGGTTCAAAACACGGAGGCTCACTGCACAGCGGTTCCGATCACGCGCGACTTCGGCGCACCGAACTGTTCACGCGGTAACGTCCGTGTTTTGAACCTCCGTGCTTTGAACCTCCGCGCTTTGAACCTGCGTGCTTTGAACCCCCGTGCATGTGAACCTCCGTACTGCGAACCTCCGTGCCCTACCCCAGCCACGCGTGGAACGTGTATTCCGCGCGCACGTATTGGGCGCCGACGGCGTTGTAGACACGCACTGTGGCGATGTTGTGGTTCTGCGTCTGCGTCTCCGTGACCTCACCGGCCTGGTAGTTCGCGAGAGCCAGGGCGCGGATGAGGCCCGCGTAGGCGCCGGGGCGGTTCCGCCGGCACGCGCCAAGGCTCCCCGCCCACAGGCGAATGCCGCCCACGGTTGACGCGGGTTCCACGCGCCGCGTGCTCGCCCACCCGTGGATGCTCCCCTGCCCATCGTCAGCCACCACCACGCGATCGGCCATGCGCCCCGCGCAGCACTGGCGCGCCCATTCGAGGTAGAACTCGTCGCTGCGATCCGACGGCAGGTGCGAATCCAGGTGGAAGCGTCCCCGGAAGCCCTGGTAGGCCTCGCGCGTGATGTCCAGCACCGCGTCCACGTCGCCGGGCTCGAGGGGACGCACTCGTCCCACCTCTCTCACTGGTGTCGGCGGTTCCTTGTGTGGGTGCGTGAAATACGTGACGAGCGCATCCATCAGCCGGAAGCCGGCGCTCTCGAGCACGGCCACGGCCTGCATGTCGGCCACGTCCACGCGGGTGGCGAGGTGCCGGATGCCCTGCGCGCGACACGAATCGACGACGGCCGAGACCACGGCCTCCAGCGACGCCGACGGGGCCGCGGGGCCCCGCACCAGCAGATCCAGGCGTCCCATGGGTACGCCGAAGAAAGCCGAGTCCCACTCGAGCGCGCGGCCGAGCGCCAGCACCGACTGGTCGCCGTCTCCCGCCAGCAGCGCGATGTGGCCGGCCGCGCCTCGGATACGGTCGACCTCGGCACGGAGCATCGCCTGCTGCCGCCTGCGGGACCACACGCGGTATTCACGGTACGGCTTGAAGGGATACAGCTCGATCAGCCGCTCGACGAATGCCTCGTCTTCGACGCCAGCAGGTCGCACGGTCACCGGGGCCTCATCATATCGCCGTTTGATAGAATCGACCGCCGATGGCGACCTCCCTGCTGGCGCTCGAATCCCGGCCCTGATGGCACGCCTCGCCGTCGTCATCCCGGTTTACCAGGCCGAGGCGACGCTCGCCGAACTGACCGGCGAGCTCGTGCCCATCCTCTCGTCCATCACCCCCGATTTCGAGGTGTGGCTCGTGGACGATGGGAGCACGGACCGAAGCTGGGGGGAGATCCAGCGCGTCGCTGCCAGCGAGAGTCGCGTTCGCGGCCTTCGGCTCATCCGCAACTTCGGCGAGCATGTGGCCATAACCGCGGGTCTGGATCGGGTCGATGCCGAGCACGCGATCATCATGGCCTGCGACCTGCAGGACGATCCGGCCGCCATCCCGCGGATGCTCGAGGCCTCGGCCGGCGGCGCGGACCTCGTGCTGGTGCGTCGCATGAAGCGGAGGGATGGCTGGCTCAAACGGCTGCTGGCCCGGATGTTCTACGCGCTCATCTCGCTGCTATTCAACGTCCACTACGACTACCGTGTCGGCAACTTCCGCCTGCTCACCCGGCGCGCGGTGGACTATTTCCGACAGCACCGCGAGCGCATGCGCAACGCGAACCGGCGGGTCATGCGCACGCGGCAGGAGC
>DAIRFN010000102.1:4514-15406 GCA_036795065.1 Vicinamibacterales bacterium
AACGTGAACGCCATCATGGCCCTGATGGGGGTGCACACCGCATACGTGGACGTCACCCATCGTGCGCGCCGGCACGGCAGGAGCACCTACACGCTCGGGCGATCCGCGAGAGTGGCCGCATCGGTGATCATCGGCTACTCCGACATCCCGCTGGTGATGTCCGGGGCCTTTGGTGGGTTGCTCTGCGTCGGCGCGCTCGCGTGGGGCGGCTGGCTGGCGGTGAGGGCGCTCGGCGGCGCCGTGGTATCCGAGACCTCCGTCGCCATCTGCGCGATGGCGGGGATTGGCGGGCTCGTCCTCGTCAACCTCGGGATCGTCGGCGCCTATCTCGGGCGCGCGGCCCGAGAGGCGAAGGAACGCCCGATGTACTACGTGAGCGAAGCCTGCGGCGTGCCGGACCTGCGATTGATCGAGCCGGAATCCGCTGCGCAGACCAGCGGTTCAGGCCGGTCCCTGGTGTAATATGTAGAGGTTGTGCCTGTGGGCGGCTAGCTCAGCTGGGAGAGCGCCGCGTTCGCAACGCGGAGGTCGGGAGTTCGAGCCTCCTGCCGTCCACCAACCTTCGCTCATGATCCAGGCGAAGGTTGCCCCCCGAAGCGCGAAGGTGGCCCTCAACACCTCCACCCGAACTGCCTGAGGCGCCGGAACCACTCCGGCGCCTCGAACTGTCTCTGGACGGACCCGCCGCGGTCACGGCTCCGGATCGTCCATCGCGATCATCAACGTGATCGGAACGAAGATGGCCGTCATCTGCGTGTCTGAGACGCTGACCGTTCCCGAGAACTCATCGCATACCAGATTGAGGGTCACAGGGCCTCCGCCCGGGACCGTGATCCCCCGCGTCCCGCTGAACGGCACGAAGGTCGTGGCGGCGACCGCCGACTCGCCGGCGAGGATGAGTCGATCGGCGTCGAGCGCCTCGCCGGTCGTGATGGAACATCGGGCAACATCGGCTACCGCCGCACTCTGGAAGTAGAAGTACCCGCTCGCGTTGACGATGACGCGACCGGGCGTCGGCGCGTTCAGCGTGAGCGACCGCACGACCACGTCGTCGCTCGTCAGCGCGAGGCTCTGTTGGCCACCGACGGCGGCGGTCACCGGAAAGCCGACCGGCGGCGGCTGGCGCGCCGCGCCGCCGGTCCCGGCGCCTGGTGTGAAAACAAACGCTCCGGATCGGCCTCCGCTGTCCCGCCAGGACCCGTTGAGCGTGGCCAGGCTGATCGTCGCATCGACGTGAACCGACGCGCCCCCCGTCGCCACGATGGTGAGTCCGAGGCCGATGGACCCGGAGGGGTTCTGGAACGCGAGGCCGGTGACGCTCGCCTGCTCGGGGGCGCCGCACTGGTCGTCGGTGCCATTCAGCAGGTACAACCCACCCTGTTGGACGACGCTGAGTGTCAGGACATTGCAGTAGGGCTGGATCTGCCAGCGATAGGCGCCCAGCGATTGGGCGGAGGCGGCCGTGGCGCCAGAGAGCGCCAGGCCCACCACGAGGGCAAGAGCCGTTTCGCGCGCGTTCGACATTTCCAGATCCCCTTTCCTGGTTGGTGTCACAGAGTCCCGGTGTGGCCCCTGGCACGTCACAGTAGTGAGACATCTGGCCGGACCATTTCACACTAAGATGGAAATCATGAGGTCCCTGCTCGTCGCGACGGCCGTGCTGGCGCTGACCCTCTCGGGCCTTGGGCAATCCACCGACGCCGGCGCGCTGGCCGAGCGCATCCAGGCCCGCTACCGGACGATTCGAAACTTCGAGGGCAGCTTCGTCCAGACCTACGAGGGCGGCGTCCTGCGCACGAAGGCGACGGAGAGCGGGACCCTGGCCGTCAAGCAGCCCGGCCTCTTCCGCTTCGTGTACACCAAGCCCGAGCGGAAGGAGTTCGTCTCGGACGGCACCCGCGTCTACACCTACCTCGTCGCCGACAAGCAGGTCATCGTCAGCCCCGCGCCCGGACCAAACGACGCCACCACCCCGGCGCTGTTCCTGGCCGGCCGGGCCGACATGGCGCGTGACTTCACGGCGTCGTTCACGGATTTGCCCGGGGCTGCACAAGGACTGAGGACACTGAAGCTCGTTCCTCGCAAGGACGACCCCGACTACGAGTGGTTCGGCATCGGCGTGGACCCGGCAACTCTCCAGATCCGGTACCTCGTCGCCGCGGACCGGCAGGGAGGGCGATCGGCCTTCGCCCTGTCGAACCTCAAGGAAAATCAGCGGTTGGCCGATAATACGTTTCAGTTCCGTATTCCGCGTGGCGTCGATGTCGTAACCAATGGCGCTCGTTCCCGCTGACCGCATCGTCGTCCGTCGCGCGCCGCTGCTGGCGGTCGTGCTCTTCGTGTCGGCCTGCGCCTCGTCCGGAGGCGTCACCAGCGCCCGCAACGCCGAGACCCGGCAGGACTACGACACGGCCGTGGCCGAATACTCACGCGTGCTGCGCGACGATCCCGATAACAAGGACGCCCGCCTGGGCCTGCAGCGCGCGCGGGTCCGCGCCGCGCAGGACCATTTCGCCCGCGGTCGTCGCCTGGCGGCCACCGGCAAGCTCGAGGAAGCCCTGGTCGAGTACCAGGTGGCCTCCGAGCTGAGCCCCGCGAACGGCGACATCCAGACCGAGCTGCGGAATGTCCGCACCCAGCTCCGCACGCAGATCCAGGTTCGCGAGGACGGCAAGACACGTCTCGAGGCGCTGGTCGATCAGAGCCTGGTCGCCCCGATGCCCGGGCAGGACTTGCCCACCGACATCACGCTGCCCGACTCCCTGGTGTTCCGGGAGGCCAGCGCCCGCGACGTGTTCTCTGCGGTCGGCAAGTTCGCCAACGTGAGCATGGTGTTCGATCCGACATATCGTGACCAGCCGGTATCGATCGATCTGCGGAAGGCGCCGCTCGGCCAGGCGCTCACGTCGCTGACAGCCGCCACGCGCACGTTCTGGAAGGTCACGACCGAGCGCACGGTGACGATCATTCCGGATACGCAGGCCAAGCGGCGCGAGTACGAAGATGAGGTCGTCCGGACCTTCTACCTGAGCAACGCCGACCTGAAGGAGACCATCGACATCCTTCGCATCGTCGTGGACGCCCGACGCATTGCGGCGATGACGGCGACCAATGCCATCACCATCAAGGACACGCCCCAGCGCATCGAGGCGGCGGCCCGGATCATCACGGCCATCGACAAGGCGCGACCCGAGGTCATCATCAACGTCGAGCTGCTGGAGGTGGACCGCACGCACCTCAACGAGTTCGGCCTCCAGATCGCCTCCCCCGGGACGCCGCCCACCGGAATCAACGGACAGGCCGACGTCAACCGCGAAGGCCTGACGCTGGAGGACCTCACCAAGCTGACCGCATCGGACGTGTACTTGACGGCCCTGCCCGCGCTCTACTACCGCCTGCTCAAGTCCGACAGCGCGACGCGGGTGCTGGCCAACCCGCAGTTGCGCACGGCCGAGGGCATGGCCGCTCAGGCACGCTTCGGCGAGCGGGTGCCCGTGCCGGTCACCACTTTCGCCCCCATCGCCACCGGCGGCGTGCAGACACAGCCCATCACGTCGTTCAACTACGAGAACATCGGCGTCAACATCGATATCACGCCCCGCACGCACCACGACGATGCCGTGTCGCTGGCGGTGAAAGTCGAACTGAGCAGTATTTCTGGGACAGGATTCGGCAACCTGCCGACGTTCTTCAACCGCTCCATCAACACCGTGATTCGGCTGAAGGACGGCGAGACGAACATGCTGGCGGGCCTCATTCGTGACGAGGAGCGTCGCTCGCTGTCGGGGGTGCCGGGCCTGAGCGACCTGCCGCTCATCGGGCGGATGTTCGCCTACAACCGCAAGGAGACGACGGAGACCGACATCATCCTCACGCTGACGCCGCGCATCGTCCGCGTCCTGGACCTGACCGAGGAAGACCTGGCGCCGTTCCGGGTCGCACGCGACGGCGCATCGGGCGGCGCGGATCCGCCGCCGCTGCCCGTGCCCCAACCCGCGCGCCCGCCTGCCGGGCAGCCCGGCGGCGACGCCGTGGCGGCCCCGTCCGCGCCGGCCCAGGCCCCCACCGTCCCGCCGACGAAGGGACCGGTGACGCCGGTGAAACCGCCGCCGCCGCCCTCTCCCTAAACCTTGCTCACATCCGCGCCCAGCGCCTGCAGCCGCTCGACGAGCCGGCTGTAGCCGCGCTCCACGGTCTCGAGGGGTTCGACCCGGCTCTGGCCCTCGGCCGCGAGCGCCGCGGCGATGAGCGCCATGCCCGACCGGATGTCGCGGCTGTCGAGCGTCTTGCCACGCAGCTTGCACGGACCGGTGACAATGATGCGGTGCGGATCGCAGAGGAAGAGATCCGCGCCCATGCCGCTCAGCTGCTCCAGCGCGAACAACCGCAGCTCGTACAGCCAGTCGTGCACCAGCGTGGCCCCCTCGGCCTGCGTGGCGAGCACGGTGACGAGGCTGACGAGATCGCTGGGGAAGCCGGGCCACAGGCCTGTGGTGATGCGGCCCGCTCCGACGAGCGCGCCGCGGCGGACGCTGAAGACATCGCCGTCCTGCAAGCACTCGACGCGCATCTTGCGGAGCACGCTCGAGACGACCTCCATGTCCACCGGCCGCGTACCGCCGATTTCCACTTCGCCGCCCGTGATGGCGCCAACCACCGCCCAACTTCCGGCCTCGATGTAATCGCCGTCCAGCCGCTTCTCGGCGCCGGAAAGGCGCATGCCGCCCTCGACGCGAATGGTGTGTGAGCCTTCGCCCGAAATGCCCACGCCCATCCCCCGCAGGAACTGACAGAGCTCCACGACGTGGGGCTCGCACGCGGCATGGCGGATCTCGGAGACCCCGGACGCCGCGGCCGCCGCCAGCAGCGCCGTCTCGGTGCCCGTGACCGACGCCTCGTCCAGATAGATGGAAGCGGGCTTGAGCCCGCCGGGGACCTCGAGTCGATGGCCCGGGCCCTCGACCATCCTCGCGCCCATGGCTGTGAGCGCTTCGATGTGAGTGCGGATGGTCCGGCGCGCGGGGAAATCGCCGCCGGGCGGCGCCACGTGCGCGGCCCCTCGCCGCGCCAACAGCGGGCCCAGCAGCAGCACCGAGCCTCGCAGCCGGCCCACCAGCGCGCTGTCGGGTTCGTGCTTGGTCACGTGTCGGCACTCGATGCGGAGCGTCGTGCCGCCGATGCCCTCGACTTCCGCGCCGAGATCGAGCAGCAGCCGCGCCATCACCTCGACGTCTGCAATGCGGGGCACGTTGGTGAGGACGCACGGCTCTTCGGTGAGCAGGCATGCGGCCATCAGCGGCAGCGCGGCGTTCTTATTGCCTTCGACGTCGACGCGCCCGTTGAGTGAACGGCCGCCCTGAATGAGTAGAGTGGACATGGGGAGTCGGGAGTCGGGAGTCAGAAATCAGAACCCCAGGCGAATGATCTCTTCGCGGAGGGTCACGCCGAACTGGTCGCGCACGGCCTGCTGGCAGCGGTCGATCAGCCGCGCAATATCCGACGCGGTGGCCGTCGCGCTGCTGACGATGAAGTTGGCGTGGGTCGTCGAAACCTGCGCCCCGCCCTCGACAGCGCCCTTCAACCCGGCGCGATCGACCAGCGCGCCCGCGGACGGCGGGATGCCGGCCGGCACCTTGTCCCTCACCGCATCCGGATTCATGAAGATACACCCGGCGCTCGGTGACGCCAGGGGCTGCGTGCGCTTGCGGAAGGCCAGCGACTCGCGCGCCGTCGTGCGAAGCACGTCGGGATCCGCCCCCGGTGTCACCCGGAACGCCGCCCAGAGGACGATCTCGCGTGTCCGTTTCAGGCGGCTGTCGTCATAGGAGAACTCCATGCGGTCCGCGGGAACCTGCAGCAGCGTGCCGTCGGGCCGGGCCAGGCGCACGCTCTCGACCAGATCGCCGATGTTCACCTGCTTCCAGTGGGCGTTGCCGTAGATGGCGCCCCCCACGGTGCCTGGCGTGCCCGCCCAGGCCTCCAGGCCGGCCAGACCGCGATTGATGGTCCAGCGCACGAGGCCGTTGATCGTCACCGCCGCGTCGGCACGCACCAGCCGTTCACCAACCATGCTGATATCGCCACCACGTGGGCGAATCACCAGACCCCTGACGCCCGCGTCCGCCACCAGCACGTTCGACCCGCCGCCAATCACGGTCACCGGCGCATCTTCGGCGCGCGCGATGCGCACGGCCTCCATCAGTTCGTCCGCCGTCTGGGTCTCGATCAGCACATCGGCTGGCCCGCCGACCTTGAAGGTGGTGAGCGGCGCCAGCGACGCGGCCACGCGCACGCGGTCGGCGCCAAACCGTTTCACAAGGGCCGACACCAGCGGGGCTTCAGGGGTCATCGAGCGGGTCCCCCGTTTTGGGGCTGCGTCATCTGCGCCATCAACTCACGCTCGCGGGCAATCAGGGCCGTCACGGCCTCGCGGTAAGTGCTGCGATCGAACTCGATGAACTCGCCGGGCGCCAGTTGGGCTGCCATGCACAGGTCTGCGGTGATCACGTGGCCGATCTTGGGATATCCGCCGGCGGTCTGGCGATCGGCCATCAAGAGTATCGGCTCCCCCGCTGCCGGCACCTGTATGGCGCCCATCGTCACTGGCTCGGAGATCGGTTCGCCGGATCGCGCGTGCGCGAGCGGCGGCCCTTCGAGACGATATCCCATCCGGTTCGACCGGGGTGAGATGCGAAAGCTGACGCCGGTGAGCGCCTGCCAGGCCTCGTCGCCGAACCAGTCGTCCTGCGGCCCAGGCATCACGCGCAGCCGCGCGCGCCCGCCGGACGGGAGCGTCAATCCCCGGGCGCGATTGGGCGGGCACGTGGCGGCGCCCGCAATCGGCAGGGCATCGCCGGCGGCGAGGGCCCGCCCATCGAGTCCGCCCATGTGACTGACGATGTGGGTGGCGCGACTGCCCAGCACCGGCGGCGTCAGGACGCCGCCACCCGCCAGGGCCAGGTACGCTCGTGCCCCACGATGGCGGCGGCCGAACCGCACGACCTGTCCGCGTCGCACGGCGAAGGTGGCCCCGCTTGCGACGACGGCGTCACCACACGACAGGTCGAAGTCCGCCCCGGTCACGGCGAGGACGGTGTCGGCTTCCACCACCAGCTCGGGGCCAATCAGCGTGATCTCCAGCGTCGCCGCGTCGGGAGCATTACCGACGAGATGGTTCGCCAGCCGGTGGGAGAACACGTCCATGGCGCCCGCCACGGGCACGGCATCCACCTGATGCGACCATCGCCCAAGGTCCTGGACTGTCGTCAACAGTCCGGGCCGGACGACGCGGAGGTGCCCGGGGGTCGTCATCGGGGCACGAACCGCACGAGGTCGCCGGGCGCCAACAGGCTCGCCGGTGTCCGCCCGGCATCGAACATCACCACCGACGCGCGGCCGACAATCTGCCACCCTCCGGGCGTCGCAATCGGGTAGACCCCAGTCTGCTCGCCGGCGATGCCCACCGAGCCGGCCGGCACCACCTCGCGTGGCACCCGACGCCTGGGCGCCGCGATGCGCGCGTCGACGCGGCCCAGATAGGCAAACCCCGGAACGAAGCCGAGCATGTAGACACGATAGGTGGCCGCCGCATGGCGTTCCACGACCTCCGCTGGCGTGCATCGGGCGAAGTCGGCCACCGCCTGCAGATCGGGCCCATCCGCGCCTCCGTAGGCAACGGGAATCTCGTGCACCATGGGCTCTGGCAGGGCCTCGACCGTGCTGGTCTCGCGACCGTCCTCGGCAATCGCGCGTTCCAGCGCGGCCAGATCGGTCCTCAGCGGATCGAAGTGGACGGCGAGCGCGCAATAGGCGGGCACGATGTCGCGAACGCCCGAGATTCCCCGCGCACGGAGCAGCCTGCCCAGCTCGATCGCGCGCTGGTTCACCAGCGGATCGATGACGGGCTCGAACTCCACGAGGAGCATCGCGTCGCCGGCCTGGCGAATCTGCATCACAGGGCCTGCAACAACCTGCGGTGGATGCCGCCGAACCCACCGTTCGACATGATCACCACCAGGTCACCGGAGCGCGCCTCGGCGGTTACCACGGCAACGATGGTGTCCACGTCGGGCAGGTGCCGCGCAACCACGCCGGCATCCGTCAAGTCCCTGACCAGCTCCGACTCCGACAGCCGCTCGGCTTCCGGCAAGGTCGAACGGAAGACCGACGCCAGTACGACCTGGTCGGCCCCGCTGAACGCGCGGGCGAAATCGTGTTGGAACACGCGGCGGCACGACGAGGCCGACCGCGGCTCGAAGATGGCCCAGACCCGGCGCCCTGGCGCAAGCGCCCGCACGGCGCGGACCGTCTCGGCGACCGCGGTGGGATGGTGCGCGAAGTCGTCGTAGATGGTGACGCCGCGCCGCTCGCCGACCACCTCGAGCCTTCGCTTCACGCCGAGAAACGCCGCCAGACCCTGGCGCAGACGATCGAGGGGCACATCCATCTCGGTACCAACAGCAATGGCGGCCAGCGCGTTCCTGACGTTGTGCTCACCCGCCATCGGCAGGGTGAGCTCGCCCAGATCATCGTCCTTCCTGATCAAGCGGAACCGCGTGGCCGCGGTCGGCGCCGCGGCCGCACTGCCGGAGTCCACCGCCGGAAGGTCGTACGATACGTCCACCGCGCGCCACTCGGCGCCGGGGGACAGCCCGAACGTCTGCACGCGGCTCCTGGCGAGAGGCGCCAGCGCGGCGGCATCGGCGCTGTCGACGCCGAGGAGCGTGAGCCCTCGCCGCGGCACCAGGTTCACCAGTCGTCGAAACGCCAGCCGCACCGCGTCCAGGTCAGCGTAGATGTCGGCGTGGTCGAACTCGATGTTGTTGACGACGGCGATATCGGGCAGGTACTTCAGGAACTTGGCCGTCTTGTCGAAATAGGCGCTGTCGTACTCGTCGCCCTCGATGACGAACGCCTTGCCCTTCCCCACGCGATAGCTGGCGCCGCCCTCGCCGAAGTTGCGCGCGATGCCGCCCACGAGCATCGTCGGGTCCGCGCCGCCATGCGTCAGCAGCCACCCGGCCAGCGAGGTGGTCGTGGTCTTGCCGTGCGTGCCCGCGATGACGATGGAGGTGGAGCCCCAGAGGAAGAAATCGCGAATGGCCTCGGGCAGCGAGGTGTATCGGAGCTTCCGGTCGAGCGCGGCTTCGAGCTCGGCGTTCCCTCGCGAGATGGCGTTGCCCACGACGACCAGGTCAAGCGGTCCCGCGACGTGCGCCTCGCTGTAGCCCTCGAGCAGCGTGATGCCCTCGGCCGCCAGGAAGTCGCTCATGGGCGGGTAGACGTGCTCGTCCGATCCGCTTACCTCGTGTCCCTGTTGCCTCAGGAGCGCCGCCAGCGTGCCCATGGCCGTGCCGCACGCGCCAATCAGGTGAATCCTCATCGTCTATGACACCGCCGCTTCGTCGATCACCACCATCGGCGGCGCGCCCGACACGCGGCCGCGGACACCGATGGGCAGCGTCCAGGTCGGGCCCGCGGTGTGGCCGGATGGAAAGCCGAACAGCACCGGGCCTGGAAACCCGCGCGTGAACTCGCGCAGCACGTCCTTGATCGACGGCTCGCCGCCCGGCTCGTCGCAGCGCGGGAACTCGCCAAACACCAGAGCGCCCGCGCGTGCCAGCATGCCGCTTTGCGCCAGCTGCGTCAGCATCCGATGGATGCGGTACGGCCGCTCGCCCACGTCCTCCAGGAACAGGATGGCCCCGCGGGGCACGTCGAACGCCCAGGGCGTCCCCAGCAGCGACACCATCTGCGCGAGCGTGCCGCCCACCACCATGCCGCTCGCCTCGCCCGGGGCGAAGGTCTCGAGGCCGGCTGGCGCCAACTCGCCCATCGGCTCGGCCACCATCGCCGCCCGCAGGAACGACGCCTCGTCGTACGCCGCCGGACCCGAGGACAGCCGTCCTTCGATCATCGGACCATGGAGCGATACCACTCCCTGCGCGCACGACCAGCACAGGAGCGCCGTGATGTCGCTGTAGCCAATCAGCAGCTTGGCGGCGTGCCGCATTACCTCGGGCTCGAGCAGCGGCAGCAACTGCTGGCTGCCGTAGCCGCCGCGCACGGCAAGGAGGGCCGCGATGGATGGGTCCCGCCAGGCCTCGTGCAGAACCCGCGCCCTCACGTCCGCCGGTCCCGCCTCGAACCACGCTCGCTCGAAGATCGCGTTGTCGTACACGGCCTCGAAACCCAGACGCTGGAGCTCGCGCACGCCGGCCTCGAGATCGGCGGGCTTGAACGCGCTGGCGGGCGCGACCAGCGCAATGCGGTCCCCGGGGCGCAACCGGCGCGGGCGGATCACAGGAAGGCTGCCATTTCGTCGGCCACGGCGCGATGCTCGTCTCGGCCGAGGACCGCCTTCAGCGTGCGGTGCCGCTGGAGTGCGGAATGCCGATCGCCGGACAGGAAGCGCTCCTTCGCCCGCTTCAACCTCTGCCAGGCGTCGTCGAGCCTGGCCGCGGTGATGGCACCGCTCTCCACTGCGCGCACCAGCGCCTCGAGGGTCTGGGCCTGGAGGTCCACCCCGCCACCGCAGACGAGCACGGCGTCGCAGCCAGCCTGGATCGCCTCGACGGCCGCCGCCGGCACCGAGTAGCGCGCGCTGATGGCCTTCATCTCGAGGTCGTCGCTCAGGATGACGCCCTCGAAGCCAAGCTCACGCCGGAGCAGGCCCTCCACGATGGACGGCGACAGCGTGGCGGGCCGATTCTCATCGAGTGCGGGCACCAGCACATGCGCCGTCATGATGAACGCCACCTGCTCGGCGATGGCCGCGCGGAAGGGCTCGAACTCCACGGCACGCAGCCGATCGGGCGGGTGTTCGACGAGCGGCAACTCGAAATGGGAGTCGGTGCTGGTGTCGCCATGCCCGGGGAAATGCTTGCCACAGG
>DAIRFN010000375.1:0-4441 GCA_036795065.1 Vicinamibacterales bacterium
CTCCACGACTTCTTCCTGGACGATCCCGACCGCTTCCGTACCGAGGGCACCGACGTCGCGCCGGATCGCCTGAGCATCAACTGCGTCAGTTATCTCGGGGCGGATCTCGACGAGATGTCGGCGATTGGCGATGACGACGAGGAGGAGCTGAGCGTGACGATTCCGCGGCGCCTGGGGCGGCAGAACGTCATCTACCGGCCGATGGCGGCCTCGCATCTCTCGTTCTTCTCCCAGGAGAAGGAGATGGGCGTCGCCCGGCTCCTCGAGCGCTATCGCGCGCGACGTGTCCGGATCGGCCGTCGGTTTGCGATCCCTTAGTAGGGCCCGCTGCGGGCCCTCGGAGGATCCCATGACCCGACTGCGACTGCTCCCTGCCCTGATTGTCCTGACGGCCGCCATGGGGACTGCCGTTCGCGCGGATGCCCAGCCGCTGGGCACGTTCAGCTGGCAACTGCAACCGTACTGCAACGTGATCACGGTGAACGTGAACCAGCAGGGCGCGGTGTACACCATGGATGGCTACGACGACCAGTGCGGCGCGGGCCAACGGGCGCCGCTCGTCGGCACCGCCACGCCCAATCCCGACGGCACGATCGGCCTCGGGCTCAACGTGGTCACCGTGCCCGGCGGTCGCGGCGTGCAAATCGACGCGCGGATCACGCTGGCCGGGCTTGGCGGCCCCTGGACCGACAGCGCGGGGAACTCGGGCACGTTCGCGTTTGGCGCCAACACCGGCGGGAGCCCGCGGCCGGCCGTGTCAGGGGGATCGACGATTCCCAGCACGTTTGCGCTGCTGAACGATGGTGGGTTCCTGGCGCGCGGCACATTCGGCACCGGAGACATTCCCGCGTCGAATGCGGGCACGCGGATGATGTGGCATCCCGCCAAGGCGGCGTTCCGGGCTGGCCGCGTCACGATTCCCGTCTGGGACGACGTGAACATCGGCCTGTACAGCGCGGCGTTCGGCCTCAACACGCTCGCGGCGGGGGCGTACAGCTTCGCCACCGGGCAGGAGTCGGCCGCCCTTGGGATGTCCAGCACGGCCTTCGGGGAAGCGACCCAGGCCTCGGGTGCTCAAAGCTCCGCCTTCGGGCGGTCCACGGTGGCCTCAGGCGCTCAGAGCCTGGCGTTCGGACTGAACGCGACCGCGTCCGGTCTCAACAGCGTGGCGTTGAGCAGGAACACCACCGCCCTTGGCAATTACAGCCTGGCGGCCGGCTACTACACGTCCGCGACCGGGCTCGCCAGTGCGGCCTTCGGTTCGAACACCATCGCGGCTGGCCCCAGCAGCATCGCGTCCGGATACCAGGCCTTCACCAACGGCGCGTACTCGGCGGCGCTTGGCCTCAACGTGAACGCGGGGGGTGGCGGCAGCATCGTGCTCGGCTCCTACGCCACGGCCCTGGCCGCCGCGTACGGGACGTTCATCTTCGGCGATCAGTCCACGTCCACACCCGTCGTCGGCTACGCGCCCAACCAGTTCATCGTGCGCGCGGTCGGCGGGACCGGCTTCTATACGAACACCGCGGCCAATGTGGGGGTGGAGCTGGCGCCCGGCGGTGGAGGCTGGTCCGTCGTATCGGACGTCAACGTGAAGGAGCACTTCCGCGATTGGGCCGCGGAGGACGTGCTGAGCGGCATCGCCAGGATGCCCGTGCGCGAATGGAACTACAAGACGCAGGACGCCTCGATCCGGCACATGGGCCCGACCGCACAGGACTTCCACGCCGCGTTCGGCCTCGGCGAGAGCAACCTGCGGATCAACACCATCGACGCGGACGGCGTGGCCCTCGCCGCGGTGAAGGCGCTCGAGATGCGCACGCGCGAGCTGAACGAGAGGCTCACGCGCGAGAACGACGAGCTGCGCGCGCGGCTGGCGCGCCTCGAATCCCTTCTCGACAAGCGTTGAGGACGCCGATGACCTTTCGATGTGTGTCTTCCGCTCTCGCGCTCGCCGCCGTGTTGCTGGTCACGTCTGTGGCAGAAGCGCAATCCCTCGGCACATTCCGCTGGCAGTTGCAGCCGTTCTGCAATGTGGTGACGGTGAACGTCGCACAGCAGGGCGCGGTCTACACGCTGGATGGCTACGACGACCAGTGTGGCGCGGAACAGCGGGCGCCCCTGGTCGGACTGGCCACACCGAATCCCGACGGCACCATTGGCCTGGGGCTGAACGTGGTGACGGCACCCGGCGGCCGCGGCGTCCAGATCGATGCGCGCCTCTCACTGGCCACGCTCGGTGGCTCCTGGGAAGACAGCGCGGGCAACAGCGGCACGCTCGCCTTTGGCGCCAGCACCGGCGGCAACCCGCGCCCTGCGCCGCCGGGTATTCCGAGAGCGATCTCCCTGTTCACCGATGGTGGGTTCCTGGCCGGCGGAACATTCGACGTCGGGGTCCTGCCCGCAACCGGCCCTGGCACGCGCATGATGTGGCATCCACGGAAGTCGGCGTTTCGAGCGGGAACTGTCCACGGGGCGCAGTGGGACGACGCGTCGATTGGGCAGTACAGCGTGGCGTTCGGCTCCGACTCCGTCGCCAGCGGTCAGGCAGCGGTCGCGATGGGCAGCTCAACCGCCAGCGGTTACTGGAGTACCGCGATGGGTCACGACACGACCGCCAGCGGAAACATGAGTACTGCGCTCGGTGACGGCACGACGGCCAGCGGCGAGGAAAGCACGGCCATGGGCCTCGGCACGACAGCCAGCGGCGCGGGCAGCACGGCGATGGGCTGGGAGGCGACAGCCAGCGGCAACTTCAGCACCGCGATGGGATTCAGGGCCACCGCCACCGGCGTCTCGAGCACGGCAACCGGCATCCAGACGGTCGCGGCTGGCCTGGGCAGCACCGCCATGGGGACCTATGCGGAGGTTGCCGCCAGTGCTCCGGGATCGTTCGTCTATGGAGACCGGTCAACCGTCGGGACCCCCTCCCCAGCCGTCAGATCGATCTCACCCAATCAGTTCCTGGTGCGCGCCGCCGGAGGCGCCGCGTTCTGGTCCACGTCCGGCACGACCTATCCGACCAGTCCGGGCGTCATCCTCTACTCAGGCGACTCGTTCTGGTCGTCGCTCTCGGACGTCAACTCCAAGGAGAACTTCAAGGAGCTCGCAGGCGAGGAGGTGCTGGCGCGAATCGCGCAGATGCCCGTGCGGGAGTGGAACTACAAGGCCCAGGATGCCGCAATTCGTCACGTGGGTCCGACCGCGCAGGACTTCCACGCCGCGTTCGGTCTCGGCATCGACCCCCGTCGCATCGGGACCGTCGACGCAGACGGCATCGCGCTCGCCGCCGTGAAGGCGCTCGAGGTGCGCACGCGCGAGCTCAGCGGCGATGACAGTGCGCTCCGTGAGCAGCTTGCGGCCCTGACGCGTGAGAACGACGATCTACGCGCGCGGCTGGCGCGACTCGAGCGGCTGCTCGAGAAGCGTTGAGCTCCCGCGATATGGATCCCGGCCGTCTTCCTACGCTATCCGCCCCCGCCGGTGACGACGGAGCAGCACGAGATACACGACGGTATTGACGACGAGCACGAGAGCACCGAGCGCCCACTGCACTTCGCGCGACAGCGACGCGGGATAGAGCACGGGCATCAGGTAGTGCTCGATGAAGTCGCTGGTGTAGGCGGCCTGCCCGCCCCGCGCGCGAAACCAGTTCTCGAGGGGCGTCAGCGGGCAGACGATTCCCGCGAACTCCACCCACGCGCCCCAGGCCGCGACCGGCACGTGCACCCACGCGAGCCGTGGCCACCGCAGGACGAGCAACCCGCCGAGGACCACGAAGGCGACGAAGCCCGCGTGGAGGAGAACGGTGGCGTCGGCGAGGAGGCGGTAGGGCATTGGCGGGTGCGATCAGGTGCGACCAGGTGCGGGCGGGCGGGTGCGGGTGCGCGTGGCTCGCTGGCGGGGCCTTCCGAAGAGGGCGCGCAGTTCGTCCTTGGCGGCCTCGAGCGTCTTGCGACGGGCGGCGGGGAGCACGCGGCCCGCCCGGTTGATGTAGAAGACGAGCAGCGACATGGCTGAGCGGAACGGCTCGGCCTTGCGGCGCTCGCTCTGCTCGGCCGCGCGCTTGAGAGCGCGTGCGATGGCCCGCGGATCGTCCAGGGTGAACACACCGGGCTCGAGGTCCAGCGCGTGGCTGGTTTCGGTGACGTGCTGGGACCAGCGCTTCGGCGTGCGAGTGGACATGGCCGGCGGGAGATCACATGCGCGTGGCCTTCAGGTCCGCGTGGACCGATAGGCCACCGCAAACGCCGTGGCGAGTGCGAGATCGACGAGCGCCGGCGCCAGCACGATCAGGGTGATCCGGCCCAGCCAGAACAGCACGAGGGCCGCGAAGCCGAAGCTCACCTTTTCGAGGATGGCGACCAGCATGAGGGGGCGGTAGCGAACCGGGTCGCGTGCAATCGTCAGGAACACGAACTGCCACGCCAGGGCCACGCCG
>DAIRFN010000376.1:0-4437 GCA_036795065.1 Vicinamibacterales bacterium
CACGAAGCCGAACGACGCGGCGTGCGTCATCGACGGCTCGTAGACCATGTACCAGTCAAGCGGGGTGGCGCCGAAGGTCAGCAGCACCGCGATGAAGGCCACCGCGCGCGGGAACTCGCGCCGCAGGTGGCGCAAGAGCGCCATCAGGCCGACGGCGCCGATCGCGAACGACGAGATGAGCACGGCGCGCACGTACGGCAGGCCGAGGCCGAGGGCGATCGGATCCGCGGGTGCCGGCCACAGGCCCACCCAGCGGCCGAGCGCGTCGGCGACGGTCACCATCAGGTAGAGCGGCAGCCACACGAGCAGGGGCCCGATCGGCACCACGTGATTCGGGCGCGGCGGCTGGCCGAGGAACGCGTACTCCGCCGCGATGTCCAGATCCCGATCGAAGATCACGCTGCGAAGCTGCGTGAAGTACGTCACGCCGTCGGTCGTGATGCCGTGCGCGTCGGCCATCTGCACGCCAAGCGCGTAGAGCAGCACCAGGGCCAGGGCGTGCACGTCCTTCGTGTCGCGGACGAGCGCCGCCCACGGCACGCCGCGGCGCCGGGCCCAGCGCCACGACGCGAGCGCGACCACCGGCAATCCCGACGCGAACACGAGCCAGGGCGAGGGCCGGGGCGGCAGCGAGAGGAGGAGCCCCAGCCAGAGGATGACGAGCGGTGCCAGCACCGCCCCCGATGATACATTCAGCTGTGATCGATCCACGCACCCTCGCGGGCAATCTCGATCTCGACGCCGACGGCCTCTGGTGGCCGCGCTCGCGGTCGCGCGTGGACTATCCAGACGAGGGCAACGCGTTCTGCTTCCAGGTGGAGGACCAGTCGTTCTGGTTCCAGCACCGCAACCGGTGCATCCTGGCCGCGGTGGCGCGCTTCCCGCCCGCCGGCGCGGTCTTCGACATCGGCGGCGGCAACGGCTTCGTGGCCCGCGCCCTCGTGCAGGCCGGCCATCCGGCGGTCGTGGTCGAGCCCGGCGCTGTGGGCGCGCGCAATGCCCGGGCGCGCGGCCTCGCACCGGTCATCTGCTCAACGCTGGACGACGCGGGTTTTCGTCCCGGGTCGCTCCCCGCCGCGGGCCTGTTCGACGTGCTCGAGCACATCGAGGACGATGGCGGCGTGCTCCGCCGTCTCGCCACGCTCGTGCAGCCGGGCGGCCGCCTCTATCTCACGGTACCGGCCTACCAGTGGCTCTGGTCCGGCGAGGACGAGCTCGGCGGACATCACCGGCGCTACAGCCTGCGCGCGCTCACCGGCGTGGTGCGCGACGCCGGCTTCGAGGTGGAGTTCGCCAGCTATTTCTTCTGGCCGCTGCCGCTGCCCATCCTCCTGGTGCGCGCGCTGCCGTGGCGAGTGGGATACCGTCCGCCCGTCGATCTCGAGGCGATCCAACGGGAGCTGAAGCCGCCCAGGGGCCCGGCAGTAGGCGTCCTGGTGGCGCTGCTCGGCCTCGAGCGGAAGTGGCTGGAGCGGGGTGGACGCCTGCCATTCGGCGGCAGTTGCCTGGTCGTCGCGCGTCGCCCCTGAACGCCGCCGCCTTCGCCAGGGCTTCGGCGGACAAGCCCGACTCCCGACTCCCGACGAGTCTACTGACGATAACCCGCTCCCCGCACCACCTGCCCCGGCCGCGCGTCGGTGATCTGGCCATCTGCGACCACGGCCTGCCCGTTCACCAGCACGTGCCGGATGCCCTCGGAGTAGTGAGTCGGGTCGGTGAAGGTCGAGCGGTCGCGCACGGTGGCGAGATCGAAGATGGTGATGTCGGCCTTGAAGGCCGGGCGCAGCAGGCCACGGTCGTGGATGCCCATGCGCGTGGCCGGACGGGAGGTGAATCGCCGAATGGCATCCTCGAGCGGGATCAGCTGCTCGTCGCGAACGTAGGTGCCGAGGATCTTCGTGAACGATCCCCACGCGCGCGGGTGCGATTTCGAGATCGAGAGCGGCCCGTCTTCAGCGCGGGCCCCCGAATCCGTCCCGATCGACACCATCGGATCCGCCAGCGCCGCCCTCACATCGTCCTCCCGCATGATCGAGATGATGACGGAGGCCTCGGCGCGATCGGCGATGACGAGGTCCATCGCGGCGTCGCGCGGATCCTTCCCCATCTCCCTGCCGATCTCCTCGAGCGTCTTGCCTTCCCACTTGCGCAAGCTCGGGTCGAGAACGGACGACAGCAGCACGCCTGACGCGCCGCCCGAGCCGTACCACTGGTTCTCCCAGTCCTTCGGGCTCGGATCTTCCATGTCGCGCTTGACGCGCTCGCGCTGGGCCGGGTCCTTCAGGCGCGCCAGCAGGGCATCGGTGCCGCCCTCGCGCACCCACAGGGGCAGGCACGCGTCCAGCCCGTTCGAGGCGCGATCGTAGGGATACATGTTGGCGGTGACATCCAGCCCGCGTGCGCGCGCCGCCTGGAAGTGCTTCAGGATCTCGGGCATGCGGCCCCAGTTGGCGCGATAGGCGGTCTTCAGGTGCCACACCTCGGTGGGGATGCGCGCGCGTTCGGCGACGGCGAACGCCTCGTCCAGCGAGGCGATGATCTGGTTCGACTCCGAGCGCTGGTGCGTGAGATAGCGTCCGCCGTGCTCGGCGGCCACCTTCGCGAGCTCGACGATCTCGTCGGTGCTGGCGAACCGGTCGGGCACGTACTGCAACGAGGTGCTCAGGCCGAGCGCGCCCTGCTCCATGGCCTGGCGCACGAGCGTCTTCATCTGCTCCAACTCCTCGCCGGTGGCCGCGCGCTGCGAGTCGCCGATCACGTACGAGCGCAGGCCGCCGGCCCCGACGAAGGTCCCCACGTTGATCGCCGGCTTCGAGCGCGTCTCGAGGCGGGTGAAGTACTCGCCCAGCGTGCGGAAGTCGAGCGCCACCTTGAACGAGTCGAACTGCGCCTTGGCCTCTGCAGCCAGCCGGTCGTTCAACGGCGCGATGGAACTGCCCTCGCCCGTGATCTCGGTGGTGATGCCCTGCGTGATCTTCGACGCGGCACGACTGTCGGCCAGGATGTTGAACTCCGACTGGCCGAGCATGTCGATGAACCCCGGCGACACGTAGGCGCCCGACGCATCGATGGTGCGCCCCGCCAGGCGCCCCGCCAGGCGCCCGACGGCCGTGATCTGATCGCCGACGATGCCGATGTCACCCTCGAACCAGGGGGCGCCGCTACCATCCACGATGCGACCGCCGGTGATGAGGAGGTCGAAATCGGTCGTGCGGGTTGGTGTGGAAGGCGCCGGCGGCGTGGTCGTGCAGGCAGCGGCGAAGATGGTGGCGAACAACAGCGTTCTTTTCACGGCCCGGATTGTACAATCACCGCTTCATGCAGCGTGCCTGGCCCCTGGCGGCCTGTCTCATTACCGGCGCGGCGCTCTATGTAGGCCGTGGCGTGCTCGACGCCGTGCTGATGGATGGGCGGCCGGTCCGCGTGGCGCTGCTGCCACCGTGGGAGTCGCTGGCGGGCTTCCTCCTGCTGGCGGGCCTCGCGTGGTTCCTGGTCGATCGGCTCAATCGCGTGCGAGCGGGCTCCGCCGGGCGGGCGCCGGTGGGCGCGCTCGTGGCGCCGGCCACCGCCCTCGCGGTGCTGCTGATCCCGTTCACGCCGGTCCTTCCCGATCGCTGGCCCGTGCTGCAGGTGCTGGCCGGACCCATGAGCCTGCTGGTGTGGCTGTCGGTTGCCGGCCTGCTGATCTGGACATGGTGGCAGCACCGGCTGGTGGCGGCCGGATTCTTCGCGCGTCGCAGCGTGGCGCAGGTGTCGGTCCTGATCGGCCTGGCCACGGCGCTCGTGAGTGGCGCCGCGGCGGCGCGGCTGACGAACACGGTGCTGTTCCCCGCGGGCGACGAGCCGCACTATCTGGTCATCGCGCAGAGCCTGTGGCGCGACGGCGACTTCAAGATCGAGAACAACCACCAGCGCGGCGACTACCGGGAGTACTTCCCGCGGGATCTCGACCCTCACTACCTGACGCGCGGCGCCGACGGGGAGATCTACTCCATCCACCCCGTCGGCCTGCCTGTCGCCCTGGCGCCGGTGTACGGCATCGGCGGCTATGGCGCCGTGCTGCTGGCGCTGGTCGCGATGGCCGCGGTGTCCGCGGGGCTGATGTGGCGGTGGGTGGCCACCGCGCTGGGATCCCCTGGCGCCGCCACCTTCGCCTGGGCCGTCATCGCCGGATCGGCGCCGTTCCTGTTCAACACGTTCACCGTTTACCCGGAGATTGCCGCGGCGCTCGCGGTGATGGTGGCGCTGACCACCCGGCACCCGGTGGTGCTCGGCCTCGCCTGCGGCGCCCTGCCGTGGCTGAGCACCAAGTACGCACCGATGTCAGCAGTCCTGCTGCTGACGGGGGCAGGCATGATGCCCCCCCAAAACGCTTCCGTTTCGGCGATCGCGAAGAGCGTCGGGCCGTATGGCGCGCTCCTGGTGGCCTGGTTCGGG
>DAIRFN010000103.1:0-15338 GCA_036795065.1 Vicinamibacterales bacterium
CGATGTTGTCCCAGCCTTCCTTGTTGTCGCCGCGCGGCGGGTAGTAGTTGATGCGGACGACGTGCGAGATATCCTTGTAGAGCTCGGGATAGAGGTGCGGCTGGAAGATGTAGTCGAGCGCCGACTTCTTGCTCTCTTCCTTCGTCTTGAACGACTCGGGGTCGTCCAGCACCTCGCCGTCGCGGTTGCCGAGGATGTTGGTGGAGTACCACCCGCGCACGCCCAGCAGGCGCGCCTTCAGGCCGGGCGCGATCACCGTCTTGATGAGCGTCTGCCCCGTCTTCATGTCGTTGCCGGCGATCGGCGCCTTCGTCTGGTTGGCCAGCTCCAGCATCGCGGGCACGTCGGCGGTGAGGTTGGGCGCGGCGTTGGCGAACGGGATGCCCTCCTTGAGGGCCGCGTACGCGTACACCATGCTCGACGGGATGGCATCGTCGCTCTCCTCGAGGCCCTTCTCGAGGGCGGCGAGCGACTGGTGCACCGGGCCTTCCGTCATGAACACTTCGGTGCTGCCGCACCACACCATCACCAGCCGCGAGCAGCCGTTCTTCTCCTTGAAGGCGCGGATGTCGGCGATGAGCTGCTCGGCGAGATCCTTCTTGTTCCTGCCCTTCTTGACGTTGGGCCCGTTCAAGCGCTTGACGTAGCGCTGGTCGAAGACGGCCGGCATGGGCTTGATGGCTTCCATCTCGCCGCGGACCTGATCGAGGAGCGCGGGCTCGAGCACGCCCGCGGTGCGGGCGGCGGCGTAGCAGTCTTCCTCGAAGATGTCCCAGCCGCCGAAGACGATGTCGTCCAGGCGGGCCAGATCGATGAAGTCCTTGATCTTCGGTGAGCGGCCATCGGTGCGCTTGCCGAGGCGGATGGTGCCCATCTGGGTGAGCGATCCGATGGGCTGCGCGAGGCCTTTGCGGATGGCGGCCACGCCCGCGATCGTCGTGGTGCTGACGGCACCCAGACCCACGAGCAGGACACCCAGTTTCCCCTGTGCAGGAGCGATGTTTATTGGCGTCTTCACAACCGGTCGATCTTATCATGGGGCCATGATTGGCCAGTTCCTGCGCACGATGCGCCGCCACCGCCAGATGGACCCCCTCCACGTGACGATGACCGGCGTCCGCATGGGCGAGCGCTTCCTGCAGATCGGGTGCGACGACCAGGCGCTGCTGGGGGGGCTCGCGGCCAAGGTGGGCCTGAGCGGCACGTGCGCGGTCGTGGCGTTCGACGAGGAGGGTGCGGCGCGAGCGCGGAAGGTGGGCGCTGGCGTAGGCGCGCTCATCGACGTGCGCGTGGTGCCGCCCGGCGCATTCGGCGTCGACGCTGCGAGCATGGACATGGTGGTGGTGGACGACACACGCGGCACGTTCGCGCGGCTGCCCGAGGCCGATCGCCGTGCGGCGCTGGGCGAAGCGCTCCGCGTGCTGCGAGGCGGCGGACGGGTCGAGTTGGTCGAGCGCGTGTCGGTGAAGGGCCTGCTGGGCGGTCACATCACGCGACCGGAGGGGTACGCCGCCGAGCACGACATGGCCGCGGCGGGGTTCAAGCCCGTGCGGATGCTTGCGGAGAAGGAAGGTGTCCGGTTCGTGGAGGGGCTGAAGGGCGCAGCGTGAGCCGTGAGCAGGGCGCCAATGGCCCGTTTTCATCAGGGCCGTGGCCGAGGGGCCCGGCTTCGCCCATGGCACCTCCATGTAATTCAGAACCTGGGCCGAGCGAGACCAGTGGCCGAACGGTACAGGCTCCTGGCCGGGTTATCTGCCACCGGACAGGCCCCGGGTCGCCGATCGGTCGCGGCCCGGGGACAGCTCAAATGTGAGGGGCCCCGACTGGCGCGCACTGGTAAGATGGCGGTCCGTTCCAGACCGGAGGCCCCGCCATGACGAGCGACGAGATCCGTTCGTTCCTCGACCGGTTCGTGCGTGCCTGGGAGCGCCAGGACCTGGCGGCGCTCAGCGCCTGCTACAGCGACGACTGTGTGCTCGTGAGCCCGATTTTCGGGACGCTGAAGGGCCGGCCGCAAGTCGAGAAGTCTTACGCCGATCTGTTCAGGGCCTTCGCCCATCCGAGCGTCCGCGTCGAAGACACCATCGTCAGCAACAGCGACCCGGCCCGCGCGGTCATTGTCTGGACGGTCCAATCGACCCACGCCGGCGAGGTCTTCGGCATGCCGGCCACGGGCCGCCGGATTGAGCGGACCATGGCGTACTTCTTCACGCTGCACGACGGGCTGATCGCCCAGGAGCGGCGCCTCTACGATTTCACCAGCATGCTGATGCAGCTGGGCGTGCTGAAGGCGAAGCCTGCCTGAGGATCATTGAGCGATCGCCGATTGGTGATTGGGCGATTGTCAACGGATGATTGGGTGATTGGGTGGGGTGATTGGGTGGGGTGATTGGGTGGGGTGATTGGGTGGCGGCGCGATTGGATGATTAGCGATCCCGCGTGAACTTGCGGATGATGTTGCCACCCGGCAGCCCCGTGAGCGTCTCGCCCGGCACCGTCTCGCCCACGTAGATGTTGCCCACCGCATCCACCGCCACCGACTCGGGCACCGCGTCATCCAGCTTCTGGCGGACGACGCCGGTTTCGGCGCTCGCGATGAAGATGCCCTTGCGGTCGTTGTAGTCCACCACGTAGAGCGTGTCGTCGGGCGCGATGAACATGCCGCTCGGCGAGCCGAGATGTGTCCATTGATCGAGGAACGCGCCGTCCTGGTCGAACACCTGGATGCGTTTATTGGATCGGTCGCCCACCAGCACACGCCCGCGCTTGTCGATGGCGATGGTGTGGGGCACGTCGAACTCGCCCGGTCCACTGCCCTTCTTCCCCCACGCCTTGATGAACGTGCCGTCCTTCGCGAACTTCACGACGCGGGCGTTCCAGTGACCGTCGGCCACGAAGATGTCGCCGTTGGCGGCGACCGCAACGTCGCAGGGGCCGTTGAAGAGGCCCGTGGCCTCGCCGGCGATACCGGCCGTGCCGAGCGTCATCACCAGCGTGCCGTCACGGCGATACTTGTAAACCTGCTGCCCCCGCCCGTCACGCGCGCGGCCATCCGTGATCCACAGGAAGCCCTCGTGGTCCACGCGAATCCCATGCGGCCAGACGAAGCCCTGCTCGCCCCACATCTTCAACACATGCCCGTCGGCGTCCAGCTCCACGACGGGTGGCTCGCCGCGGCGGAAGACGAAGAGGCGTCCGGTGGCGTCGATGGTCAAGCCCGGCACCTGGCCCCAATTGGTGCCGCCCGGCGCGGGCGCCCAGCCCGGCACGCGCCGATAGGACGCCGGCACCGGAGGCTGGTCCGCCGAGAAGCCGGCGCTCAGCGCGCACATGAGAACGGCGACCGTGAGGCACGTAAGCGTCCGTCGTGACCGTGAAGTGGGCATCACATCCGCCTCCAGCCTTCAGCACTCGACATCCTGACCGGAGACCGGATGCCGGTCCTCTACGGCGTCAGGTCGGGCCGGTACTCGCCAACGAACTCCATCACCGACGAGGCCTCCACCATGTCCTTCGCCCGGAACCGGATCGTGTGGGAGGCGGTCCGCTCGAACATGGGCAGGAAGGCCAGCACCTCGGCCGGCATGTAGTGCTTGAAACTCACGTCCACGGTGACCGGCCCCTGTGGCCGGTACGGCTTCAGTTCGGCGCGACGCGACAGCCCCGCCTTCACGCGCGGGCCAATCAGGTCGAGCGCCGCCTGCGGCGTCAGCGTGAGCGCCGAGTGGAACCCGAGGCTCTTCTTCGTCTCCGCACCCTCCATGGGGCCGACGACCTTCCTCACCTCGGCCACGGCCGCATCGTCGCCGGAGATCATCACGACCGGCACGCCGAAGTGTCCCGCGATGGCGGCGTTCCACGCGCCTTCCGTCATCTCCACGCCATTCAGGGCCACACGGGTGAGCGTGGCGCTCGAGAACGTGTGCGCGCGCACGCCAGCGGTGTTCGTCGTGGACGAGTGATAGCCGATGAAGATGGCGGCGTCGAACGTCTCGTCGATGCCGGCCATCATCTGCAACCGTCGCGGCCACGAGCGGACGATGCGGACATCGGGCGGGAACTGCTCGATGAGGAGGTTCTCGCCGTTGCCGTGCGAGTCGGCGACGACGATCTCGGTGGCACCGGCCTCCTTCGCGGCCGCCACGGCGGTGACGGCCTCGCGCGTCATGAACTCGCGGAACCGTCCGTATTCGAATCCGGAGGGCCCGATCTGGTCGCCCGTGACCACGCCCGCGATGCCTTCCATGTCGACGGAGATGTGCACCTTGAGCTTCTGGGACTGGGTTCCAACGGGCAACGCGGCGGAGGAGAGGAGGACCACCAGGGCGAGCAGGGTTCTGGGCATGTGGGCGTCATTTAGCAGGAAACAGCCGGCACGCACAAGGCTGTGGTCGCAAGTGGACGATGGTGTCGCCTGACGTAGGCATCCTCCGGCAGGCCGTGTGCGCACGGGATGCCTCAGGCGACCAGATCGGCGGATTCCGGCCTGATTCGCCTTGACGTGCGAGGCACAGGAGGCGTGTGATGACGGCAAGGGATTTGCGATGTATTCCAGCGAGTAAGCCATGCCGCCTGACGTCTACACGGCCCAGGACATCGCCGCCGCCGCCAAGGTCTCCGAGGCGTGGGTGGAACACCTTGTCGCGCGGGGAGAGATTCGATCGGTGGCCGCCTTCCTGCCCGCGGGCGTTCCCGTGGATCCGGCGCTCACCCGATACGTGCGGCACGACGAAGCCGTCCGGGCCGTGCGCGCGCTGTCTGCCGGGCTTCCCGTAGCTCTTCCGTCAGCTGCTGGCGCGCTTGGGCGCGAGCTCTTCGGCGAGACGCCGCGCCACGCGCGCCCCACCACCGTTCCCCTGGTCGTGTCGACCAGTCTCCACGGGCTGGTCGCGGCCACGATCCTGTTCGTGGCCAGTCTTGGCCTGGCGTCGGCCAGCGAGCCCACCGAACCACTGAAGGACCCGGACCCGCCCGTGCGGCTCGTGTTCCTGGCCACGCCCGGCCCCGGCGGCGGGGGCGGCGGCGGTGGACTGCGGATGAAGAAGCCGCCTCCAAAGGCCGAGCGCAAGGGCAACATGACCGTGAACAGCCCGATTCCCGTGCGTCGGCTGCCGCCGCCGCTCGAGGCAGCGCCGAGGGTGGTGGAGCCGCCGCCGACGCCGATTGAGGCGAAGACGCTGCCGCCGGTGATGGCGCCGGTGGTGACCGCCCCCGCCGACACGCGCGATCGCGAGGGCGTGATGGCCAAGGTCGAGCAGCCGGAACCCAGCTCGGGACCCGGGGCGGGCGGCGGCGTGGGCACGGGCCGCGGCACCGGGCTCGGCGAAGGCGACGGGTCGGGCATCGGTGATGGCTCCGGTGGAGGCACGGGCGGTGGACCGTACCGGCCCGGCAGCGGAGTCGAGCCTCCCCGCCTGTTGCGCGAAGTGCGCGCGGAGTATTCGGACGCGGCACGCCGCGCGAACCTCGAAGGCGAGGTCGTGCTGGAGATCGTCGTCCGCCGGGACGGAACCGTCGGTGACGTCAAGGTGCTGAAGGGCCTGGGGCTCGACCTGAACCAGCAGGCGGTGAAGGCCGTGCGGCAGTGGAGGTTTGCGCCGGCGCGGATGAAGGGCACGCCTGTGGATGTGGTGGTCGAGGTGGACGTGGAGTTCCGACTCAGATGAGCCGCAGACACAGAAGGGCCGCAGATGAGCCGCAGATGAGCCGCAGATGGCGCAGATAGAGGGCTTATGGAGACAGCGCTGATCGCAATCACCGTGGTATCGCTGGGCGTCGCCCTGACGATGGGCGTGGTGGCTTGGCGCGCCTCGAACGAGGAGCGACGGCGCGCGGCGGCGCGCGTGGCGGCGTTGTCGGCGGCCGCATACGGAGGCGACGAACCCGTTGCGGCGCCCGTACCGGCGCCTCCAGTTCTTGCGGCTGCAGCCCCGTGGAGACCCGCGCCCCCGGCACAGCCTGCCTCGCTCGACGCGTTCGGCGGCGCGGCGCCCGCGCCCGAGGTTGCCGTTCACACGGGATTCCTCGGGGCAGACGCGCCCGCACGTGAGGGCGTGAGCCGCCAGCGAGGGCTGGCGGCCGCTGCAGCCGTGCTGGCGGTGATCGTCGGGGCGTTTGCCTTCGCGCGCGTCGGCGGGGACGCCGGAGCGGCTGAGACGCCCGGCACGGCGGCCGCCCCCCTCGAGCTGCTCTCGCTGAGGCACGAGCGCGAAGGCGTCATGCTGTCGGTGGCCGGCCTGGTCCGCAACCCACCCGCGGCATCGGGCGTCGAGGGTGTCTCGGCCGTGGTCTTCCTCTTCGACCAGCAGGGCACGTTCGTGACCAGCGCCCGGGCGCCGATCGATTTCGTCAAGTTGACCTCCGGCGACGAGTCACCCTTTGTCGTGAAGGTGCAGGCGCCGCAATCCGTGGCGCGCTACCGTGTGAGCTTCCGGACCGATGACGGCACGTTGCCACACGTGGATCGGCGGGGCGAGGCGCCGGTGGCAGCGCCGGTAGCCCTATCGAAACCTTGAGAGTTCAGAGTTACAGGTGCAACGCTCACAGTTCGAGGTTCCAGCCATGCGTCACCCATCACGGCGTCCCATCGCGATCATGCTCGGGCTTGTGGCTCTCCTGGGCCTGCAGGCGACGGCGCCGCTGGCTGGCCAGGACGGCTTCCGCTTCCGCAGCGGCGTCGAGCTCATCAACGTCACGGCCACCGTCACCGACCGGAGCGGGCGGTTCCTGCCCGGGCTGACCAAGGACGACTTCGTCGTCTACGAAGACAATCAGCCGATGGAGATCACGCACTTCTCCTCGGAACGATCGCCGGTGAGCCTGGGCATCGTGCTCGACACGAGCGGCAGCATGCAGGGTGAGAAGTGGTCTGCGGCCCGCGACGCCATCGACCGGTTCCTGGAGCAGCTCACGGACCCCGAAGACGACTTCTTTCTCTACCGTTTCAGCGGGGGCGCCGACCTGGTGCAGGACTGGACGACCGATCGTCGCGCGATGAGCTGGAGCCTGGGCCGGGTGAACCCCAACGGAGGCACGGCGATGTACGACGCGGTGGCCGAGGCCGTCCCGATGGCGCACGGCGGGCGGAACCGCAAGAAAGCGGTGGTCATCATCTCGGACGGCAACGACACCAGCAGCCGCGTGGGGCCCGGCGAAGTGCGGCAGCTGGTGCGCGAGACCGAGGTGCTGGTGTACGCCGTGGGCATCGACGGCCAGGGGCAGCCGACCATCCTGTCCCGGCCTAGACCACCTGTTGGCGGCGGCCCCCGGCTCCCGATTCCCTTCCCCATGCCCGGCGGCGGGGGACGTGGCGGCGGCGGGTTCCCGATGCCTCCGCCGTACCCAGGAGGTGGCGGAGGCGGCACCTACTCGACTGGCCCGGGCGACCGCGTGAACGTGGCCGCGCTGCGCGAGATCACGGACGACAGCGGCGGCCGTACCGAGATCGTGCGCGACGCGCGCGACCTCGACCCGGCGACGGCCAACATCGCGGACGAGCTGAGCAAGCAGTACTACATCGGCTACCCGAGCCCGGGGCACAAGGATGGCCGTTGGCACACGATCCGGCTGGAGGTTCGCGACCCGTCGTTGCGCGTGCGCGCGCGGCGAGGGTATGTGGCAACGCCCTGAGCTCCGCGGAGGACATTCTTCCCTGGCACGCGCTTCGCAGTGATGTCCACCAGAGAGGTGGACATCATGACAAAGACAGCCACCAGGTTCCTGTTCGTCCTTGCCCTGCTTGCGTGCCCCGCGCTTGCGTCGGCGCAGATGGACATCGAGGACCGTCGGGTGTTCGACGCGATCTCGGACCAGGTGCAGCGCTACACGCAGCTCACCATCTTCGACAGCGTGTCGGCATCGGTCGAGAGCGGGCGCATCGTGCTCACGGGGTGGGTGACCATGCCCTACAAGCGCGACGACATCGAGCGGCGCGTGCGGCGCGTGGGCGGGGTGACCGCGGTGGAGAACGCCATCGGCGTCCTGCCCGTGTCGCAGTTCGATGACGAGCTCCGCTTCCGCATCGCGCGGGCCATCTACAGCAACTCGTCGTTCTGGCACTACGCGTCCATGGTCAACCCACCCATCCACATCGTCGTGAACCGCGGGCGCGTGACGCTCGAGGGCGTGGTGAACAGCAACGTCGAGCGCATGCTGGCGCGGTCGCTCGCGACCGGCTTCGGGGCGTTCGAGGTGACCAACATGCTGCGCACCGACGCCGAGGTGCGCGAGATGATGGCGACCGGTGACTAGGCCGGGCGGCTAGTCGATCTCCTTCCCCAGGTGAATCTCGTCGCGGATGGGGATGCCGCCGAAGCCGGTGGCCGGGCCATCCCCTCCCGTGGCGGTCATCGATCCCGGCAGGACCTGCGTGATGCGATAGCCCTTGCGCTGGTAGAAGTACAACGACGGCAGGTTGTCGTTGGTGGTGGCCACCAGCACGCGCCCGAGCCGATTGCCGCGCGCGATCCACTCGGCTTCGGCCACCAGGTGCCCGCCCACCCCCGACCGCTGCCACGAGGGATCGGTCGCCAGCGCGACGATGTGCAGCGTGCCCTGGCGCTCCATGTAGGCGAGTGCCCCGGCCACCTCATCCTCGAGGTCGGCCACCACGGTCGGCAGGGTCTCGAGGTGCAGTTCCTCGCCGAAGGTGATGAGCCGCGTGCGGCCGAAGTCGCGCTCGAAGAGCGTCAATGCCGCGGGACGGTCCGCGTCGGTGGCCTCGCGCACGAGCACCGGCGGTAGTTCCAGGTGCGGCCGGCAGCCGCAGACGATCTGCAGCCGCGCATCCTCCCAATCCACGAACTTGCCGCACCGGGAGCAACGGAGCACGGTGGGCTTGGCGCCGGACGTCGGCATGACCATGACGGTATGACCTCGATCCTAGGCAGCGGGCTCGGGCTCGCCGCGCCGCTTGATGAACCAGATGAAGAGCACGAACGTGATCGCGACGAGGGCGACCATCGTGCCGAACAGCAGCAGCGTGCTGGCGAGAATCGATTCGCTGTCCATGCGGACATCGATGTCGACCGGCACGCCCTTCTGGCGCTCGGCCAGCGCCTGCTCCCACACGATGATGTTGCCGCGCCGGATCTCACGCGTCGGTGAATTGTGGAAGGTGACGCGGCTCGGCAGGTGAAGGCGGAAGGCCACGAGCTCGCTTCCCTGCCATCCGACGTCGGGGACCACCCGGCCGGCAGGGGCGCCCACCGTCTGCGCGTACTCGGCCGACTCGTCGCCCACGTCCAGCCGGTAGGACGACCAGGCAAACGGCCCGGCATCGCCCAGGCGGCGAATGTCCGGCACCTCGATGCGGACGTGCACGTACCGGCGGCCGTCGCGACGCGACGTGCTGACATTCGCCACGCTGGTGACCGGCGATTCGAAGAACGCCCGGACGGCCTGGCGGTCCAGCCGCGCGGCGGGATCCACGGGCAGGTCCACGCCGCGCAGGGCGACCAGCGCCGGCACCGCGGCGTTCACATACACCGTGGCCGAGCCGTCGAGATCGACGTAGATCTCCTCTTCGTACTCGTACTTCCGGGACAGCGGGTTCGCGCTGCACGCGGCCATCAGCAGCAGGGCGACGCCGGCCAGCCAGGCCCTGCGGGCACGACGTGGGACGGGGCGCCTCCAACGGACGATCACGATCCGCGATCATACCCTGCTCGCGGTCGCGCCCCTGCCTTCCGCGCGCCGGGCGCAGGTGATACCGTGGGTGCGCTTCCATGGCGCGCCCCACGCTCTTCCTCATCGACGGCAGCAACCAGATGTACCGGGCCTACCACGCCATTCGGGGGCTGACCGGCCCCGACGGCCGGTCCACCAATGCCGTCTACGGCTTCGTCACGATGCTCCGGAAGCTGATCGCGGACCATCGACCGGAGTACATCGCCGCGTCGTTCGATCTGCCGACAGAGACGTTCCGGGCAAAGCTCGCCGCCGACTACAAGGCCAATCGCGCGGCGATGCCCGACGACCTCAAGGAACAGATCCCGTGGGTGCACGAGGCCTGCGAGGCGATGGGCGTGCCCATCTTCACGTCCGAGGGCTTCGAAGCCGACGATGTGATCGGGACGCTGGCGAAGAAGGCCGCCGCCGCGGGCTTCGAGACCGCCATCGTCACGGGCGACAAGGACTTCTTCCAGCTGGTGGGCGACGGCATCCGGGTCTACAACCCGCGTGACGAGGGCGCGTGGTTCGACGAAGCGGGCGTGGCCGAGAGGTTCGGCGTGCGGCCCGACCAGGTGGTGGACGTGCTGGCCTTAATGGGCGACACCTCCGACAACGTGAAGGGGGTGCCCGGCATCGGCGAGAAGGGCGCCCGGGATCTCGTCGCCACCCACGGATCCCTCGATGCGCTGCTCGCGCACGCAAGCGAGGTGCCGCAGAAGAAGTACCGGGAGGCACTCACGACCCACGCCGATCAGGCGCGGCAGAGCCGCGAGCTGGTGACGATTCACACCGACGTGGACGTGCCGTTCGACCCCGAGCGCTTCCGCTTCCAGGGAGCCTCGCGCGAGCGATGCTACGCGCTCTTCTCGGCGCTCGGCTTCCGGACGCTGGTCACCGAGTTCGCGCCGACGGCCGAGTCGGTGACGAAGGACTACCGCCTCGTCACGTCGTTCGACGAGCTCGAAGCGCTGGTGGCCGAACTCGCGCAGGCGCCCCGCCTGGCGATGCGCCTCGTCACCGATGGCACGGCGCCGGTGCGGGCCAACCTTGTGGGCATCGCCCTTTCGACTTCCGCACGGCAGGCGCGCTACGTACCGGTCGGTCACCGCGGATTCATGGGAGACGGCTCCCTCGACCGCGATCGGGCGCTGGCCCTGCTGGCGCCGGTCTTCGCGAATGCCGCAACACGGAAGATCGGCCACGACATCAAGGCGGACCTCATCGTCCTGGGCCGCCGCGGCGTGCCGCTGGCGGGGCTGGACCTCGACACCATGCTCGCCGCGTACTTGCTCGACGCCAACCGGTCGAGCCAGGCAATCGAGCCCCTGGCCCTCGAGCAGGTCGGATACAAGGCTGTGGACGAAGACGCGGTGCGGGGAAAGGGGGCGAAGGCGCTGCCGTTCGCCGAGCTGCCTGCCGATGCCGTGCTGGACTACGCGTGCGAACGCGCCGACCTCGCGCTGCAGCTGGCGGACGTGTTCGCCCCGGCCCTCGAGCGCGAGTCGCTCGTGTCCGTCTACCGCAAGCTGGAGTTGCCGCTCGTGCCCATCCTCGCGGGGCTCGAGCGGACGGGCGTGCGCGTGGACACGGGGGTCCTGGCCACGCAGGCGACGCGGGTCGATCGCGAGCTGGCCGAGCTCGCCGCCGAGATCCATCGCCTGGCGGGCGAGACGTTCAACATCGCCTCGCCGAAGCAGCTGGCCGAGGTGCTGTTCGACAAGCTGAAGCTGCCCGTCCTCAAGCGCACGGGCGCCGCGCGCGCGGCGTCGACGGCCGTCGAGGTGCTGGAAGAGCTCGCGCTGTCGCACGACCTGCCCCGGATGATCCTCGACTGGCGTGGTCTGGCGAAGCTGAAGGGCACCTACATCGACGCGTTGCCCGCGCTGGTCAACCCCGAGACCGGGCGCGTGCACACGCAGTTCAACCAGGCGGTGGCGGCCACTGGACGGCTCAGCAGCAGCGACCCGAACCTGCAGAACATCCCCATCCGCACCGAGATCGGTCGTGAGATCCGGCGCGCGTTCGTGGCCGAGCCGGGCTTCGTGCTCGTCTCGGCGGACTACTCCCAGATTGAGCTGCGCGTGCTGGCGCACCTCTCTGGCGACGAGTCGCTCACGGCCGCCTTCGAGCGCGGAGAGGACATTCACGACCAGACGGCGCTCAAGGTGTTCGGGCCCGACAGCCCGCTCGACCCGCACGAGCTGCGACGGCGGGCGAAGATCATCAACTACGCCCTGCTCTATGGCAAGACGGCGTTCACGCTGGCGAAGGACATCGGGGTGCCACAGGCCGCGGCCCAGCAGTTCATCGACGCCTATTTCACCGGGTTCCCGCGGGTGCGGGCCTACATCGACCAGACACTGGAGGATGCCCGTCGCACCGGGGTGGTGAAGACCATGTTCGGGCGTCGTCGGCCGGTGCCAGAGGTGACCAGCCGCAACGGGCAGATTCGCGCGGCGTCCGAGCGCGTCGCCGTGAACATGCCCATCCAGGGCACGGCGGCGGACATCCTGAAGCGCGCGATGATCGACGTGGATCGGGCCCTCGCAGCGGCCCACCCGCGCGCGCGGATGATCCTCACCGTGCACGACGAGTTGTTGTTCGAGGCGCCCGCGGGCGAGTCGGCGGAGGTGGCTGCCCTCGTGAAGAAGACCATGGCCGGCGCGGTGGCGCTGCGGGTGCCGCTGGATGTGGACGTGGGCGTGGGCGCGAACTGGAAGGACGCGAAGGCCTAGCCTTGGGCTAGCGCCAGCGTTCCTTCACCAACTCCCAGTCGGCCCGAAGCTGTGAGGCCGCGGTGCTCCGGTCGGCGGCCTGCAGGTTGCGGACGCGGTCGGGGATGATGCCCTGCAGCACCAGCTTGTCGAGATCGGCGCGCAAGGCCGCGGATCGCGACCCGGCCAGCCGGGCTCGCACCCAACCCGCCGTGGCGGCGTCCCAGGCGGCCACCGAATCGCCGGCGCCTCGCAGTCCCGCGGCCACCCAGTAGCAGGCGGCAGCCGACTCGGGATGCCTGGCCAGCTCCGCACGCATATCGGTCACGAGGGTCGCCAAGAGCTCCTTCCGGCGGTCCGGGGGGCTCGACTCGGCCTGGCGCTCCATGGCGCTTCCCCACCAATCGAGCATGGCTTCCCCCAGCGCTTCATCAGCCTCCATGGCGGCCGAGACGCCGCTGGCGAACAGGGCCGCGGCGGCGCCGAACTCGTCCTGGAGGAAGAGGGCCTGGCCGACGGCCAGCAGGTATTCGATGCGGACGCGGGGCTCGAGGACCCCGGTCCGGACGGATCCGAGCGCATCGCGCGCGGCGCCCAGGTCGGCCGGGTCCACGCCTTCGCGGTAGCGCTCGAGGTGCGCGCGCGCCATCACCACCGCAGCCGCGTCCTGTGTTTCAGGGGTCTTGCGTGCGGCGGCGGCGGCCTCGATGGCCTGATCGAACTTGCGCTCGTTGTAGAGGGCCAATGCGCGGGCCAGGTCGGCCCGGGTGGCCATGGCCGGCTCTACAGTGGCCAGCAACACGACGACGGAAAGGCTCGCGCCGAGCGCCGCCCGCAGCGGGGTGACGAGGGAATTCTCCACGAGGTCCAGAGGGGCATCGTAGCACGCTGGTACAATGTCGGGCTGCATGGCCGCACCCGTGATCGTGCCCCGCGCCGAGCACCCGATCTCGCGAAGAGACATCGACCCCGACGCCCTCAAAGTGCTCTACCGGCTGCGTGACTTCAATTACACGGCCTACCTCGTCGGTGGCGGAGTCCGCGACCTGCTACTCGGCCGGCAACCGAAGGACTTCGACGTGGGCACCGACGCCCACCCGTACCAGATCAAGAAGCTGTTCCGGAATTGCTGGATTATCGGCCGCCGGTTCCGTCTGGCGCACGTGCGATTCGGCGCCAAGACCATCGAGGTGGCCACCTTCCGGCGCCATGTGGCGGCCGACGAGAGCGTCGAGGGCAGTGACCAGGCGGCTCAGCCGGACCTCACGCCGGCGGAGAGCGCCCGGAACCAGGGCTCGGCCGAGGGCGCCGCGCGCCACGACAACACCTTCGGCACGCCCGAGGAAGATGCCTTCCGGCGCGACTTCACCATCAACGCGCTGTTCTACGACATCGCCACCTTCTCGATCATCGACTACGTCGGGGGCCTCGAGGATCTGCGCAGCGGCGTCATCAGGTCCATCGGCGACCCGCTGCAGCGCTTCCAGGAGGACCCGGTGCGCATGCTCCGCGCCGTCTCGTTTGCCGCGCGCCTCAACTTCACGCTGGATCCCCCCATCGTCGAGGCCATCCGGAAGCAGCGGCACTTGATGGCCACAGCCTCTCCGGCGCGGATGATCGAGGAGTACTACAAGATCCTCCGGTCGGGCGCGGCCGAGCGGACCTTCCGCGGGCTGGCCGAGCACGGTTTGCTCGACCCGGTGACGCCAGAGCTGCAGCGGCGCGCCGTCCATCCGCCGCTCTGGGAATCGCTCCAGGCGCTCGACGCCTACCGGCAACGATTCACCGAGACGCCGGCCAGGCTCACCAACCCCCTCCTGCTGGGGTCGTTGCTGCTGCCCATCGGCGTGATGCCGCGCGCGCACGAGCCACTGACCGATGCCGAGCTCGAGGATGAGACGGTGGAAGCGCCGCCGGACGAGACCATCGCTGCCCGGCGGCGCCCCCGGGGCCGCTCGTGGTCGTCCGACCGGCGCGAGCGACGGCCGAAGCCGCCAGTGCTCAAGATTGGCCTCCTGCCGATTGCACGGAAGGACTCGGAACGGCTGCGCCAGGTGCTGGCCGTCCAGGGACGGCTGCGCGATCTCGAGTCGACTCCGCGGGCGAAGCGGGCACTGATGCACCGCGGCCCGTTCGAGGACGCGCTGACCTGGCTGGAAATCCACGGCCGTGCTCCGGAAATCGTGGAGCACTGGCGCGGGTTCATCGAGGCGCTGGGCGCGCAGCCCGCGCCGCCCGGAGAGGGCGAAGGTGCCGGCCCAGGGGCTGGAGAAGCCCCACGCCGCCGGCGGCGCCGAGGCGGCCGCCGGCGTGGCGGACGGTTTCGCCGTCCCCAGGACAGCTGACGGCTAGCCGTTCTTCGCCTCGAACTCCTGCATGAACTGCACGAGCGCGTCCACACCGTCTTCCGGGAAGGCGTTGTAGAGCGACGCGCGAATGCCACCCACCGATCGGTGCCCCTTCAGGCCGTCGAGCCCGGCGGCCGTGGCTGCCTTCACGAACTTCTTCTCGAGCTCTTCGGACGGGAGCCGGAACGTGATGTTCATCATCGAGCGGCTGCCCTTGTCGGCCGTCCCCTTGTAGTAGCCGCTGAGATCGATCTCGGCGTAGATCCGGCCGGCCTTGTGGGCGTTACGCGCCGCCATTGCGTCGAGCCCGCCCTGCGCGAGCGCCCACTTCATCACCAGCCCCATCAGGTAGATGCCGAAGCACGGCGGCGTGTTGTACATCGAGCCGTTCTCGGCGTGCACGGCGTAGTTCAGCATGGTGTGCAGCGACTTCGCCGACCGCGGCAGCAGGTCCTCGCGGATGATGACGAGCGTGACACCCGACGGCCCCAGGTTCTTCTGCGCGCCGGCGTAGATCAAGCCGTACTTCGAGACGTCGATCGGCCGGCTGAACATGTCGGACGAGGTGTCGGCGACGAGCGGCACCTCACCCACGTTCGGCTCG
>DAIRFN010000104.1:0-15332 GCA_036795065.1 Vicinamibacterales bacterium
CTCGGAGACGCGTTGTGGCCCTTTCGAGCGGCCATCGACCGACTCCTGACCATCCCCGCGGTCGGCGAAACCGTCGCGCGGGTGATCGTCGCCGAGATCGGGGTCGACATGACCCGCTTCCCGACCGTCGGGCACCTGATCTCGTGGGCTGGGCTGTGTCCGCGGCTCCATGAGAGCGCGGGAAAGCGCCACTCGACGCGGACCCGTGCGGGTAACGCGTGGCTCAAAACCACACTCGTCCAGGTGGCTTGGGTTGCCGCTCGGACACGCAACACCTACCTCCGCGCGCAGTTCCTTCGTCTCAAGAGTCGTCGTGGGCCGAAGAAGGCCATCCTTGCCGTCGCGGCCTCGATTCTGACGGCGGCCTACTACATCCTGAAAAACGAGGTGCCCTACCAGGACCTCGGCGCCGATCACTTCGACCGTCGCGACAAGGCCCAGCTCGCCAAGCGCCTCGTGCGGCGACTCGAAGAACTGGGCCTCGCGGTGGAAATCAGACCGGCGGCCTGATTCCGTTTCTTTCTAGAACGGTCGCGCGCAGCAGTGCTACCATGCCCGCTTCAGGAGGACCAGCCATGGCGCTGTCACGTCGCGAGTTCGTCCGGAGACTTGGCGCAGGTGGGGCGGCGGCGGCCTCCTCGGCTGCCATCATCGGCTACGGCCATGAAGAGTTGCTGGCCCTTGGCTTCGATGCCCAGGCGCAGCGGCCGGCGATGGGCCCCAACGCCATCCGCATCAGCAGCAACGAGAACCTGAGAGGGCCCAGCCCGAAGGTGCTCGAGGTGCTGAGGCAGCACCCCTCGAAGGCGCTCGGCCTTGGGTATCCACCACCCAACGTGCGCCCGTTCCAGGAGTACATCGCCACGATGTACGGCGCCCAGCCCAACAACGTGATCGTAACCACCGGGTCCGACGCCATCCTCGTCGCGGCGGTCATGGCCTACGGCTCGGCCGACCGGCCCCTCGTCACGGCGGACCCGTCGTACGGCACGCCGGTCGGGACCGCGCGGCGCATGAACATCCCGGTGAAGGCCATTCCGGTGGACGCCGGCCTGCGCATCGACCTGGATGCCATGGTGTCGGCCGCGACCGGCGCGGGCCTCGTGTTCATCTGCAACCCGAACAACCCCACCTCCACCGTGCACACGCTGGCCGACGTCGAGCAGGCCGTTCGCACGATCAAGCAGCGCTCGCCCGAGACGGGCATCCTGATCGACGAGGCGTACATCGACTACGCCACCGCGACGGGCGTGGGCACCACCGCGAAGCTCGCGCTCGAATTGCCGGGCGTGTTCATGGCGCGCACCTTCTCGAAGGCCTACGGCATGGCGGGCATGCGCATCGGCTACGCGATCGGGCAGCCCGACACGATGAGCAAGGTGGGCCGCGCGTGGGGCCTCGGCAGCATGGGCGAACTGCAGGCGGTGGCCGGCGTCGCGGCGCTCAAGGACACGGCCCACATGGACTGGGAGCGGCAGGAGAATCGCCGCATCCGCGCGTGGACGCTGGCCGAGTTCAAGGCGATGGGATACGACGCGCCTGCTTCCCAGACCAACTTCGTCTTCGTCAACCTGCGCCAGCCCGCCGCCGGGTTCCGCGACGCCTGCCGCGCGCAGGGCGTGGCCGTGGGCCGCGATTTCCCGCCGATGGAGAAGACGCACACCCGCATCTCGCTGGGGACGACGGAGGACATGCAACGCGCGATGGCGGTGTTCAAGCAGGTACTGGCCCGCACCAGCGTCGCGTGATGCGGGATGGAGCCGGCGCTGGCGGCCCCAGGCCGCCGCGCCAGGCTCGCCGCGCTCGCCCCGGCCTGGAACAGGCCGAACCTTCCTCTCGTAACGGGATCTGACGCTCCACACGTCCGCGCGAGAGGCAGGTCCATGGGTCTCTGGGAAGACGTCCGGTTCGCCGGCCGGCTGCTGCTGAAGGACAGATGGTTCACGCTGGTCGCCGCCATCGCCCTCGCGATGGGAATCGGCGTCAACGCGACCGTGTTCACCTTCGTCAACGCGGTGCTGATCCGCGGCCTGCCTGTTGCCGAGCCGGATCGCACGATGGCCGTGGACTCGTACGACCGCGTCCGCAACCGCGGCATGGGGGTGTCGTACCTCGACTACCGGGACTGGCGGGAGCACACCCGGGCGTTCGAATCGTTCGGCGCCTACACCGGCGCCGTCGCCAATGTCAGCGACGAGGGCCAGCCGCCGGAGCGCTACAGCGGTTCGCACCTCTCGGCCAACGGCTTCGCCATCCTCGGCCAGCGTCCCGTCCTCGGGCGCGACTTCACCGCCGACGACGACCGCCGCGGCGCCGCGCCGGTGGTCCTCATCGGTCACGGCCTGTGGCTGAACCGCTACGGCGGCAGCCCCTCGATTGTCGGCCGCACCATCCGCGTCAACGACGTGCCCGCCACCGTGATTGGCGTGATGCCGGAAGGCTTCAAGTTCCCGTTCAACAACGACCTGTGGCTGCCGCTCGGGATGATCGACGGGCTCGAGGAGCAGCGGCGCAACGCGCGGAGCCTGCAGACCTTCGGCCGCCTCGCACCCGGCGTGTCGCGCCAGCAGGCGCAGAGCGAGATGATCAACATCGCGCGCAGGCTCGAGGCAGAGAATCCGGACACGAACAAGGACATCCAGCCACGCGTCCAGACGTTCAACGAACAGCAGAACGGCGGACCGATCCGGACCGTGTTCCTGTCGCTGATGGGCGCCGTGGCCTTCGTCCTGCTGATCGCCTGCGCCAACGTCGCCAACCTGCTGCTGGCGCGGTCCACGAACCGCGCGCGAGAGATGTCGGTGCGCGTGTCGCTCGGCGCGTCCCGCTGGCGGGTGGTCCGGCAGTTGCTGATCGAGAGCGTCCTGCTGGCCGTCATCAGCGGACTCGGCGGGCTCGGCATCGCCGCCATCGGCATCCGCCTGTTCGATCGCGCCACGCAGGACGTCGGCCGTCCGTACTGGATTCAGTTCACGATGGACGGCACCGTCTTCGCGTACTTTGCCCTCATCTGCCTCGGCACCGGCATCGTCTTCGGCCTCGCGCCGGCGCTCCATGTCTCGAAGACGGACGTCAACGAGGTGCTGAAGGAAGGCGGCCGCTCCGGCACCGCCGGGGTGCGCGCGCGGCGCTGGACCGGCGCCTTGATGGTCGCGGAGCTCACGCTCACCGTCATCCTGCTCGCCGGTGCGGGCTTCATGATGCGCAACTTCCTGACCATGTACCGCCTCGATCTGGGCATCGACACCTCGCGGCTGCTCACGATGAACCTGGCGCTTCCCGACCGGAAGTACCCGGCGGTCGAACAGCGGCTCGCGTTCTACGAGCAACTGGAAGCGCGGCTCCAGGCGAACCCGCGGATAGAAAGCGCCGCGATCACGAGCAACGCACCCATGAGCGGCGGGTTCCAGCGGCGGATGGTCATCGATGGCAGGCCGCTCGACCAGGGACCGCAGGCGCCGAACGTCACGATGCTGACCATCGATCCGCGCTACTTCAGGACGGTCGGGCTGCCGCTCCAGCGCGGGCGCGATCTGACGGACGAGGACGGCATGACGGGCCGCGAGGCCGCGATCATCAACCAGCGCTTTGCCGCCCTGCACTTCCCGAACGAGGATCCGATTGGCCGCCGCATCACGCTCAGCATCGACCTGCAGGGCGGCGCGCCACCTGGCGGTGGCGTGCCCACCTCGTTGACGGCAACCATCGTCGGGATGGTGCCCAACCTCCGGCAACGGGACTTCCAGCTCCCGGACCCGGATCCGGTCGCGTACCTGCCGTTCCGGACCGACCCTCGCGGCTTCATGACGCTGCTCGTCCGAAGCACGGGCGACCCGAACGTGATGACCCCGATCCTGCGCGAGGAGGTACGGGCCATCGACGCCGATTTGCCGTTGTTCGGCATCCGGACCATGGACCAGCAGCTCGCGCAGCAGCGCTGGCCGTTCCGGATCTTCGGCACGATGTTCGCGGTCTTCGCCCTCATCGCCCTGGCGCTCTCGGCGGTCGGCCTCTACGCGGTCACCGCGTACGCGGTCGCCCAGCGCACGCAGGAGATTGGCATTCGCATGGCGCTCGGCGCGCAGGGCAGCCAGGTGTCGTGGCTGTTCCTGCGCCGATCGTTCGTGCAGCTGGCCGTCGGCCTCGCGCTCGGCATCGCCGGTGCGTTCGGCGTCGGCCAGTTGTTCGCGAGCACGCAACTGCTGGTGCAGAGCAGCGGACGCGATCCGATCACCATCGGCGGTATTGCATTCCTCCTCGCCGCGGTGGCGGTCGCCGCCAGCGTGCTGCCTGCGAAACGCGCGACCCGCCTCGATCCGCTGGTCGCGCTGCGGCGCGACTGACCGTTCACGGCCTCGGCCGCTGGATCATCCGCAACGGCCCCTGCAACGCCTGCACGGGAGCACACTGTGGCAAGAAACCGCGCGGGGACCCGTCCTCAGGCGTCCGAGCGCTGATCCAGATCGAGTACCGCGCCCAGCAGCACGGCAGCGCCGCGCCCGCAGTCGTCCCAGGAGGTGCGCTCCCGAGGCGAGTGACTGATGCCGCCGAGGCTGGGGACGAAGATCATCCCCATCGGGCAGAGTCTCGCAATCAGCTGGGCGTCGTGACCCGCGCCACTCGGCAGGCGGCGCGCGTTTAACCCTGCGGCGTCGGCGGAGCGGCCGATGGCGGTTTGCACGCCCGGGTCCGCAAGCGCAGGCGGATTGGTCGTGGCGAGCGTCGCGGTGATGGTGGTCCGCGACTCGCGGGCGATGGCCTCGGCCCGCGCGCGGAGCTCCTCTCCCATCGCGACCAGCGTCGCCTCCGACAGATCGCGGAACTCCACGCTGAGGCGCACGCGGCCCGGAACCACGTTGGGCGAATTGGGCTCCACGTCCAGGCGTCCGACGGTGCCGACCTGTCGTCCCTGGCGCGCGCTCACCAGCTCGCGCACGGCCAGCACCAGCCTCGACGCAGCCTGCAGCGCGTCCTGCCGTTCGTCCATCGGCGTGGTCCCGGCGTGGTTGGCGAAGCCGACCACCTCCACGTCGTAGCGGTGGATGGCCACGATGCCCTCGACGACCCCGATGGGCACCTTCGCGCGATCCAGGGTGCCGCCCTGCTCGATGTGGAGCTCGAGGTAGCTGTGCCAGGCGCCCTTCGATCGCACGGCGTCCTCGATGCGCGAGGGATCGCCGCCGATCCGCCGGATGCCGTCCGCGCGGCGGACGCCGTTCCACACCTGGTCGAGGTCACCGGCCTTGAGGTCGCCGGCCACGATACGGCTCGCCGCGGTGCCTCGACCGAAGGCGGTGCTCTCCTCGTGCGCCCACACCACCATCTCCAGTGGTCGACGGGGCGTGAGACCGGCGGACTGGCACGCCTGGATCACCTCGAGCGCCGCCAGCGAGCCCAGGTCGCCGTCGAAGTTGCCACCGCTCGGCACCGAATCGATGTGCGAGCCGAAGAGGATGGGAGGGCGACCGTTTTCTGGTCCCCAAGGCGCGAAGATGTTGCCGGCCGGGTCGATGCGCGGGCGAAGCCCGGCGCCGCGCATCTCGTCGATCAGCCACGCGCGCGCCGCCACGTCGGCGTCGGAGTAGGCCACGCGGCTGACGCCCGAGTCGAACGTGCCCTGCGGCGGGCGTCCGAAGGTCGACAGGTGCTCCAGCCGACGCCGCAGGCGGGCGGCGTCGATGGCGGGCGCACGCCGCGAACGCGCGGAAGGCCGGGCACTGGCTGCCAGCGCCGCCACACCGACCGTCGAGAGAAACGCCCGGCGCGAGAGGGGCATCGGCGCATTCTAAGGGCTTGCGGCCCCCTGAGCCACCGCGATATGGTGGCGCGAGACAGACCTCTGAAGGCCCTCGCCCGAGGGCCTTTTCTTTTGCACAAGGGAGTGGTCATGGGCCAGGACACGCGCGCGGATGTCGCGACACGCAGGGTGGTGTACGAGCTGCTCGGCGAGGGCAACGCCCTGGTCCGGCCCGACCTGGAGTACACCTCCTCGAGTGGTGAGTCCCTCGCGTTCGACCTCTACGAGCCGCCAGGCGGCGACGGACCCACGCCGCGGCCGGTCGTCGTGCTGGTGACCGGCTACAACGACCTCGGCATGCAGCGGTTCATCGGCTGCAAGGCGAAGGAGATGGAGTCCTACCGGTCGTGGGGTCGATTGATGGCGGCATCGGGGATGATGGCGGTCACCTACGAGTGCCGCGAACCCGCGGCCGACGCGCCCGCGGTATTGCGCCATCTGCGCGACGCATCCACAACACTTGGCATCGACCGCGCGCGCATCGCAGTCTGGTCGTGCTCGGGGAACGTACCGAACGCGCTGGGCCTGCTGATGAACGAGCCCGGCCTGGCCGGCGCGGCCCTGCTCTACGGCTACATGCTTGACCTCGACGGTCACGCGCATGTGGCCGACGCCGCGGTCACATTCCGTTTCGCAACTCCTGCCGCCGGACGCTCCGTCCACGATCTGCCCGCCGACCTGCCGCTGTTCATCGGCCGGGCTGGTCGCGACGAGACACCGGGGCTGAACGACAGCCTCGATCGCTTCGTCGCACACGCCCTGCGCGAGAACCGGCCCGTGACGGTGGTGAACCACCATACCGGCCCGCACGCGTTCGACATCACCGACAACAGCCAGGCGTCCCGCAACGTCGTCCGCGCCGTGCTGGAGTTCCTGCGGGCGCGTCTCGGAGGCTGAGGCCTCCTGTGCGCAGACTATGCAAGTGAACTTACGATAGCGCCATCAACGTGTCGCTCGAGCACACGGTCATCATCGGCGCGGGACCCGCGGGGCTGGCAGTGGCCGCCTGCCTGAAGAAGGCCGGCGTCTCGCCGCTCGTCCTCGAGCGCGCGGACCGCGTGGGCGCGTCGTGGCGCGCGCACTACGATCGCCTGCACCTGCACACGCCGAAGTCGGGATCCGCGCTCCCATTCCTGCCCTATCCGGACGACTACCCTCGCTATCCGTCGCGCCAACAGGTGATCGACTACCTCGAGGCCTACGCCGCGCGCTTCGGCATCGCGCCGCGGTTCGGGGAGGAGGTGGTGTCGATGCAGCGGGTGCGAGCAGGTGCGGACGGGCCTGGGCAGGTGCCGAGGGGCTTGCCGCGGCGAAGCTCGGCGCCGGGACGGGACCGAGCGGAGGCGGGTGCGTGGCAGGTGCGCACGAAGGACGCTGAGTACGGCGCGGAGAATCTGGTGATCGCCGCCGGCTACAACCGCCAGCCCAGCATCCCGTCGTGGCCCGGGCAGGATCACTTCGCCGGCGAGGTGCTGCACAGCTCGCAGTATCGGAACGGCGAGGCGTTCCGCGACCGTGACCTGCTCGTCGTCGGCTTTGGCAACTCGGGTGGAGAGATTGCCGTGGACCTCTGCGAGCACGGCGCTCGTGTGGCGATGGCCGTCCGCAGCCCGGTGAACATCGTCCCGCGCGAGATTCTCGGCATTCCCGCCCAGCGCATCTCCATCGCCCAGCGGAAGCTGCCTCCTCGCGTGGTGGACACGTTGAACGGCACGATCCTGAAGTTCATCAGGCCCGACCTCTCCACGCACGGGCTCCGCTGGTCCGAGCGCGGGCCGGCCACCCAGATCGCCGAGCAGGCGCGCATCCCGCTCATCGACATCGGCACGGTGGATCTCATCAGGCAGGGGCGCGTCCTCGTGCACCCGGGAATCGAGCGGTTCACCCGCGATGGCGTGGTCTTCACGAGCGGTACCCAGGCGCGATTCGACGCGGTCATCCTCGCCACGGGGTACGGGCCGCGCGTGGACGCCCTGCTGCTCGACACCGCTGGAGTGCTTGATGCGGCAGGCACGCCCCTCGTCAGCGGGTACGAGACCCCGCGGCCGGGCCTGTTCTTCTGCGGCTACAAGGTGACCGCCACGGGCGCCCTCCGTGAGATCGGCCTCGAGGCGCAACGAATCGCGCGGGCCATCGCCGGCGGGAGGTGATCGCCGTCTTCATCCGGCGCTTGGCTATACTGGGGCCGTGCGTTCCGTCGCCGACGACCTGCGTCTCCGCACCATCGCGCGCGTGCTCGCCATGCCGATCGCCGCACGGGTGCAGCTGGCGCTCTCGCTGGGCGACGAGGACCTCGACCTGTTCGTGCGCACCAGCGGGCTCGGCCGCGACGAAGCCCGCCGGCGCCTGCGCGCCCAGCGCGCCCGCGGTCGCGCACCGAGCGGCGCGGCGGCGCTCGACGGCCGATGACGCTCCTCGATCGGGTCGGCCGGTTGCTGAACGCCCACGCCGTGCCTCACGCGCTGATCGGGGCGAGCGCACTTGCCGCGCGTGGCATCGCCCGTTCCACCTTCGACATCGACCTGCTGACCACGGACGCCCGCGTTCTCGAGTCGAGCACATGGGACACGATTCGCGCCGAGGACGTCACGGTCGAGATTCGACGGGGCGATGCGGAAGATCCCCTCGGCGGCGTCGTCCGCATCGAGGCGCCCGGTGAGCGGCCCGTGGACGTCATCCTCGGGAAGCACGCCTGGCAGACGCGCGCGATCGAGCGCGCCGAGCACACCGCCGAGGGACCGCCCGTCGTGGCCGCCCGCGATCTGGTCCTGCTGAAGCTCTATGCGGGAGGCACGCAGGACCTGTGGGACGTGCGCGAGCTGCTCCAGGCGCCTGGTGCCGATCAGCTGATCGCCGAGGTCGGCGCCGACCTGGCCGAGCACCCGAGGGTCATGGGCGAGCGGTGGGCCGAGGTGCGCCGCTGACAACCAGCCCGCCCGGAGAATACGCCGAGGGGCGCCGACCGAAGGCCGGCAGCCCGAAGGGCCGTCCCGTCGCGGCGACCCCGGCCTACGCGACCGCGGTCCCCGACCTCGTGACCGTGCGGCCGTGCTCGTCCACCGGCCGGCGCACGCCGTCCACGAGGCTCGTCCGCACCACGGTCACCACGCTCTCGGCAATCGGCCACGGCGCCTCGTTGGCCACCGCCCAGAAGGTGACCCTGGCCGCGGCTGACGTCTTCCCCCTCACCCACGGTTGGGCGAGGGCGAACTCGGGGTAGATGAACAGGTTGTCCTCGGCGACGGCCTCGGCCAGGGGGGTGAACGTGAATCGCGGCACGATGTAGAGCAGGGTCTTGTCGAGCCGATCGAAGCGCGTGTCTGCGAATTGCACCCCCCGCCGGGCCACGTCCATGACCACCGATACGAGCGTGTGCCACGACACGCGCTTCAGGCTGTTGAGATGCCGGCGTCTCACCTCGATGCCGTACGGGTGAAAGGGCGGGTCGGGCGCGACGCCGTGCCGGCGCCGGCGTGGGTTCCGGCTCACTTTGATGAGCGCCACCGGCACCTTCTCCGGCCGCCTGGCGCCGTGCGACTTCCGAAGCACGTGGAACGCCATCACCAGGGCGTCGGCTTCGGGGTGCGGCACCGCGTAGTGGAGCTGCCGGTCGGCAGGCCGGGCGGGCTGCCTGAACTCGACCTCGAGGCTGCTCACGCCCTGCAGCAGCGATCGCTTCGCCAGGTGTTGCCAGAGTGTCTCGACGTACCACTCCGCGCTGACGCTGCCCGCCGAGTTCAACATGTCGGGCTCGATCACCTTGCTCCGGGTGTCGAGCACCGCGGTGAGGGCCTCACCCGCAGCGCCAACCACGCGCTTCACGTCATCTGCCCGCAGACGCTTCATCGAGGACTCCTGTTGCCCGCCAGAACCGAATGCCTGATACTAGCGGCCGTTCAAGCGTCCGGACAGGATGAAACGTATGCCCGATACCACACGCCCGAGTACGTCCGTCACCCGCGAGAGCCGTCGGCGCTTCTTCCAGTTGCTGGCGGGCAGTCCCCTGCTCGCCCTGGCCTATCCAGCGCTGGCCGCGGACTGGCGCCAGGCCATCGACCGCGAGTCGGCGCACCGGGCCGCGCACCGGGCCCTGCCGGCTCGAACGCTCTGTCCCGAATGCGGCCAGGAGTTGGCGTTTCAGCAGGCGGCCGGCGCACCCATGCCCGGCGCCACGGCTCTCGACGATCAGTTCGGCGGCCAGCTGGTCGAGTCGGCGGACGAAGCGATCAACGTGTGGGACTTCGAGCGGGTGGCCCACGCCAACAACCTGCCCGTGCACTGGGCGTACCTCCACATGGGCGTCGACGACCTCGAAACCCGGGTCGCGAACCGGGAGGGCTTCCAGCGCCTCCAGCTGCGACCCCGGCGCCTGGGCGCGAGTGCCGCCAAGCTGGACACGTCGGTCTCGCTGTTCGGCCGCCAATGGGCCTCGCCGCTGTTCCTCTGCCCGGTGGCAGCGCTCGAGGCCTATCACACGGAGGGCGAGAGCGGGGCCGCGCGGGCCGCGCGCGCCAGGGGTATCCTGCAGATCCAGTCGCACCAGAGTTCCCAGTCCTACGAGCAGATCGCCGAGGCGCGTGGCGAGCCGCACTGGTTCCAGCTCTACGCCAACGCGGACTGGGGCATCACGGAGCGCACCATCAAGAAGGTGGCGGGGCTCGGATGCCCGGTGGTGGTCTGGACGATCGATCTGCTGGGTGGCAGCAACCGCGAGCTCAACCGGCGCGCGCTCGGGCCCCAGGGCTACACGCAGCCCCTCTGCCAGAACTGCCACAACCACAAGCCGGACTACAGGCGACCCATGCACCGCGGCGTGGAGGGTCCAGCCGGCCCCCGTCCGCCGTTCGACTGGGACTACGTGAAGCGCCTGAAGGACGCCACGCCCATGAAAGTGATCCTCAAGGGCATCGTCACCAGGGAAGAAGCGGAGCTCGCGGTCCAGCATGGCGCCGACGGCGTCTTCGTCTCGAACCACGGCGGGCGGGCCGAGAACAGCCTTCGCTCGACGATCGAATGCCTCCCCGAGGTCGTCGCCGGAGTGAAGGGCCGGGTGCCGGTGTTCATCGACAGCGGCGTTCGCAGGGGCGCGGATGTCTTCAAGGCGCTGGCCCTGGGTGCGGACGCGGTCGGAATCGGCCGGCCATACGTCTGGGGGCTGGGCGCGTTCGGGCAACAGGGCGTGGACAAGGTGATCGAGATCCTCCTCGACGAGTTCCGCATGGTGATGCGGCAGACGCGGACGACCACCCTCGATCAGATCGGCGCGCCGTTCGTGATGGAGGGCAAGGTACCCATCATGACGCGTCAGAATCGCCTGGGCTTCGGGTTGTGAAGGCAGAAGGGCTCATGAGAAAGACAACCGTCACGACCGAGCGGCTGACGACCGCCCTGGCGGCCTTGCTGCTGGCCGGGGCCGTCACGCTCGACGCACAGCAGCCGAACCTGGACTTCACCGTGTCGGGCACCTCCACCATCCGCGGATGGACCTGCACGGCAAAGGGGACGATGGCCGTCACCCCCGGCCCGGGCGGCGGACCGGCGGTGCCCGGGTTCGCCAAGGGTGTCCAGACGGCCACCGTCACCGTACCGGTCAAGGCGTTCACATGCCCCAACGCCGAGATGACCGAGCACTTGATGCAGGCGATGAAGCCCGACCAGTTCCCGGAGATCGTCTACAGGCTCGAGAAGTACGAGGTGACCGGCGACCGCGCCCAGGCGACGGGCACGATGACCATCCAGGGCAAGGCGCAGCCGCTGAGCCTCCCGGTGGTGGTGAAGGCGTCCGGCGCGGGCGTCGCACTCGAGGGCAATACGCGGCTCGACATGACCGCCTACGGCGTGGAGCCGCCCGTGGTGATGCTGGGCATGCTGAAGGTGGGCCCGCAGATCCGCATCGAGTTCAAGGGGCTCGTGACGCCGTAGTCGCGTCCGCTCTCATGCCCGACCCGCGCGCGCGGTTCATCGACGTCTTCGGCCAGCCTGACCCCGTCATCGGCGTCATCCACCTGCCGCCGCTCCCCGGATATCCGGCGTCGCCGGGGCTGACCGCGGTGATTCACCACGCGCTGACCGACCTGCGCGCCCTGGCTGCCGGCGGCGTGGACGGCGTGCTCGTGGAGAACGACGGCGACCAGCCCCACCGGGTGACAGCCGCACCCGAGACCATCGCGTGCATGACGCTGGTTGCGCGAGAAGTGGTCGCGGCTGCGGGCGCCATGGCGGTGGGTGTGGAGATCCTGTTGAACGACCCGCAGGCGTCGCTCGCCGTCGCCCACGCAGCGGGCGCGCGGTTCATCCGCACCGACTACTTCGTGGACCGCATGACGCGCCCGGAATACGGCGGCGAGATGGCCATCGACCCGGCGGGCCTGATGGCCTGTCGCGAACGATTGGGCGCCACTGACACCCTGGTGCTCGCCGACATCCAGGTGAAGCACGCGCGCATGCTCGAGCCGCGGCCCCTTGCCGAGTCGGCCGCCCTCGCGCGCCAGCACAGGGCCGACGGGATCATCGTCAGCGGCGATCTCACGGGGCTGCCGCCGAGGGCCGCCGACCTCGACGCCGCGCGCCTGGGATCTGGCGGGGTGCCCGTGCTCGTGGGCAGCGGCCTGGACGAGACCAACGCCGCCGGGCTGATGGCCGCCGCCGATGGCGCCATCGTGGGCACGAGCCTCAAGACGGGAGGGGCTGTCGATGCGGACAAGGTGCGGCGGCTGATGGACCGCGTGCGAGCCGCCCGGGCCCCGCGCGGAGCCTGACGTGCGCGTGGTCTGCGCGGGCGACTGCGGGGTGGACCGCTACGTCAACCTCGGACTGGATCGGCCCGGAGGCATCACGCTCAACTTCGCCGCCAACGCGCGCGAAGTGTGTGCGCCCACCGACGAGATCCTCGTGCTCACGGCGCTTGGCACCGACCGGGAATCGCGGCTCGTCAGGGAGGCCCTCGAGCGTCTGGGGCTTGGAGGCGAGATCGTCGAGCAGCCGGGCGCTACCTCGATCCAGTACATCGACCAGGGCACGCGTGGCGAGAAACGTTTCCTGCGCTACGAGGCCGGCGTGCTGGCCGAGTGGCGCCCCGGCGAACGCGAGCTCGCGCTGGTCGCCACCGCGGACCTGCTCGTCGCGCCCGTCTACCGCCAGATCCACGGGTTCTTCGAGGCACTGCTGGCGGCACCGTGCCCGGGCCTTCGCGCCGTGGACTTCCTGGACCTCTCGGACGTGGACGACCCGCCCGGCTTCGTCGCCCGCTTCGCCGGCCGCATCGACGTCGGCTTCTTCGGTCTTCACTCCGCCGATGTCGCGCTCATCGCCGATCTCGAGCGGCTGGCGCGGCGCCTCGGCCGACTCTTCGTCGTCACGCTGGGCGCCCACGGCAGCCTCGCGCTGGGCGGAACGGAACGTGTCACGTGCCAGGCCGTCCCGGTCCCGCTCGTCGTGGACACGACAGGAGCGGGCGACAGCTTCGCGGCCGCCTTCCTTGCGGAGTACTGTCGGTCACGCGACGTCGCTCGCAGCCTCGAGCTGGGAGCCGCGCGCGCGGCCCTCACCATCCAGTCGGTCGGCGCGTTTCCGTGGGAGTGAGCTGGTGTGAGCGGGCTTGCCTCGCCGTAGCCCGCCTGGGTGGCTAGGGCGAGCGAAGGCGCGCCAGGCGGTGATACACGGGCACGCCGGTCAACGTGAGCGCCACGCCAATCAGCGTGTCCACCGGCTGGTAGACGATGGCGCTCACCAGGAACATCGCCATCACGACGATGAACACGAGCGGGATGAGGGGATAGCCCGGCGTCCGATACTCGTCGGGCGCGGGCGTGCCTCGCGGCAGCCGGAACACGGCCGCCACCACCAGGATGTTGCTCAGTTGCAGCGGCACGACGAAGAACGTCACCAGCCGCGAGAACGAACCGAAGAAGAGGATGGCCGCGATCGAGAGCGTTGCGCAGAAGAGAATGGCGCCCGTGGGGACCGCTGTCTTTCCCGACACGCGCGACAGGCCGCGGAAGAAGGGATGAAGGATGGTACGACTCGCCGCGGGCTCGTACTGCGAAGCCATCGCATAGAACAGCCGCGGCTGCGTCATCACCAGGCCGCCGAGCGCGCCAAAGATGGAGAGCATGATGAGCGCGTTCAGCGCGCTGCCCCCGGCAGGGCCGAACGCCGCCTGCGCCACCTGGTTGGCCACCGTCGTCGGCGCCTCCCGCATGGCGTCGAGCGGCACGACGCGCAGGTAGGCGTAATTGACGACCAGGTAGAGCACGCTGATGCCGGTGACGCCCAGGGCGAGACCCCACGGCAGATCACGGCGGGGCCTGCGCACCTAGCCCGCCAGGTTGGCCACGTCCACCCATCCGTCGTAGGTGAACAGGACGGCCGCCACGCCCAGCCCGACGACGCGCACGAAGCCGAGCCATCCGGGATCTCCCGTCGTCGACGGCGCTGGCACGGGTGCCGCGTCGGCCAGCAGCAGGCTGCCGAGCACGAGCGCCAGCAGGCCGGTCACCTTGGCCGCGGTCAGCCCCACCTGCGTCCAGCCGCCCCACTCCACGCCGCGCAGGTTGACGAGGGCAAAGACCGCGATGGCACACGCGCCGATGACCGGCGCAGTCACCGGCGAGGCGCCGCCCATGAACAGCACGAGGAACTCGCCGAAGACGATGGCGATGCCGGCGACGGAGCCTGGGCCGCTCACCCACATCTGCATCCACACGGTCAGGAACGCCCAGAAGGGCCGATAGGCCTCGCCGATCACATGGAACGCGGCGCCGGCGCGCGGCAGGCGCGTGGTGAGCTCGGCCAGCGTCAGCGCGCCGCAGAGCGTGATGACGCCGCAGAGCGCCCAGAAGAAGTAGACCTGCCAGGGCTCGGTGGCCACGGCGGCCAGCTCACCAGGGGTGAAGAAGATGCCCGAGCCGAGCATGTTGCCGGCCACGACGGCCGTGACTGCGGCCAGGCCGAGCCTCCGTCGCAGCAGCGAACCGTCGGGGGACGTCATCTGCGCGTGGAGCGTAACCGGAATCGCCGCGCCAGTGGAAGGGGGCACGGCCCGCGCGTCACTCGAAGCGCACGTCAGCCGTCATCACGCCCAGCAGCCGCGCGTCGCCCGGGGGACGCCAGGCGGGAGTCACGCGCAGCTGCAGGCGGTCACCCGGGCCGCATCCCTCGAGCGCGCCGCCGATGGAGTGCCAATCATGGTCGGGCAGCAGCACTCTCCTTTGCGCGCCACCGCACGGCTCGATCGTCACCGCTTGCAGGTACGGCGCCACCGACCGCACCCGCAGCGTGAAGCTCGTGGCGCCTGTCGGAACCGGCCATGTCGCCCAGTCGGTGCTCCACTGCAGGCGCGAGCCCTGCTCCTCGGCGTAGAGACCCGTGGCATCTGCCGATCGCAACAACCGGTCGGGCCCCGGCCACGCGTACTCGTAGCCGAGGTGCGCCACGAACGCGATGAGCAGAACGGACCACAACCTACGGCTCGCGCGCGCCGGCCAGGGGACCCCTTCGGCGGCCACACCCGCCACCAGGCCGACGCCGACGAAGA
>DAIRFN010000105.1:0-15292 GCA_036795065.1 Vicinamibacterales bacterium
GTAACGTGTTTCGGCGGCCGTAAGGCCGATGAGTCCATCATCATCGCGGCCGCAGGGAATCCGGGTCCGAGTTGCAGCCACGGGCTGGCGCGGATCGTGCGAGGGCGCGCGGGTGGAGGAGACTGCCCATGCGACGAACCACCCAGAGCCTGATCGCCGCGCTCGTCCTGCTGCTCGGTGCGAGCGTGCAGGCCCACGCGCAAACCATCCGGCTCACCGCCACCCTTTCCGGCTCGAACGAGACCCCGAGTGTGCTGACCGGCGGCGCCGGCTCAGCCGAGGTGTTCGTCAACCTCGGGCGGAGGACGGTGACCTACGAGATCCAGATCTTCAACATGCCCACCCTCACCACCGCCGGGCACTTCCATGTGGGCGGGCCAGGCCTGGCCGGGCCGGTGGTCGTGGACCTGGCGCCGCCGGGCGTGACGGACGACTTCACCCTCAGGGGCGAAGCCTCGGCATCATCGCTTCGTCCGCGCGCGGACCAGGGCATTCGCACCTGGGACGACTTCATCCAGGCGCTGGTGGGCGGGCAGATCTACGTGAACATCCACAGCGCGACGAACCCCGGCGGGGAGATTCGGGGCCAGTTGGTGCCGGATCGCTGAGCCAGACGAAGGGTCCGTGACAGGGTCCCGGAAGTGGGTCCCCGACTCCCGACTCCCGACTCCCGACGTGATCAGTAGAAGTCGTCATATCGCCTCTGCTCCTCCGACCGCTCGTCGATGAGGATGCCGAGCGTGTCGAGCTTCATGCGCGCGACCTGTTCGTCCAGCGCCTCGGGCACGGTGTAGAAGCGTGGTTCGAGCGTGCCGCGGTGCTCGAGCAGGTACTTCGGCGCCAGCGACTGCAGCGCGAAGGTCATGTCCATGATCTCTGCCGGGTGCCCCTGGCCGACGGCGATGTTCACAAGCTCGCCGTTGGCCAGCAGGTACACCCGTCGGCCGTCGGCGAAGCTCATCTCCTCCACATCCGGCCGCACCACGCGCGTGGCCTTTGCGGTCGCTCGCAGCGCCGGGATGTTGATCTCGCGGTTGAAGTGGCCCACGTTCGAAAGGATGCACTGGTCCTTGATCACGGCGAAGTGCGGCTCGTCCACCACGTGCAGCCCGCCGGTGGTGGTGATGATGAAGTCGGACTGCGGCGCCGCGTCGATCATCCGCATCACGCGGAAGCCTTCCATGCGCGCGTCCAGGGCTCTGGTTGCGTCGACCTCGGTGACGATTACTTCGGCGCCCAGGCCGCGCATGCGCATCGCCACCCCCTTGCCCACCCAGCCGTAACCGGCCACCGTCACCACCTTGCCGCACACGGTGAGGTTGGTGGCGGCCAGCAGCCCCTCGATGGTGCTCTGGCCGGTGCCATAGCGGTTGTCGAACAGGTGCTTCATCAGCGCGGTGTTCACGCCGATGCAGGGGAAGCGCAGCCCCTCCTTCCGCTCGATGGCCTTGATGATGTTCACGCCACCGGTGGTTTCCTCCGACAGGCCGATGACCCTGTCCAGCAGCTCACGCCGCTCCTTGTGCAGCGTGGACAGCAGCTGCGCCCCATCGTCGATGATGAGGTCGGGCTCGTGGTCCAGCGTCTCGTGGAAATGGCGGTGGTACTCCTCCGGGCGCTCGCCGCGCGCCCCGTAGCAGGTGAGGTACCGCTGCAGGTAGGTGACTGTCGAGTCCTGAGTGGAGAGCGGGTTGCTGGGGCACATCACCACGTGCGCGCCACCGGCCTTGATGGTCAGCCCCAGGTTCGCGGTCTTTGGCTCGAGGTGCAGGCAGATGGCAACGGTCAGCCCCTTGAACGGCCGCGTGCGCTCGTAGTCTGCCCGGATGCGCTGCAGCACCGGCATGTGCGCGAACACCCAGTCCACGCGTTTCTCGCCAAGCTCGTAGTTGTCCATAGGCGGCTCCAAGTGTAACGGGCTTGCCTCGCCGAAGCTCGGGGCTGAGTTCGTTCGAGCGAAGGTGGCCCTTGCCTCGCCGAAGCTGGCTTCAGAGTTCTGCCAGCGAAGGCGGGTGCGGTATCGTTGTCGCCATGCGCACGCGACTGGGATTGTCCCTGTTCATCACCCTCAGTGCGGTGTTGTCCGCGCAGAGTACGGCACCGTTCAACGACTCCATCCGCGTCGCGGACCTCCGGGCCGACCTGTTCTTCCTGGCCGGCGACGGCTTCAAGGGCCGGCTCGTGGGAACGCCCGAGAACGCGCTGGCGGCCGAGTTCGTCCGGTCGCGCTTCGAGCGCGCGGGACTGAAGCCGGGCGCGCCGAACGGATCGTTCATCCAGACCAACAACCTGACGATCGCCACGCTGGGCGAGGGCAACCGCCTCGAGGTGGCGATGCCCGACAAGACCACGCTGTCGCTTCGACCCGAGCAGGACTTCTATCCCCAGCGGTTCAGCGCCAGCGGCTCGGTTCGCGCGCCCGTCGTCTACGCCGGCTTCGGCATTCACTCGCCGACGCTGGGCTACGACGACTACGGCGACCGCGTGAAGGGGCGCATCGCGCTCATCCTCGAGCATGAGCCCGGCGAGCGGGATCCCGAGAGTCCCTTCGACGGCGTGGTGACGGCCGAGGCCGCCGTGGCCATCAAGAAGGCGCTGGCCGCGCAGGAGAAGGGCGCCGTCGGCGTGCTCTTCGTCACCGACGTCCACAACCACACGGAACCGCAGAACTTCGAGGCATCCGCGCGCGCGTTCTGGCCGGTGCAGGGCCCGCGCATCGAGCGCTTCACGCTGGGCAGCTGGGCCGACCGTGTCCGCATCCCGGTTGGCCAGATCTCACCAGCCCTGGCCGAAACGCTGGTCCGCGGCACCGGGCGCTCGTTGATGGACCTGTCGAAATCCGCGGAGACGGCCAAGGGCCATCCGGGGCTCCCGCTCGACGGCATCGAGGTGACGCTGACCACCTCCGTGAATCGCCACACCGTGCCCGACCGTAACGTGCTGGCGATGATTGAAGGCAGCGATCCGAAACTCAAGGACGAGGTCGTGATCATCTCCGCGCACTACGATCACGAGGGCGCCGACGGCGCCGTCATCTACAACGGCGCGGACGATGACGGGTCGGGGACGGTGGCGCTGCTCGAGATCGCGGATGCCTATGCGATGGCGGCCGCGGCTGGCCAGCGCCCGCGGCGCTCGGTGCTGTTCGCGTGCTGGGGATCGGAAGAGCGTGGCCCGCTCCTCGGCGCGTGGGCGTACACCGAGACGCCGACCTTTCCGCTCGATCGCACGGTGGCTGTGCTGAACATGGACATGGTGGGGCGCAACGAAGAGGTGCTGGTCGGTGGCGGCCCGCGTTTCAACGGGCTGGAGATGCAGACCGGCGAGTCCAACAAGAACGCCATCAACATCCTGGGCTACAGCCGCCATCCCGAGCTGAGCGCCCTCGTCGACCGCGTGAACAAGGCCGGCTACGGGCTGGATCTGAAGATGCGCTACGACAACAACCGCTCGAACCTGCTGCGCCGCAGCGATCAGTGGCCGTTCCTGCAGAACGGCGTGCCCGCGCTGTGGTTCCACACGGGCCTGCACCCCGACTACCACACGCAGTACGACCGGCCCGAGCGGATCAACTACGAGAAGATGGAGAAGATCGCGCGGCTCGTGCACCAGGCGAGCTGGGTGCTGGCGAACCAGGACGCGCGGCCGAGATAGGGGGTTGCTGACGCCCATCGCGTCGTCTCCCGGAAGCTCGGGGGCCACGGCTCGTGCGTCAGCAATCACGAATATCTACGTCGTCACTTTCGGCTCCGGCACCCGCGTGCGCGCGTGGGGCGGAACGTGGCCGCGCTTGTAGACCATGAACGTCCGCCGGAACTCGATGACGATGGTCCCGTCCTGCTTGAACCCGGTGGTCTTCACCGTGACGATGCCGACGTTCGGGCGCGACTTCGACTCGCGCTTTTCCAGCACCTCGCTCCGCGAGTAGACCGTGTCGCCCTCGAAGAGCGGGTTGGGGAGCCGCACCTCGTCCCAGCCCAGGTTGGCCATCACGTTGAACGACAGGTCGAACGTGGACTGTCCGGTCACCAGCGCCAGCGTGAAGGTGGAGTCCACCAGCGGCTGCTTGAACTCGGTCTGCTCGGCATAAACCCGGTCGAAGTGAATCGGGTTGATGTTCTGCGTGAGCAGCGTGAACCAGCTGTTGTCCACCGGGAGCACCGTGCGACCCAGCGGGTGCGGGTAGATGTCGCCCACCTCGAAGTCCTCGAACACCCGACCGGACCAGCCGTCCTTGACTGCCATACCGCCGATTATGGAGCGGGCGGCCCGGCGTCGTGATCGCTACTTCCGCAGCTGGCTGAACACCGCGTTCGCCGCCTTCTGATGACACGCGAAGCACGCGGCGCGGGCCTTCACGTCAAGCGCCGCCGCCTGCGTGTCGCCCTTGAAGACCTCGAAACCCCAGCCGCCGGTGTCGCCGAACTTCCGGCTGTCCTTCACCATCACCGCGATCCGCCTGCGCGCGCCTTCGTCGCTGACGCCCGGTGTGGCCGCGTCCTTCAACTCGACCAGGTCGTCGATCAGTACGGCGCCATCCGGAAAGGTCCCGGTGCGATAGCCCTCCATGCCCTTCGCGTTCGCGTAGAAATGATGCAGCCCGCCGTTGGTGGCAAAGCCCGGGTTCTGCGGGCCGACCAGCGTGCTCTTGACGTGGGCCCATTGCCGGTAGTCTGCAGGGTAGCTCACTGCCTCATCCGGCGCGGCGGCGGTGTGGGTGGCGATGGCAAGCGTTCCGGCGGCGACAATGCCCACGATCCTCATGGTGTCCTCCCTTGCGAACGAACCCTATCCTTTCTTCGGCTCCATCTCCACGATGAAGGCACGCGTCTCCTTGATCACCTCGTCGGTCATCCCCATGTGACCGCGGTCGGTGTAGTGGACGAAGCGGTGCTGCACGCCGGCCGCCTTCAGCTTCCCGACGAAGTCCACCGCCTGCTGCACCGGCACCGACTTGTCGTCATCCGAATGAATGACGAGGATGGGCCTGGTCGAGGTGCTCACGTGCGTCATGGGCGAGGCCAGCCTCCGCTGCTCTTCGATGTTGCCCGAGACCGGCGTCCACAGGTTGCCCCACGAGAGTGTGTTGAGGTCGTAGGCGGCGGCGACGCTGACGACGGCCCGGACGTCGCTGCGCGCGGCGTCCCAGCCGCCTGCCCTAGGGAACGGTCCATCACCGAGCGTAGCGGCCAGCGACACCATGTGGCCGCCCGCGGACTGCCCGATGAGGTAGATGCGTTCCGGATCCACGCCGTAGTCGGCCGCATGTGCGTGCAGCCACCGGATGGCGCACCGCAGGTCGATGTAGGGGGCCGGCGCCGGCGACCCGCCGACCAGCCGGTAGTCGATCGACATGGCGAAGAAACCGGCCTCCGCCCACTGGGTCACCTTGATGCTGCTCGCGTCGGTGCGGTTGCCGGCTCGCCAGCGTCCGCCGTGGACGGAGAGGATGGCGGCCCGCGAGCCGGGGCCGTCGGGCCACGCGATGTTCGCGAGCAGCGCCGAGCCTTCCACGCGCCCGTAGATCACGTCGGTGCGTGTGACCACCGGAGCCGACGCCTGGGCTGCGAGGGCGGTGTTGTCACGACGCGGCGCGGCGAGCGCGGCGGCGGCGGCACCGGCGGTGCCGAGGAATGTGCGACGAGACGGTCGTTGGACGTCGGACACCGTAGCTACCTCCGCTGGAGCGAATTCATATCCTGTCTCGCGCCCACGAACAAGCCCGCGGTGGCAGAAGGGTGTGCCAGTCAACTTTCAGGGCCACATTCCCGACTAGAATCCAGGCACCATGAAACTCTCCTGCCTGGCGGGATCGGTGCTCGTGTGGTTCAACAGCGCGGTGCTGGTGCCGCAGACGAGACGGCTCGGTGTTCCGCTGCTGGTGCTGGCCGTGGCCGCGGTGGCAGACACGGCCGGTGGCGCCGGCGCGCAGGCGCCGCCCGCCGATCGCTTCGACGTGATCGCGCTGCAGAACGTCATGGTGCCCGCACGCGACGGCGTGCGGCTGGCCACCGACGTCTACCTCCCCGGCCGCGGTGGCGTCGTCGCGGGCCGCGTGCCCGCCATCGTGGAGCGCACGCCGTACAACAAGGACACCACCGCCGCGGGCGTGGTCAACTACTTCGTCCCCCGCGGTTACGCTGTCGTCTTCCAGGACGTGCGCGGGCGGTACCGGTCCGAGGGCCGATGGCGTCCCATCCAGGACGACGGAGCGGACGGAGCCGACCTGCTGGCGTGGATCGCGAAGCAGTCGTGGTCCACGGGCAAGATCGGAACCGTGGGCACGTCCTACGCCGGCGCCACGCAGCACGCGCTGGCCATCACCAACGCGCCGGCGCTGACCGCGATGGTCCCGGTGGACGCGATGAGCAACACGGGCTACTACGGCGTGCGCCACAACGGCGCGTTCGAGCTGCGGTGGCTGAACTGGGTGTTCACGCTCGGGAACGCCACCGGCCTGCGCGCCGGGGCGACGGGCGTGGCGCCCAGCCCCAACGGGCGGCTCTCGGCGACGCGCGCGGCGGTGACGCCCGAGGCCGTGCCCGCCCTCGAGGACCTCGGCGCCCGCGTGCGAGAGTACGTGCGCGGGCTCCCGCTCAGGCCCGGAACCACGCCCCTGAAGCTCGCGCCCGACTACGAGGCCTGGCTCGTCGAGGCGATGCGCCACGGCGACAACGACGCCTTCTGGGTGGACATGGGCGCCAGCGTGGTGGAGCACATCGGGAAGTACCAGGACGTGCCCGCCTACCATGTCACCGGGTGGTACGACTCGTGGGGCACGCAGGTCGCGAACCTGAACTACGTGCAGCTCTCCAAGGCCAAGCGCAACCAGCGCCTCATCATCGGGCCGTGGACGCACGGGGGGCAGAACGTGAGCTTCTCGGGCATCGCCGAGTTCGGGCCCGAGGCCGCCATCGATATGAACGCGCTCCGCGCGCGCTGGTTCGACCGCTGGCTCAAGGGCGAGCAGAATGGCGTGGAGAACGAGGCGCCCGTCCGCCTGTTCGTGATGGGCGGTGGCGACGCGCGAAAGACGCCCGAGGGACGGCTGTTCGTCGGCGGCTCGTGGCGCGACGAGCGCGAGTGGCCCCTGGCGCGCACGCAGGCGACGCCCTACTACCTGCACGCGGATGGCACGTTGTCACCGCAGGCGCCGGGAGAGGCGCCACCCACGCGGTATCAGTTCGATCCCCGCAACCCCGTGCCGACGATTGGTGGCAACGTCTCGTCCGAGGGGATCCTGATGCCACGCGGCGCGCAGGATCAGCGCTGCACGCCGGACCACTGGCTGTGCCGCGATACGCTGCCGCTGTCGGCACGGCCCGATGTCGTCGTGTTCCAGACGCCCCCGCTCGAGCAGGACGTGGAGGTGACCGGCCGGCTGGTGGTGACCTTATGGGCTGCTTCCGATGGCCCTGACACGGACTTCACGGCGAAGCTGGTGGACGTCTATCCGCCCAGCCGGGACTACCCCGCGGGCGTGGACCTGAACGTCGCCGACAGCATCGTGCGCGCGCGCTACCGGAACGGCGCGAAGACGGCGACGATGCTCCAGCCGGGGACGCCGGCGGAGATGACCATCGAGATGTACCCGACATCGCTGGTGTTCAAACGTGGGCACCGCATCCGGATCGATATCTCGAGCAGCAACTTCCCGCGCTTCGACGTGAACCCGAACACGGGCGAGCCGCTCAACCAGCAGCGGCAGTGGCGCGTGGCGACCAACGCGGTGTATCACGATGCCCAGCACCCGTCGCGCATCGTGCTGCCGATCATCCCGGCGCGGCAGACGAGCGTTCGCGCCCTGCGGTGACCCGAGTCTCTTTTCGGAGCGGAGAGGTCCCGCGCGCGCCAGGGTGCCTGCGCGGCTACGTCGTCTCCTCGGCCGGAACCTCGCGGTAGAGATCGCCGGCGAGGTACTTGAGCCCCGAATCGCACACCGTCGTCACGATGCGCGATCCGGCAGGGAGCTGCTTCGCGCGCTGGAGCGCGATCCAGACGTTGGCACCGGACGAGATGCCGCCGAAAATGCCCTCCTCGCGCGCCAGCCGGCGCGCCGTCTGGTACGCGTCGGCGTCGGTGACCGCCACGACCGCGTCCGCCAGGTCGGCGCGGTAGTTGGCCGGCGCAAAGCCGGGGCCCGTGCCCTCGATGCGATGACCGCTGAAGGGCCCGCTCGTCGTCAGCGCCCGGCTGGTGGCGGGCTCGCCTGCGATGCAGCGCACCTCCGGTACCTTCGCCTTGAACACCTCGGCGTTCCCGGAGAAGCAGCCAGCCGTGCCCACCATCATGACGAACTCGTCGAGGCGCCCGCCGAGCGCAGCCAGCGTCTCGTCGGCCATGGCGTGATAGCCGGCCGGGTTGTCCTTGTTATTAAACTGATCCGTCCAGAACGTGTCGGGCTCCGCGGCGAGCTCCCGCGCTCGCGCGACGATGGCCTGGATGAGCCCCGGCGTGATCTTGCCGCCCTCGCTGGGCAACACCTCGAGTCGCGCGCCGAAGGCGCGCATCGTCTGGAGCTTCTCCTCTGCGAAGGCGTCCGACGAGACGAAGTGCGCGCGATAGCCGAGCGCGGCGCACACCATCGCGAGCGAGCTGCCGGTGCTGCCGCCGGTGTACTCGACGACGCGACCGGCGGGACGGAGCTGGCCACGGTCCACCGCGCCCCGGACCATCGAGAGCGCCATGCGATCCTTCATGCTGCCGGTGGGGTTGGCGCCCTCCCACTTCACCCAGACCTCGACGCCGTTGTCAGGAGCGACGCGTTCCAGGCGGACGAGCGGGGTCTGTCCGATGTGCATGGCGCAATCCTATCGCGCCTCCGCGACGCGGCCGATCCGGATCGTGCGCGCGGAGTCGGCGGATGGAACCCCGGGTGTCAGCGGGGAGCCGGACCCACTCGCTCCAGCGTCAGGCGGCGCGTCCATCGCTCGTCGCCGGCCCTGATCGAGCCCTGCGCCGGACCGAAGAGCAGCCGGCCCTTCTCGAAGCGGAAGTACCTGACCTGCTCGGTGCCCACGTAGTCCGGCCGCCACGCGGCCTCCACCTTCAGCGTCACGCTGCCCTTCGCCTCGTCCACCACGCACGGGCCGCTGTAGGCGATGTAGCTACTGAGGAGCGTGGCCTTCATCTGTTCGCCGATCGGCGTGGCGCCCGCACCGAAGGAGGGGACGTCGCCCGACATGATCTGCAGGTAGCAGGAACCGCCTTCTACGACGATCGTGCCCACTGGATGGGCACCCCATGGCAGGCGCGCCACAGTGCCATCCGCGCGGAGATCCTCGGCGGCCAGCAGCTTCCAGCGGCCGGCGATGGTGTCGGCCGAGGCGAAGGCGGGCAGGGCGAGCAGGAGCAGCGCAGCGGATGAGCGGAAATTGGCCAGCATATTCTCTCCTTCAAGCGCCTGAGTGAGACCGGGCCTGTTCGAACGTCGCGAGCAGGTCGCTCTGGCCGAGTGCCTCTTCGAGCAGGCCCAGGACGTGGTGGATGCGCGCGACATCGATGCGGGGGCCTTGTACCCGCAGCAACGTGTGGACGTCTTCGAGGTCCTTGGGCCGCCCGGCCAGCACCTTGAGGATCACCAGGTCGGATACCTCCACCACCGGCACCTCAACGTCATCGATGGTGTGCGTCACGGCACGGGCAAGGAGCTCGTCTTCGAGCCCGGGCCCGGCGAGGACGATGTCGACGGGGAGCCCAGTGGTTACGTGCACCAGCGGCAGGACCCGGCTGTGCTCGACGAATGCCGGGTTGTCGAAGCGCCGTCGGAAACCATGCTGCTCGATGACCCGCAACCACTCGCTGACCGGCGACGCCGACGGCGCCCGGACCGTGACATCCACGTCAGCGGTCAGGCGTGCCACGCCGTAGACGATGGATGCCTGCGCCCCGAACAGATACCACGGCATGCCGAGCTGCCGGAGGGCACTGGCGAGATCGGCGAGGATGTCAGCGACCGGTGAACGCACGGGCAGCCCGATCCAGTCGCTCACATGTCTCGATGTGGCTGGCCAGGTCCGCCGAGCGCTCGGCGTCGGAGGGAAATCCGGGTCGGACGTGCCGCGCATGTTCGAGCAGCAGTAGCGACGCGCGCCTCGCCGCCTCGGAGCCCCGCGTGCGGTACTGCTCGGCCCAATAGTCGCGCTTGGCATCGGCCACGGCCGACCAGTCGCGTCTGGCGAATCGGCGGAGCGCCTCCCGGTCCACGCGCCGATTGTACTGCGTGATCGCCGTCACGGCCGGGATGGCTGCCGGCTGCGCGTGCGCCGGTCCCCCACTCGTTGTCGCGGGTCGCGATAGACTGGCAGGGTTGCCAGGAGGGTCCCCATGCGTGTGAATCACTCGTTGTCGATCTTCGTGTTGTGCGCCGCGATGGGCGCCGTGTCGCTCGCGCAGGGCGTCCCGGGCGTGAAGCTGCCCGCGTCGCCGGTAGGGCAGGCGGCCATCCAGCTGGGCGGCGCCTGGGAGAAGACCGCGGAAGGTCAGCGCTACAAAGACGGCAAGTGGATCGTCGTGGACTACGGCCGTCCGCTGCTGCGCGGGCGGAAGGACATCTTCGGCACCGGCGCCGAGTACGGCAAGCAGGTGATGGACGGCTCGGCGATCTGGCGCGCGGGCGCCAACGACACCACTACGCTCACGACACAGGCGCCGCTGGTGATTGGCGGGAAGACCATCGAGCCAGGTGTCTACAACGTGTTCGTGGAGCTGAAGCCCGGCAACTGGACGCTGGTGCTCAACACCCAGACTCGTCAGGAGAAGTACGACCCCGACGACAAGGTGAAGCTCTACGGCGCGTACAACTACGACTCGAAGTCCGACATCGCCCGCGCGCCGATGACGGTGCGCACCACCGACCAGTCGGTGGAGCAGTTCACGATCGCATTCGTGAACGTCACCGACACCGGCGCGACGCTCACGATGGCGTGGGAGAAGACGGTGGCGTCGGTGGACCTCAGGATGGCGGCCGGCACCAGGTAGGCGCGCGTCAGGCCAGGTCGCGGCGATACACGACGAAGTTCCGCCGGATGCGCCCGCCCAGCTTCTCTGCGGTGCGGCGCGACCGGCGATTGGTGTCGAGCACCGTGGTGTAGCTGGCGCTGCGATAGCCGCGCGCCATCATCGCCAGGTACACACGGGCGGCCATCGCCAGGTTCAGGCCCGTGCCACGAGCAGATTCGAGGACGCTGATCGAGATCAGCACGCCATGGTCGATGGCCGACAGCGCCGCGGCCACGGCGTCGCCGTCTGGCGGTGCGGGCGAGGCCTTCAGCCGGTGAAGCGCCTGGTTGATGTCCGGCACCGCGAGCACGGCGCCGACGGTGTCGCCGCCGACGTCTGCGAAGGCGGTCTGGTCCTCGGGCGTCACATCGCGGAGCTCCTTGATGAGGTCTTCGCAGTCCTCGGGCGTGAACGGCGGGGCCCCCCAGTGGGTGCCGAACGTGGCGTTGTAGATGCGAGAAAAGAGTCCGGCTTCGGCCTCGGCGTCTGCCAAGCGCCAGGGCCGCATCACCACGCCGCGCGCTCCGGCATCCCTAACCATCTGCTCGTAGCGGACGGCCAGGTCCGGAGTGAAGTTGATGATGTACTCCACCGCGCCACATTCGGTGGTGAACCCCGCGTCTTTGATGTACCGGTGGTAATACGGCGGATTCACGGTATGGAACGCCGTCGGCACCTCGTCGTACGCATCAATCGTGAGCGGCAGCTGCCAGCCGTAGAGGAACCCGAACCGCGCCGCGGTGCACCCCTGGCGCTGTAACCAGCCGCAGGTGGCATCCAGCAGCGCCCGCGACGCGGCCTCCTGCCCGGGCAGCGCCTCGTAGAACAGCACGTGCCCGACGCGGTCATGCCAGTGCGTGTTGAACAGGTCATCCACGACACCCGTCGCGGTCGCAAGGATGCGGTCTTCGTCTTCCACCCAGAACGCCTGGATCCGCACGTGCGTGCCGGCGAAGCCCCGGCCGCTCAACTGCTCTACCAGGTGGTGTTCGTCCTGCGGGACCCACGCCGGGATGTTCCGATACACGTCGGCGGCGAACGCCAGGTACCGGCGCAACTCGTCGGCGGATCGAAGCTCGCGGATCGTCACGATCGGGTCCCCGCGTGTGTCGGCGACACCAGTCCCGATCAGCGAGTGGGTTTCCGCGAATCCAGGTCCATCCGGTTGAGCGGCACGTCCCAGTGTGCCGTCAGGATCTCGAAGCGCCGCTGCTCTTCGCGCGCGAACTTCGCGCGGTCGGGATAGAGCTTTGCGATGATCTCTTCATCCGTCGGTGTGGCGGGCGCATTGGGCGGGACGACCAGCTCCACCGCAAACGTCCAGTCGCCGCGCCCGTCCCCATGGAACTCGGGCACGTAGGTCTTCACCGCGGAGAACCGGCCGGCCTTCTCCTTGGCCTTCAGGATGGGATAGTGGTTGCGCTGGAAGAGATCGAGGTACTCGTCCTGGAATCCCCACTTCACCGTGTAGAAGTACCACGTGGTCTTGGGCTCGCCGCCCGCCTGTTTGGGCGGGGCCTGTGCGCCGACCGCAAGGGACCCGAGCAGGCATGCCACCGCGATGGCCGTCAGTCGTCGCGTCATCGACATCGCTGAACTCCTTTGGAGACGCGGATTATAGCTGCTTCGCGGCCGTTGTGAGGGGCTGCGGGCGACTCCCGAGGGCCGTCCATCCCCTGTCAGCGCAACCTTCTCCGCGCTGAGCCAGGAGTTCGAGTAGCCTGAAGAGCGGCGGCGCCGTCTCGATCAGGTCGCCGTCAGCGGCCAACAGGGTGACTGTGTTGGATCCGGAGGCAGCCCCATGACGAGGACACGCCCGAACCGCACCTGCGGCCGGCGTCATCGGACCGATCGGCGGGACTTCCTCAAGGACGTCGGCTCGATGGGGGTGGGTCTCGGGCTGGGCCCGGCCGCGGCGATCAGCCTGCAGGGCCGCGCCGAGGCGGCCGCGATGGCCGGCAGCGCGGCCGTCCAGGCCGGGAAGGCGCAGCACCTCACCATCCTGCACACGGCCGACATGCACGGCCAGCTCGACATCCACGACGAGTTCTTCCACGAGAACGGGCGCCCGGTCTTCAAGCGGCGGGGCGGGTTCGCCACCTTGCGCACGATGCTCACGGCGCTCCGGAAGCAGAACGCCGGCTCCACCCTGCTGGTCGATGGCGGCGATTGCTTCCAGGGCAGCGCCGTGGCCGCACTCTCGCAGGGGGCGGCCATCGTCCCGCTGGTCAACCGGATTGGTTACGACCTCGTGCTGCCCGGTAACTGGGAGGTGGTGTACGGCAAGGAGATGCTCGTGAAGAACATGGGCATGTACACCGCGGCGACGGTCTGCGCCAACATGTTTCATGACAACGGGCCGGAGACAGGTCTCATGTTTCCCGCGTACCAGATCTTCGAACTGGGTGCCACGAAGGTTGGTTTCGTCGGCTACAACGATCCCCTGACACCGACGCGGCAGTCCCCGGCCTACTCACGAGGCATCCGGTTCACACGTCCCGAGGAGGACCTCGCCGGATACGTGAGGCTCCTCCGCGAAGAAAAGGGGTGCCAGCTGGTCTTCGTGATGTCGCACATGGGCCTCGCCCAGCAACTCAATCTGGCCAACCAACCCTACGCGCGCGGCGTGGATTACATCCTGGGCGCCGACACGCACGAGCGGATCCGCGAGCCGCTGCAGGGGACGTCCTGCAAGGTCACCGAGCCCGGCGCGTTCGCCTCCTTCGTCGGCAAGCTCGACCTGGTGATCGAACAGGGGAAGATCAAGGAAGAAACCTACGCGCTGCTCGATGTCGATCCCGAGCAGTATCGCGAGGATGGTGAAATGAAGCGGATGGTCGCGGCCGCGCGCGAGCCCTTCCGCGCGGAGATCGACAAGGTGATCGGCAGGACCCGGACGCCGCTGCTCCGCTATTACGTCCTCGAAACGCCGATGGACAACCTCATCACCGACGCGTTGCGATGGAAGTTCAAGACCGACTTCGCCGTGTCGAACGGCTTCCGCTTCTGTCCGCCGCTGGTGCCGCCACCCGGCGGCATGGCGGACATCACCGATGACTACCTGTGGAGCATGATGCCGGTGGACTCGGCGCTCAAGTCCGGCATCGTCACGGGGCAGCAGATCGTCGAGTGGCTGGAGCGAGAGCTGGAGAACGCCTTTGCGAAGGATCCCACCCGACGCTTCGGTGGCTGGCTGGTTCGATTCAGCGGGTTGCGCGTGACGTTCACCATCGCGAACCCCGCCGGCTCTCGCGTGCAGGATGTGACGGTCCAGGGCGAGCCGCTCGTTCGCGACACGGCCTACACGGTGCTGGGGTGCGAGCGCGAAGGGGACGAGGAGAACGTGGTGTGCCGCATCCCGGGGGTGGCCGATGCTCGACTGCGTGACGCCACCGTGCACGAGGTGCTGACGGAGTACCTGGCGCTCCACTCGCCGGTAGCGCCAATGGTCGAAGGCCGCGCAGTGGCGACCGACGCGCCCGCCGATCTCCTGTCGCAGGTGGAGGGAACCCCCTACCGCTTCAGGTGAAAGGGGTCAGGTCCAGATTATCGGCGCGCCGACGTCCTCGTGGACGAGTAGTCGTAGACTCCCTTGCCAGACTTCCGGCCCAGGCGTCCTCCTTTCACGTACTGCTCGAGCAGCGGGCACGGGCGGAACTTCTCGCCGAGTGTCCGATGCAGGTGCTGCAGGATGCTCAGTCGCGTGTCGAGTCCGACGAGGTCCACCAGCTCGAAGGGGCCCATCGGATGATTCAGCCCCAGCTTGAGCGCCTTGTCGATGTCGCGGGCCGACGCGATGCCCTCCTGCAGCATGTAGAACGCCTCGTTGCCGATCATCGCGTTGATGCGGCTGGTGATGAATCCCGGCGACTCCCTGACGACGACCGTCTCCTTGCCCATCCGGTGCGCGACTTCCTGCATCACGGAAACGGTCTCGTCGGTGGTCTCGAGGGCGCGCACCACCTCCACCAGCTTCATCTTGTGGACCGGATTGAAGAAGTGCATCCCGCCAACGCGACCGGGGTCTTTGAGCACGGCCGCGAGCTCGGTGATGCTGAGCGCGGAGGTATTGGACGCGATGACGGACTCGGCCGGCGCCGAGGCATCGATGGCGGCGAGCAGCGCGACCTTGAGATCCACCTTCTCGGGCGCTGCCTCGATGATCACATCCGCTTTCGCCACCGCCTCGGCAAGGCTGGTCGTGGCCTTCAGGCGATCGAACGTGGCATTGCAGTCGTCCTCGGACAGCCGGCCGAGCGCACCTTCTTCAAGTGGAAGCGTGGTGACGTGG